>JALRAZ010000441.1 GCA_023257935.1 Verrucomicrobiota bacterium
AGTGGTTCAGGCATCCTCGAGCTTTTGCTGGAGTTGCGTGATGCCTGTCAGCTCACCTTACTCATGGCAACTCACGATCAGGCCATGGCCAGTCATACCGATCGCATTGTGCGTCTCAATGACGGGAAGATTGCCGATTTCTAGTTCCCTCTACTGCTCGAGCTTAGGCTGATTCCTGGGCTTGGAGGTCTTGCTGGATGGTTTCGAGGGTCTGCTGAGCTCCTTCCCAATGAGCCATTGCTTCTTCCAGAGATTGAGCGATCATGGTCAACTCTTGGTTGATTTCCACGATCCTCGGTCCGTTGGCATAAGTTTCGGGTTTCTCCAGCTCATCAGTCAGGGTTTGTTGACGGGCTTCCAGTTCGTTGACGGTTGTCTCGGCCAGGTCCACCTTGTCTTGAGCTTGCTTCAGTATTGCCGAGCGGCGTTTCCGTTCTTCAGCGGCCATGCGCCGACGTTCCTTGGAGGAAAGCGACTTATCAACGTTCATCGACTGGGGTTTTTGCTGCCCCGTAGCAGCCTTGCTTTGTTGATCTGAAGCGATTGGGTTAACCGTCTGGTCTGCCTCCCGTTTGCTCAGGTAATAATCGTAGTCTCCATGATAATGACGCAGTGTGCCATGCTCCACGTGGATCACGTGTTCGGCAACCGAGCGAATGAAATGCACATCGTGGCTGATGAAGATCAGGGTGCCGGTAAATTGTTTCAGAGCATTGATGAGAGCCTCAATTCCCATCATATCCAGATGGGTGGTGGGTTCGTCCATCAACAGCAGGTTGGGCGGGTTGAGCAAGAGCTTGATCAGTGCCAGCCTCGATTTTTCTCCTCCACTGAGCACTTTCACCTTCTTGAAAACGTCATCTCCTTTGAAGAGAAAAGATCCGAGAATGGTCCTGGCATGTTGCTCGGTAATGGCTTGGCGGGTATCCAGGGCCTCCTCAACCAAGGTACGCTCGGGCTTGAGGACCTCTATGCGCTGTTGGGAAAAATACCCCTCCTGAACTTCGTGACCCAGTTCCCTCATCCCGCTATTGACTGGTAGCACGCCCGCTAGGAGTTTGAGAAGCGTTGACTTACCTGCCCCATTGGGGCCTACCAGCACGATACGTTGACCTCTCTCAGCGGTGAAATCCAACTGGCGGTAAACTTGAATTGAGCCATAACTGTGGGCTACATTTTCCAGTCGGATAACCCGTTGCCCGCTGCGCTTAGGCTGTGGGAATTGGAACTTAAAGTGCACCTGGTCCTCTTCCGGTGCCTCAATTCTGTCCATCTTCTCCAATTGCTTGAGCTTGCTTTGAGCCTGAGATGCCTTGGTGGCCTTCGAGCGAAATCGCTCGACGAAGCGAGTGAGCCTCTCGATTTCGCGCTGCTGATTCTTGTAGGCTGCCTTTTGTTGTTCGACCGACTCAGCTCGTAGTCTGAGGTAGTCGTCATAGTTACCTCGGTATCGGGTCAATTTGCCTCCCCGCAGTTCCACCGTTGAATGGGCTAGCCGATTGAGGAAAGCGCGATCGTGAGAAATAAAAAGTAAAGCGCCCGGGTAGTGAATGAGGTATTGCTGGAACCACAACACAGAATGGAGATCAAGGTGGTTGGTAGGCTCATCGAGCATCAGCAGGTCTGGTTCCATGACCAGTAAACGCGCTAGGTGTGTGCGCATAATCCATCCTCCACTCAAGGTATGCAGAGGACGATTGAAATCAGATTCTCTGAAGCTCAGCCCACTGAGGATTTTCTTGGCTTTAACCTCAATAGCATGGCCGCCAATTTCCTCATAGCGGGCATAGGCTGCTCCATGGTCTGCCTCATCCAAGGCGTCATGGTGGGTTGGGTCGTTGGCCAGGATGCGTCTGAGAGTGGCCATCTCTGGATGAACCTCCATGGCAAGCTCAAGCACCGTCGTTTCCGGGATATTGGCAGTTTCCTGGGGTAGGTAGCCGATTGTTCGGTTTTTCTGGCGTTGGATGTCGCCTTCATCCGGCTCCAGTTCACCGAGCAGAATTGAGAAAAAGGTGGTTTTTCCTGCACCATTTGGCCCAATCAGAGCAATCCTGTCGCCCTCATTGATCTGAAGGCTGACCTGGTGAAAAAGGGTTTTTTCGCCAAATGCCTTACTCAGGCGGTTTAGGGTTAGCATGGGCTCTGTGAGGGAAGGATTGAGGCCGCATACATCCAATCCCAGAGGTGTGTTTCACACGACAAGGAACAGGCAATGGGCCAGGGGCTACTAGGCCCGATCAAACGGTCATGATTTCCTTTTCCTTCTTTTCCAGATGACCATCGAGGTGAGCGATGTATTTGTCCGTGAGGTTCTGGATCTCTTTTTCCCCCATGCTACCTTCATCCTCTGTGACGGCTCCGGCCTTCACATCTTTCTTGATGGCATCCATGGCTTCACGCCTCACATGCCGTATGGCAACCCTGCCATCCTCAGTCATTTTTTTGACGATCTTGGTAAATTCCACGCGCCGCTCTTCGCTCAGCTCTGGCATGCTGATTCGGATGATCTTACCATCCACTGAAGGGTTCAATCCTAGATTGGCTTTGTGAATGGCTTTTTCGATGGGTCCTACCGTGGAGGCATCCCAAGGCTGAATGACCAGGGTTCTGGACTCTGGTGTGGTGATGCCAGCCACCTCGCGCAGCCGCATGACCGATCCATACACATCAATTTGAATGTTTTCGACCAGGGCCGGAGAGGCCTTGCCCGTGCGCACGCCGGTAAAGTCCCTCACGAGGACTTCTTCGGTCTTCTGCATTTTCTCTTCGGCAAGCAATAGGATATCGTCAACAGGCATAATTTTGATCCTCTAAAAACTCTGATTTTCGATTTAGTTTTCGCCAATTTCCTGGATCAATGATCAGGAACAAACCAGCGTTCCAACCTTCTGTCCCATCACGACCTTCTTAAGGTTATTGGGCTTGAAAATATCAAAGACCACAATGGGCATTTCATTGTCCAAGCACAAGGAAAAGGCAGTTGAGTCCATGACTTTCAATCGTTTGGCCAGGGCTTCCTGGTATTGAATCCGATCGTACTTGATTGCCTTGGGATACTTCATCGGATCCTTATTATAAATGCCGTCCACCTTGGTGGCTTTGAGGATGACTTCGGCCCCCACTTCGTTGGCTCGTAGCGCCGCCGCGGTATCGGTTGAAAAGTAGGGGTTTCCAGTGCCGCCACCGAAAATCACGACCCGCCCTAGCTCCAAATGCCGCAGGGCCTTGCGTCGGATGAACGGCTCGGCCACGGCTTCGGTTGAAATCGCTGTCTGCACCCGGGTGTCGACTCCTTTTTTCTCCAGGGCATCTTGCATGGCCAGAGAATTGATCACGGTGGCCAGCATGCCCATGTAGTCTCCTGTGACGCGCTCGATTCCTTTCTGACTTCCCTGAAGACCCCGGAAAATATTTCCGCCTCCAATGACCACTGCAATATCCACCCCAAGTTTGTGCACAGCGACGATCTGATCAGCCAGCCCGTGCACCGCTTCTGGACAGATACCGTAGCCCTGCTCTCCGCCCAGCACCTCCCCACTCATCTTGATAAGGACACGTCGGTAGGCGGGTTGAGTGGCAGCTTTCTTTTTTTTCATGTTGAAGTTTCTCGAGAAAGAGCGAGCGACTGGTCAGGTAAGTCTTCCAGGCTCAACGTCTTCATGGTTATCAAGACCATGGGCACCCGTCAATGTTGCAGCCAATCAAAGATGCTTCAAAACTTGCCATGGGGTTGACTCAGCACGTGGTGATGGCATAGCAATCAAGCATGGAAGCTCAACCCTGTGGTTGCCCTTATTGTGGTGCTGAGTCCATGATCTGGCCTGATCAGTGGGAAGGCTCATCTCAGTTGATCAGTGATTGCGAAAACTGCTGTCGCCCGTTTTCGGTTTATCTGGTCATGGACCAAGGCCAGGTGGTGGAGCTAAATGTTGAAGGGGCTTGAATCCCATTGACATGCTTCGCTCAGGTGAGCCAACCTTTTCACCTCCCATGACCGCTAAGATCAATGATCACCCTGATCCTTTTGAGGACGCTCGCCGGGCAGCTGGTATCCTGCGGTGTGATTTTCAAGGAGAGTCTGTTCCCATGATCCTGAGGCATGAGCAAGTGCGACAGGCTGCACGCGATTGGAAAAAATTCAGCTCCAATGCCCCCTTCAGAGTACCTATTCCATCTGAGGAGGAGGTTCGATCGGTTCGTCAGCTTCCGGTTGAGACGGATCCACCCGAACATGGTGCTTACCGTAAGATCATGGATCCATTCTTCCAGCGTCCTAAATCGCCAAAAATGATGTGTCAGGTTGGCCAGTTGACCGAGGAAATGGTGACATGGGCCTTGACTCAGGAAGAGGTGGAAATTGTTCGCTCCTTTGCCTTGCCCATACAATCGCGTGCCATGACCTACTTACTCGGTGTGCCAGAGGAGGAGGCCCAAGTCTGGATTCAATGGGGGACGCACGTTTTTAGAGATGGTAAGGACGGTGCGCAGCGGGGCGCGGGCCTGGAAGCCTACCTGAATCAGAAATTGGATGAGGCGATGGCGGACCCAGAGGATCAGAGTTTTTTTGGTGCCTTGGTTCGGGCTCAAATCGCTGATCGAAAATTAAACCGGGAAGAACAACTTGGCTTTGCCAACCTGACTTTTGCCGGCGGAAGAGATACAGTCATCAATAGTATTTCCCAGACCCTACACTACTTGGCGTGCAACCCTGCAAGCCTGGCCTTTCTCAAAGAAGATCCAACCCGGATCACCCATGCAACCGAAGAATTCTTTCGGGTGATCACCCCCTTGACTCACATAGGAAGAGTTTGCCCTGCTGAGACTGATGTTCACGGGCATGGGGTTCCTGCCGGAGGGCGTATCTCCATTTGTTGGGCCTCGGCGAATTATGACGACTCGGTTTTCGAGTCCCCTCAGGAAGTGCAACTGGATCGCAAACCCAACCCACATGTCGCCTTTGGGTTCGGGCACCATTTGTGCATAGGGGCCGCTCACGCCCGATTGGTTATTCGCTCCTTGCTTGAAGCCTGCGTTAAACAGGTTGCTTCCATGGATGTTTTAGAATCACTCCCTGCCACCGAAAAGGAGGAAGCCTATGAACGTCATCTTGGATTCAAGACCTTGCGCATCCGCTGGCATCGCTAGCCTTTCAGTCTTTACAATCTCATTACCTTTACGATGAAAACACAACAAAAGAGAGGAATCAGGGTTGGTTTGATAGGGTTGTTCATTGGCATGATGACACTCGCGGCTCAAGATTCCGGCGTGCAGGCCGTCATGGATGACACCCAGCCCGGATGGCGAGCTCTGACGGACGAAGATTTTACCGCTGTCAATAGCGCCAAAGAAACTTGGAGCTGGGAAAATGGGGTGCTGCACTGCACTGGGCAACCGGTGAGCGTGCTACGCACCATCAAAACCTACCAAAATTTTGAAATGGTGGTTGAGTGGAGCCACCAAAAACCCGCGGGTAACTCCGGGGTTTTCCTCTGGGTCACCCCTGAGTCGATCCAACGCCTAACCGAGGCCGGTAAGCCGGGGCTTCCAGACGGGATTGAAATTCAAATCCTTGATCATGCTTACACCGAACGCGTCAAAGCCAGTGGGGGAAAGACCGATTGGTTTGGCACCAACGGTGATGTGTTCCCGGTAAGGGTGAAGATGACACCTTTTCCGCCTGTCTCTCCAAATGGAGAACGCAGTTTTCCCCGCAAGCATCTTTCCCGAGGGCATGGAGAGTGGAACCATTATTACATCCGAGCCATCAATGGTGAGGTGCGTCTTTGGGTCAACGGCCAGGAGGTATCCGGGGGCACAGGGTGCGATCCTAGCCAAGGCTACATTTGTCTGGAAAGTGAGGGATCACCCATCCTCTTCCGGAAAATTCGCATTCGCGAACTCCCTTGAGCCTCTAGATGTAATACATCTCACCACTGCGGCTGTCCTCTTCCAAAATTTGATGAAAGCGGATTCCCTCGGCCGTCTTGTCGAGCACGGACTGCATCTGCATCCAAGCTTGTTTGAGTGCGGGTGGGCAGTGCTGGTTCTGCAATGCTGCAGGCTCAAAGACGTTGCCATGGATGCATCGAAGCACCTCAGCCATGGAAATGTCTTCGGGTGCCTTGTCGAGCAAGTAGCCGCCCTCTTTGCCGCGAATACTTTTCACGATCTGACTTGATTTGAGCTCGATTAGGATTTGGACCAGGTAATTTTGGGGAATGTGTTGCTCTCTGGCCAGATCTTCAACCCGAAGTGCCTTCCCACTGTGGTAATGGCGAGCGAGTCCAAGCACGGCACGCGCGGCATAGTCACTTTTAACAGAGAGATTCACAGATAGAATGGGTTCTACTTTGGTTACTCAGATAATCAACCTTCGAAAGATTAACCTGCGTGGGGTGATCGGGCCAGTGGTTTCTGAGCCATGCTCAAAGTGTGTCTCTTGAGGGCTACTCAAGGAATGTGTCGTTGCATATGGAAAACCCCATGGTCACTTTTGGCTCGATAGATAGCCTGAAAAACATGATTGGAGACCTGTCCTTGGTAGGCATAAGTGCCTCCGGCCAGGAACCCCAGATCTGCCTTGCCTTGAAAGGTGATCAGATTGGGTTCAGTGAGGTGCGCCTCCATGTCGACCTTGTAGGCATAACTAAACCATTTCAGGTACTTGGCATGATACCATGCCTGGTATTGTTGATTGCCGGTTTGGGTGATGAGGCATCGCAAGGTGCCATGATGGCCATTTTTCTCGCTTTCCCACTTGCCCGCCCAGAGCCCTGAGAGCCCCTCATCCTCAGTAGAGGTCAGAGCTGCCTGGTTTTCCCAAGCGCGATGAAAACCACTGCAGCCGGTGGTCAAACACACGGCCAACAGACTCAGTATACCGAAAAGGTATAGGACCTTGCTTGAAGGAAGTGGGCTTGGGTGGGATATCTTCATGGATAGGCTGCCAGTCAAAAAAAACCATCCTAACATGATGAAATCACGCCGATTGCCAAGCCAAATCGTTGGGTTTACGGCCATCTTGGGAAAGAGAGTGATTTGGAGGAGTAGGAGGTGGGGGCTCCCCGAAGAGAGGATGAAATTGAGTTGGGGCGGCGAGAACCTTCAAGCCATGGATTGCAAACAACGGGAAGCCGATGGTTGCTCTAAAATAGTCAAGAGCACTGTTCGACTTAAGAAGAGGTATTCTCTGCCATCGCATCTCGCAACATGGACAGGATCCATTGATGGAATGCCTCTTTGTCTTGCAGCAGTTGGAGAAACTCCCGATACGAATACCGCATGTCAGCCTTGCCGATGGAAAATTCGAAAGTGAGGTCCTTGAGGTATGATTGCCTGTCGGTCTGAGCCAATGAAAGTTGATGGATGCCCAACAGGCTAGCAAAAATATCCTTTAACCTCGCGTTGTAGAGCCTGATCTCCTTAACCGAGTGGATTGCATCCAAATCATCATTCAATATCAAGTAGGAGTAATCCAAAGCTGGCATGGCTTTAGTTTTGTATGCCTGAATCCACTCGTCACTTTTTTCACCCTTGCAAATGGAGTCAAACATGATGTGAGAAAGTTTTTGATTGTATTGTCCGATTCCCCACATCAACTCCTCCATGGTCTCGAGAAAATTTGAAAAATATCCCGTCTGAAGAAGGTGGAAATACATCTCAAGGTTGAGATAAATCGGGCACTGAGCCAAATAATTGGACCCATCCTGGAGCTGCTTGCATAGGAAAAACCTGAATTCAGAAGGGGTTATGGGTGGTTTTTCATTTAGCTGAAAAAAGACCTGATAGGTTGATTCCTTGAAATGCCTCTCAATGCTAGTTTGTAATTCAGCAATTTGTTCGGCTGAAAGGAGATCTTCACTTTGTGTTGAATCCATCTTATCCATCATGCAGTAGGCTTCAGGATGATGCATCCCATCCATGAGCTCAAAGAGATTATGCAGGTGGTTCGCATCAATACAATGGGTCCCATCCTCTCCAGCCTTGATCTGGCTAGTTTTATCAGGTCCCTCAGACCAGCTGCTGGGACAGGCTACTGGTCTGGTGTTTAAAACTCCTACCTGCTCTCACAAGGGGAGATTG
>JALRAZ010000476.1 GCA_023257935.1 Verrucomicrobiota bacterium
TGTTAGCAACTCAAATTGGGTAGATGAGAATCCTGAGGCAGAGTTTGCTCTATTGAACGAAAGGGAACCATCTAGATTCAAAACCCAGTTGTTGCCTCTCCTGATCATGCGTCCCACGTTAAACTCAACACCATTGGAAACTGACCGCGAAGAAGAACGATTCTGCGTGTTCTCAAGGCGTCGTAAGGAGTGGAACTGCAGCGCCCCTCCACTGCCGTCCTGAATGAACTGAGAAGTATCATCAAAACCAAAAAAATGCGTCCTGGAGGGTAGCAGGATGTCACCAAGGTTGTCGGATGAATCCCTGAAAACAAATCCATCCATATAAGAACGGTCCATACCTCCGCCTTGGGCCGGCCCAACTTGGTTTATGAAGTCCGATTTGACGGTCCTGGATGCGTCCACACCCCAAATATTGAAGTAACGCAGCCCTATGTGATAAGGGGAGTCTGACTCGTCCTTTAGCGTCAACTCTGCCGTGGAAAAAGTATCACCATCTTTCTCTTTATGTATGTCTGCAGCATAGCAAGGTAGAAGTATGCTGCATAACAATAGTGGAAAATAGGCTCTTGGGGTATATGTTAGGCGTGAAATCATCACTCTCATTGTCCTGTATTGAATTTCAACAGTCGATAGTAGCGTCCGGCGTTGGAATCCTGCGGTAAAGGCTCAGTTAGAGGTAGCCCACGATCCTGCCAGATCATCATTTCGCCAGTTCCGAAAACCGAACCCACAGCGGTGTGCCATATCGTAAGGTCATCTGAATATTGGATTCGGTATTCCGCTCCAAGCTCGGTAGCAAATGTGACATAACAGCTGTCAAGCCTGCCGTTGGAGCCGATGCTGGCAAAACAATTCATCTTTTCCACCTGAACTGCAGGCGATATTGGCAGCACATCTTCGATCGTTTCCTCGGTCACAAGCAGCTTCAATTGCGGAGGTGAAAAGGCCCTTCCCGTTGAACTAAAATACTCAAGCATGACAGACACCCTCTCTCCCGGCTGGAGGTAGGTTGGGATGTCGATGTAGGAACCAATCAAATCCTCGAAAACTTGATATTTCAGTTTCACACCTTCATCCAACCCGATGAGGTAAATGCGAACTGTTGCAAAATCAAAAGGTGTCTCATTGAGAATCTCGAAGGATTGCTCAAAAAAGCCAGTCTGGGGATTGAGATTTGGGGACTTGAACGCAGTCTGTTCAATATCCTGAATCAAAATAAGATGGGGTTGAAAAACAGAAACCGGAACTTGAATGATCTGGCTGTTGCCATCGAGGTAGTTCACCTTGAGTTCAATGCTTGTGGGCTTGATGCCACCATCTTGGCCTGGCTTGGGCTGAAAGGTGATCGACAAAGGATCGACCTGACTGTTGCCAACCTGAACAGCATCGATGATGGCCTCGTCATAACCGATCAAATCAATGGAAGCTACCTCAACTCCCAGTTGACCAATAAGCCCCCTCAAATTGGTGTTTCGTCGCCCTCCCAATGCGCTGAGTTCGACCAAAATAGCTAGGCCATCGCTGTCTTCATCGTAGCGAGCAGGCAAGTCATCTGGCCCACCTTCATCTTGAGTCAGGATAGAAAGGTGGTCTGGCCCTAGGTAATAGAGATCGGGCGAGTAAGTCAGGCCAGCTAATGCGAGATTCAATGCAGCTATGGGCCCTTCAAGGGCCAGACTGACCGCATTGGAGTGAATGTCACCTTCAAATATCAGTCCATCGATATTTGGCATGGAAAGCATCCCATGCTCAACCGATAGACGAATACTCAGTATGTCACTATCAGCGTCACTGACAGAAATTCCATTCGCTGTTGGATTAGTCGGCAAAAACGAAAGAATGGCAGGTTCACCTTCAAGGTTTTGATAGACAATCTGAGGTGTCCCCTGATTTTGGATATGATTCTTAGGGCCAGCAAGAATTGTAATAGAGACTGAGACATCGTTGGAAACAAAACCCTCGGAATCAATCAAGCGATACACAAATTGATCATGACCTGACAGATCATCAAATGGCTTGTAACTAACCCGATTTGAATCCAGAACACTCAGAAACCCAAATGCTGGTTGTTCAACGATCTCTAGTTGGAAGTTAAGGCCCACACGAAGGTCATCATTCGCAGTTAAATCCAGCTCCACTTCTTCACTATCCTCTGTCAGGACATACTGGTCAGGCTTGCCAATAGGGGCCCCAGACTCTGCCAAGACATTAATCTCTACCTGGGCGATAGCATACGAACCATCCTGATCCACAATACGATAAAGCAGCGAGTCGGCCCCAACAAAGCCTGCCATGGGCGTGTAGGCAATAAGACCTCCAGATAAATATTCAAGGCGTCCATGCTCTGGTAATACTTCAATATTATCCCAAACAAAGGAGTCGCCATCGGGATCTCGATCATTCAGTAACCACGAATCTGTCGTCATGACTGTCGTGCGATTGCCAACGACCTCAATCAGGTCATCCTCAGCTATCGGGGCTTGATTGCTGACCACCATTTGAAGCGTGATAATCCTTGTGGCTCCTTCACTGTCAGTGACGCTCAGGGTGACTGCATAAACCCCATCATTCGCGGCCCCGCCACGGCTCACTGAGGTTCCAAGGCTGCCTGAAATCAC
>JALRAZ010000018.1 GCA_023257935.1 Verrucomicrobiota bacterium
AATCAGGTCCATCCTTTGGGCTGGCGGTTGACCAGCTACGCGATAGGACATGTTTTGAATAGGCCCACCCAAAGCAACCAACCAATCATCAAAAAGGGCACCATCGAACTCCTCGTCGGGATAATGGTTTAGGGACACCCCAAACAAGAAACGATGAGGAATGTGTACTCGACCAAGGCGAGGGCTGCCTAAAACCAGCCCCTGGCTATCTGTTTGCAATAAATCACCATGAAGCACATCCCCGCCTGTTGTGAGCACACGAAAAGCTTTCTGAGTCCGTTCGCTGGCCGAAGCAAATTGCATCTGTTTGAGACTGACCATGCTCAGCTCCATTGGCACATCAGAGAGAGGACTCTGCCAAATCAAGCTCTGTCCATCGGCCGAAACCATGTTCCCATTCACCCTATCCCCGTTCTGCCAGTGCAGGGTATGATTCATTGGGATCTCGTGATGCTGTGCCTCCAGCTGGTCACGGGACATCCAGTGGCTGAATACGGCAAGAGCGACCACCCATGCCCACCACCCAATCGCTCTGGGTGTCGATGCCATGGTCTGTTTGCGATGTCTGATTACATGCACTGTTTGAAGGAATCATCCACATTTGAGGCCAGCTCGTCCAGCGCTTCCGCGGAGCATGGACTTAATCATCGCCCGTGCACAGGTGGGAAACGTGGCATGAACCTGTCAGCCCCCATGGAGTTAGCAAAATCCCACTGCAACAATAGGTTAAAAAAACACAGCTTGACTCAGCACTCAGGCCGGGTTTACTGGCTTATCAGCAATTCACCGTATTGGGTTCATTCCAGGGCTGTGCCCGCCAGGCATGTTCCACCCAAGAAAACCTGAGAGTCGAGTCAAACCAGAGAACACACAATGAAGACACCCCAGACCATTGCAAGGCTTAGCTCAATAGCAGTCCTAGCCGCCATGACAGCAACCCAAGGCGCTGAAGTGGACGCACCCTATTTCCTGAAGTTTTCAGTCTATGAAAATTTACCAGGCATCAACATTGCCGACCTGTTTGCGGGAAGCTTTCCTGACAACCCTGATCAGGTTCATTATCTGTCCTCTTTCGATACACGATCGGTATTTTCGGACAACAGTCTCGACAATTATGGGGCGAGCATTGAGGGATGGATCACCCCACCAGAGACGGGCAGTTATGAATTTTTCATGCGCAGTGACGATGCCGGGGAACTTTGGCTCAGCCAGGATGAATCGGAGTCGAATCTGCGGTTAATTGCTGAAGAACTGGACTGCTGCGATCCGTTCCAGGAACCCGACACAGGTGACTTGACGACTTCGCTACCCATCAGTCTTCAGGCTGGCAAATCCTATTTCGTATCCCTGATTTACAAAGAGGGATCAGGGGGCGACTACGCCCAAGTGGCTTGGCGCAAAGTGGGTGATCCGACCCCGGCAGCTCTTTTGACCCCCATCTCGGGCTCCTTCCTATCCACCAAAACGACAACCAGCGGCAATGAAGCCATTGATATCATCACTCAGCCCAGTAGCTTGAGTGGCGTGGAGAATGATCCGGTGGTTCTTTCGATCGATT
>JALRAZ010000030.1 GCA_023257935.1 Verrucomicrobiota bacterium
TTGGTCCGCATGGGCATGATGACGTAAATGAAAGGCGACTGGACTTTGAGCACCCCTGGACTGAGCTCGTCGGAGAGTTCCAGAAACACTTCGTCGTCCTCGAGCACCTTCAAAGGATCCATCATATAAACTGGGTTGAAAGAGACAGTGATGTCATTGCCAGCGTAGTTGATGGCAATATTTTCCCGAGCCTCACCCACTTCTGGGGTGTTGGCGGTGATTTGAAGGTTGTTTTCAGAGAAAGCAAACTTGACCGAGTGTGCCTTGTCACTGGTCATGATTTCAGCACGTCGCAGGGCGTGGAGGAGTTCCTCACGCACCAGAGAAACCCGTTCCTTGCACTGCTTGGGGATCACCTGAGCGTAATTGGGATAACTGCCCTCGATGAGTTTGGAAATCAGCAGGGTGGAACCACCGTCCTCGCCTTCCAGGAGGAAGGATGCCTGGTTGTCCTGAAATTGCATCAGCACCGTACCCCCATCACCAAGCAGGCGATTGAGCTCATTGATGGCCTTGGTGGGGACGATGAACTGCTCCTGCACTTCGGGCTTTTCCTCCAATTCTTCCTCGATCAGAGCCAAGCGTCGCCCATCGGTCGCCACAAGGGTCAGCTTGAATTCCTTGATGCTGAAAAAAATACCATTGAGCACATAGCGTGATTCCTCTGAGGACACGGCGTAGGCCGTGCGCTTGATCATGCTTCGTAAACTTTCCTG
Organism: Verrucomicrobiota bacterium; assembly: GCA_023257935.1. GTDB lineage: Bacteria > Verrucomicrobiota > Verrucomicrobiia > Limisphaerales > AAA164-E04 > UBA7971. The sequence continues at coordinate 717 of JALRAZ010000030.1, forward strand.
AGAAAGCGTGATGCGGTGGGCTTCCTGAAAGCCAGGGATGGGAGGGAACTCATTGGCAGCCAGCCCCACAATCTTGAAGAATGAGGCACCAGCATGCAGGCTGCACACATTCTTGTCATTCACTTCGAGCTCGATTTCTGGGGTGGAAAGCTCCCGCACGATGCCAAAGAGTTTTTTGGCCGGCAGAGTCACTCGACCCCCGCTTGCAATGTCGGCCTTCACAGTGCAGGAAACCGTGACATCCAAATCTGTTGCGGTGAGGGTCAGTTTCCCATCCTCCGCTTCCAGAAGCACGTTGGAAAGGACCGGAAGGGTGGTTCTAGGATTGACCACGTTCTGTACCGATTGCAGACCACGGATGAATTCTTCTTTGGCGATGGTGATTTTCATGCTTCAGGGATGACTATTATATCTCAGGAAGAGAACAAAATGTATTAAAATTAAGGTTAGTGAATAAGTCAAATGGTCTTCTCTAACTGTTGCCCAACAACAGGTTATCAAATAAAAAACCTGTGAGCAATTGACCAGCAAGATGGCTCTTAAGCCACTTACACCACTTATTAACACTATTCACAAAGTTATTCACAGGCTGTTGGCCTACTTATCGGTGCTGCGACAACGATTCAAGATATCGGGTAATCTGCCTGCCATCTTGGCCAAGCTGCTGGGATCATTCTCTCGCCCCAAGGAAAAGCGAATCATCGCATTAGCCTGAGCCCTACTTGCTCCCATGGCCAGGGCAACATGTGATGGCTCCAACGATCCAACCGAACAGGCCGATCCACTGGAGGCACAAATCCCTTCAAGA
>JALRAZ010000034.1 GCA_023257935.1 Verrucomicrobiota bacterium
CCTGAGGCTTTTCTCTGGGTCTTTGCCTGTTCTTCAGCCTGTCGGGCCATGGTGTTGTTGTGCATGCCCCATGGCAAGCAAGCCATTCGGGGAAGTAGCGATGCTCTCCATCTCTGGCTGAGTCGCACCATCGCAGTCCGCCCTATGTCAGGCAGCATGGAGCGCCCCATCTTGAGTGCCATGGACTGGGATTGTGTCGATACCAAATCTACGCAGGACCCCAAGCCGCATCCAATCAAAGCACCTGGATGAATCCCTGAGCCTTTTTCAACATCATGATCTCAACCATTCTGGTGGTAGACAACCCGGCTCGCTGGAAGCTGGAAATTGACCACTTACACATTGTCTCGGCCAGGGATTATCTGGGTGGTGAAGACACCACTTACCCAGGGCATGAAAATAGCTGTCGTGTGATCAACCTTTGTCGATCATACGCTTATCAACGGAATGGCTATTACGTGAGTTTGCTAGCTGAAGCTCGAGGGCATCGACCGGTCCCCTCGGTCAGTACTCTTCAGAGTATCCGCTACCGCTCGATCATCCGTTCTATTTCCATGGAGCTGGATGAGTTGATTCAAAAAAGTCTGAGAAGTCTGCAGGGAGATCGCTTCACTCTTTCGATTTACTTCTCGAGCAACCTGTCTCCCAAGTATGATCGCTTGAGCCGGGCTCTTTACAATTTATTCCCTGTCCCGTTACTACGAGCTCATTTTCGCAAAGTAAATAACCAATGGACCATTGGGCATATCTCTCCCATTTCACTAAGCGACGTTCCAGAATCCCACATGCCTTCGGTGAGCCAATTTGCCAAATCCTTCTTCGGGAAAAGAAGTCACCAACGCAGAAAGCTCTCCACTCGATTTCACCTGGCAATCTTGGTTAATCCTCAGGATCCCACGCCTCCCTCCGATCAAGGAGCCATGACTCAATTTATTGAAGCTGCTGAAAGCAGGCATGTGGCAGCAAGGGTGATCCATCCTGAAGATTATGGGAGGCTCAATGAGTTTGATGGGCTTTTCATCCGAGAAACCACTGCTGTCAATCATCACACCTATCGCTTCGCCCGCCGAGCCGAATCCGAAGGTCTGAGTGTCATCGATGACCCTATTTCAATTGTTCGATGCGCCAACAAGGTGTATCAGGCCGAATCTTTTCGTAAAAAGGCAATTCCGTCTCCTGAAACCATCATCCTGCATCGAGGGAACAAGGATCAGGTGATCCCGCGGCTCGGCCTTCCATGTGTGCTCAAGCAGCCTGATTCCTCCTTTTCCAGAGGCGTTGAAAAAGTGGAGGATGAAAGCGAGTTTCACTCTGTCGTCGATGCTCTTTTGGAAAAGTCCGAACTGTTGATTGCCCAACAATACCTACGCACTGATTACGACTGGCGCATTGGTATCCTGGATGGCAAACCCCTTTACGCCTGTCGCTACTTCATGGCACGCGATCACTGGCAAATATACAACCACAAGTTCAGCCAGGGAAACCTTGATGATTACGCTGGCAATTACGAAACCCTACCCCTGCACAAAGTCCCAGACCGAGTGCTTCGGACTGCCACCAGGGCAGGCAGCATCATAGGCAAGGGACTTTATGGGATTGATATCAAGTGGATCAGACAACGCCCCTATGTCATCGAGGTCAATGACAACCCCAGTTTGGATTTTGGCGTTGAAGATGCCGTCCTAGGGGCAGAGCTTTATCAGCGCATCATTGACTTCATGATCCGTCAAATGGAGCACCTGATCACAAGCCGAAGCAATGGAATCGCATGAACCAATACCGATTTGACCGCCATGGGGTGGAGTTGGAGTACATGATCGTCAACAAGTCATCGCTTGAGGTAGCTCCTCTGGCAGATCGACTCCTAAAACTACCAGAAGGTGGATATGGTGATCGCCAGCACGAGGAGATCACATGGTCCAATGAGCTATGCCTTCACCTTATTGAACTCAAGACGACCCAGCCCATTGAAAAGCTGGAATCAAGCCTGGATGCTTTTAATAAGCACGTCACCATCATCAATCAGAAGCTGGATCTTCTGGGATGCTGCCTCTTGCCAGGAGGCATGCATCCATGGATGAATCCCGCGAGCCAAACCCAACTCTGGCCACATGGATCCCGTGAAATCTACCACACTTTTGACCGTATCTTCGGTTGCCACGGGCATGGATGGAGCAATCTCCAGTCCACCCATCTCAACTTGCCCTTTGGAGATGAAGCTTCCTTCCTGCAGCTGCATCGTGCCATACGCGTTTTGCTGCCCATCCTCCCTGCTCTGGCTGCCAGTTCTCCTTTCGTGGAAGGAACCCCCTCGCGATTCATGGATGAGCGCATCAAACAATATCAGTCCAACTGTGCACTGATTCCAACCATCACAGGAAGGGTGGTTCCTGAATCTATCCGGTCGATTCGAGATTACGAACGCCACATCTTGAACCGCATTGCCAGGCAGCTAAAACACCATGACCCAAGCGGGGTTCTGGAACCTGAATGGACCAATGCCCGCGGTGCGATCGCCAGGTTCTCTCGTCAATCCATTGAAATAAGGGTCATGGACAACCAGGAATGCCCTCAGGCCGATCTAGCCATCCTTCAGGTCATGGGTCTGGTGCTCAGCAACTTGATTGATCGAGAGAGTGGGTTCAGGGAACCTGTCAAGCACCCCTCAACCCGCATCCTTCAATCCATCCTTGGGCATTGTGTTAAGGATGGCACCCAGGCGCACATTACCCATAAGCCATACCTGGAAGCTCTTGGGCTTGAGCAGCCCACCCCCATGAAAGCAGGTGAGCTCTGGCGGGCTTTGATTGAGCAAGTAGGATGGGAACACTTGAGCTGGGTGGACACCATCGAGTTGATCCTCAATCAAGGGTGCTTGGCCGAGCGGCTGAAAAAGGTGGCAGGAGACCATCCCGACCTCAGGCAACTCAGGCAAGTGTATCAGCAACTGGCGCATTCACTGGCATCAGGCAAACCCTTTGTGGCTTGAGTCCAATGCAAGGCATACACTTCATTTACCTCACCGGTTGTATGGGTGGTCTTCCGGCCGGTTGGACTCGATCCAGCACCCTTGGAATCCTGGCGTAGGGATCCAAGATCCAATGTTTTCTGGCATCGTCCCAGACCACTGGCATGTCATCCCCATTGATGGAAGCTGTCACTTTAGGTGCCCGAGTGCGAATCACGATATCCGATGGGTGAGTCCCCATTGCCTGCCAAATCTGAGCACGCCATTTCACGCTACTCCAGAAAGGACGGAAGCCCGCATCAATTTCCAGATGAAGGGATTCCCCCTTCTTTTGAACAATCAGCTTTCCAAATGGGAATCGCTCACTTTCCACCTCACCGACCGGGGTTTCAAGGACAAGAGGCAACTGCACATGGGGCTGTGTTTGATAAGCAACCCAGCTCTGTGAAGGCGTGGCCGAAAGGAGCCAGGCTGGATCCCCTTCCCTGGTTTTAAGTTTGGCGTCATGGGTCTGTAGTCGCCCTGAATCACCCACGGCAAATTCGGGGGACTGAAGAAAACGAATCGTCTCCACTTCCTTCCCATCAACACGACGCTTGAGGTAAGTCTCCAGATAGCAATGCCAATCCATTTCCATTCGACGACCCGAGCGACGGTAATCAACCTTTCTGACAAAACCATCCACCGACTCCTTCACTCTGGCGCGCAGCATGCGATCCTGAAACGCCTTGAAACTGCCGTACTCTTTTGCATCACCCATTTCCACAATGAACCCACTGCGAGCCTGAACCCATTGTTCGTCAGTAATGCCCTCGGTGGATGAACCCACATAATTATCCTGATAGAGTACAATCTGCCGGGTGCGCTCCTCCAAACGGGTTCGGCAGGGACCCGATAAGTGAGTTGATTCCAAAGGACGAACACCCACGTAGGTGTCCCCGTCTTGGATGAACCACCAGTCACCGGGGTTCAAATCTACCGGCAATTGGGTGACAGGCTTGCGATTGATGAACAAGCCCTCCAGCCCGGGCTCCCAGCGAAACAGGAACATACCCGCTGAAACCCGGTGGGTCTTCTCGGCTACCAAAGGGTTGTCATCGGGGCCTCGGTTACGCCCAGAGTAGGCATAGATCAGGGTGTTCTCATGTTGAAGCAAACCCACCCTGCCTCGCTCGGCAAACTCACGCATCCATGGCCCCGGTGAACGGGTCCATTCATCGTGCCGGGGCTGATCCGGGCGGTTTTCATAAAACAGTTCCGTCCGATCCATGAAGGAAGCGCCATTGAAGACATAATGAGGAAAAAGAAGCGAAAAGCGCTTGGGGCTTCCGATCGGGTGTTCCCTTGCGGCTCGCTGATCATTCCACCAAGCTGAAGCATATACCATGCACTCACTGGCCTCATAAGGTCGGTTGATGGATCCGAGCGCATAGGCTTCGGTTTGATGATTGATGATTTCTCCCATGCCCGGCTCTGGTGTCGCATGAGATACCCCTTCAAGTTTCGGGTAGCGCTGCATCCAAGGAATCAGGTGTACGGCACTGCGAAGGGTCTGCGGTAACTGCTTGCGCCAAGCCACGTCCTGAAGGTAATTGGGCAGATCGGGCACAATCCCTTCAACATCGTCCAGAGGCCAACGCCCACCACTTAAAGGTTGCTGCCAGACCTCCCAATCAAAGAATTCATTCACCCAAATGGGTTGCTGGAGCCCAGTGGCAAACTGAAGCCGATCTCCGCTACTACCCAACCAGGCACCAGGTGCCATGCGACTGCCAGGCCCGGTAATGCGCTCCACGCTTTGGGACCAGGTAAGGAAGCGGTTGAGCCAAATACGCTCAGCGATCATGCGAGCCATGCGAGCCATTTGCGGGTCGCTCAGAAACGCCTTCATGGCGTCGTAGCCATTGGCACTGCACCAGTGCCCTTCCAGGACATTGAATTCGGCGATATCTCCACTGAGATTGAGATGATCCAACTCCCTTCTTAATCCCCAATAGGCGGCATCCCGAATCGCGGGATCCTTGGTCACTTCCCAACTCAAGCAGAGAAAACTCAAATAATCATGCGCATTGGCACCATTGTATCCTGGGGCATGCATCCACATGGTGGGTTCCACATCAGCTGTTTCGGGGCGAAAAGCCAAGAGAACCTCACGGATGGCACGATGCGCTTCCGGTACTAGGCGTTGGCCGATTCGCAACGGAAGGATGGCAAGTGGAATCAATTCGGTTTGATATTGACAGACTTCCTTAGCCGGGTGACGACGAGCTGGATCAGCCCAGGCAGCCTCTATTTCGGCCTTTTTGCTCACACAATATTCGATGATCTCTCGATTCACCTTCAAAACATCTTCAGGCTCACCTCGCACCAATCGCTCAAATTGAGTTAACCGCGGCTCCTTGAGACCATTTGGATTACTCTGATAAATATTACCTCTCATCCGGTGTCGCAGGGCTTCCCAGCCCGCCACCACAGCCCCTTCCTTGAAATCGTCAAAGGGTTCGGCAAGCATTGCCCTGACATCTGGATAAGCTGGTACGGCCGGTGAGGCGGGCACTTGGGGTTCGTCGGCAATCGATGACACCCCACCCATGCACAAGGACAGGATGCCGCACACCAGAGGCACCCAAATCATTCGTTGATCACTTTTTTGCTCCATGCTGAGCTCGGGGTATACCACAGCCATCCACGCCTCACAACCCATGCCACTACTTTTCAGTGGTCCCATTGACAGCCCCTAGCGGCAAGCCCATTCTATGACCCATGCCATGCACTCATGCGTTAAGCCAACCCACAGGACGTATCTCCTTGGGGCTTAAAGTGATTCTTCTTGCAATCATTCCATGGTCCTCAGCCATAAGCCCTGATGCAAAGGCCGAAGAAGTGCAACTCCTCATGCCACGGCTCTTACCTGGGCAGCCTGGGGTCGTCTTTTCTTTGTATGGGATGCCGGGGAACCCGGGCCAACTAGAAAACCTCATGGCCTTCATGAAGGACCACAGCCTCGGCAATGGTTTTGACCCTGGTCCAGGTGCAGGCGCCCAGGCCGCCCCACTACTGGGGATCCTCGCTGAGCAAGGATGGCCCGTCGTGTGCTACCCACCCCAGGGAGGCGCGATGCAGGTCAAAGGAGGTCCCAGCGTGCTAGATCCGGCAGGTGAAATGGCGATGCGTATCATGGATCGATCCGGAGGCTTTGCGGCCATTCAATTGGGAGAATGGGGCTATCACTTTCATCGATTGACCTCAGATCGCAATTGGTGGGAAGCGGTTTTGGGGACCGATTCGCAGGCAGTCATCGAACCCTTTTTTATTCCGGCCAACCAGAGAGGCTTTGATCCCATGCCGGACACGCGCGAGGCATGCTACCATCAACTGAGGGAATACTTTTACTGGCACCGACAGGCCAAGGCTGGGCGACTCATCAGTGTGACTGGGCATTCTCATTACGAGGCCTACGCCGCCGAATGGGGAGCCAGTGCAGTGGGGCTGGAGGTAGGCGAGAATATCGGCTACACGCAGTCCAAATTTGCCTTTGCTCGGGGTGCCTCCAGGCAGTGGAACATCCCCTGGACAGTGCAGGTCAGCCCCTGGTTTGGTCCTTCAGTCACCACCCGCGGGGTCTTGCAGCAAGACGGTAATCTCACGCGAGGCCTGGATGCAGGTCACTCCCTGAGTCTTTACAAACGCCTTTGGCTCCATGCCTGGTTTGCGGGAGCCGCCATGGTGACCCCGGAGAACAGCCTTAATATTTTTTTCGAGAAAGAGGAGGCGCCTTGGAGGCTAACGGCTCATGGGAGAGCAGCGGCCGAAACCTTTGAATTCATGCAAAGCCATGACCGCGGTAATCCACACACACCCCTTCTGGTTGTTCTGGATCATCTGGCAGGTTACGCCCCTTTTCACGAGCGCACCTGGGGGATTCTCGAGCGTACGCAGGGAGATTGGGAAATCTTCAACTTGTTAGAGAAACAGCTCTATTTCAGCTCGCTCCGACTGCCCTACCCCAACGCTGACACCAATCCTGAGGCTGCTTACCTGAACCCAACCCCATATGGAGAAATGGCCGATGTGATGCTTAACACCGTCACGGGGGACACCATGGCTCGTTACCCCTGCATCCTGCTAGCTGGCGACATGAATTTCTCGCCCTTTTTCGTTCGTGAACTGCAAAAGGCCCTCCTGGCAGGAAGTGAATGCTGGATTCACCCACGCCATGCAGCATCACTGGGCCAGGAACGCATCGCCTCCTGGGAGAAACATGGCACCTTGCATATCATCAAACCACCCTCAATGCCTACCCTCAGTGAGTCCCTGGCTATTGATGGGAGCAACCTGCGGGAAATCAGTCAACAGCTGATGCCCGTGGCGCTTTCAGGGGACCCTGTTCAGTATCAGGTCAACCGAAATCAGGAAGGCTGGGTGGTGGAGTTGATCAACAACGACGGGGTCTTCAAAACTGGAGATCAACCCGCTCGAGTCCATGCTGAAGCCATCGCCCATGTCATGCTTGAGACAAAACCTGGCAGCGGTATCACTGGAACCCCTAGCGAATGGATCACTGATCGCACCCTTTCTAGAAATGCCTCGGGGCTCATCCCTGTAGCCATTCCACCTGGAGAAAGCCGATTTGTTTTTCTTCCAGTCGCCAAGGCTGACTGACAACAGACAGTTTGAAGATCCGCCCTTGAGAATCGCTGCCTCCTAATCGGTGCGACGATCTACCCAACGCTCAGCCAGGGACCCAACCTCGTGGAAGGAACCCTCCTGGCAGGCGATCATCGAAACAATCCCATCGGTAATCCAGAATACGGCATCTTGCTCCCAATCCTGACCGAGCTCTCTGAGAGCTTTTGCATCAAGGGTCCACAGGCCAAATCCTGGCTCCAAGTGCTTACCATCCCGACTGCCACCACTGATTCGAAAAAAAGGATGGCCCATGGAAATCAACTGCTGCTCCAAGTCCCGGTCTCTTTGCCGATTCTCATCCGAAGAAAGGATCCGGCCAAAAGGGTTGCAGGCAGTGACGATACCAAAGACTCGAGGCAAATCCTCCAACGGTGCCTCACAGTGAAAACAGGCCAGATAGTAGGCAGGCTTGATGGCAGGGTGATCGTTCATTCCATCAGAGCATGAAAGTGAAGGGTTTAAAGGCCGTGTTGATTGAGATAAAGCTCGATCGTGCCCGAATGCTGAATCCACAGATCAGGTCGCTGATCCCCATTGGCATCCCCGACCCATACGCCCTGTTGCTCGGCATCGATGCGGATTCCTGACGCAGTGGATGAAAGTGGCTCAAAGGTCGAACCCACCCCCCCAAGTAACACAAGACCTTGGCCAGCGTTGATCGCCCCAACGTGCTCAGGGGTTGATTCCCAGTTTTGAGCTATGAACAGATCCGGATCCCCATCCTGATTGAAATCAGCCGTCACAAGATGCGGGATGGGCGTATGCTGGGCCAGGTCAGGAAGCGCCACAGCCTCGAAATGCCCTCCCTGATTAATGAAAAGCATAGAGTCCAGGGTGTTGATGTGAAGGAATGCATCACCCAGCCCAAGTTGGCTTGATAAGGTTTCCATGGATGCTTCTGCGAAGGCCCGGTGACTAGGGTAAAGATTACGCAAACCCGCAAAAACTTTTTCCTGTATCGCCAGTCCATCCAAAGGTAGCCACCTTCGAGCCGATGCATCGAATCTGGCTTCCATCATTTCCACCACCCCGTCCTGATTGACATCAGCTTGATAGAGTCGGAGTCCATGTTTCATGTATGTTTGATAGCGGGTGTTGCGGCCCCAATTACCGGCCACAAGGTCCTCATCCCCATCCTGGTCCACATCCAAGGTGACAAGGGATTGCCACCACCCCAGGTGCTGGGAAAGGTGGGTCTTTTCGGTCACCTCAGTGAAGCTACCTTCCTTGTTTTGAAACAAGCGGAGCGCAGACCACTCACAGGCTACAACCAAGTCAGGCCATCTATCTTGATTGAAGTCAGTGAACACGGCTGCCCGCACCCGGCCAAGATCCGACCAGGGGGCACCAGACTCTACCTGAGCAGCGTTGCCACCCAGATAAAGTCGACTGCCTTGATCCAAAGGGTAGAGCCCTGGAAGGGGAGGTAATCCCACAAAAACATCCTCATGCCCATCCTGATTGACATCGGCTGTGGCAAAAGGAGCGGGACCCTGAATGGGACTTGTCGGCATCTGTGGGTCGGCCAAAACCATACCCTCAAGTAGCTTGAGGTGAGATTGGCGTTGCGAGTCTACCCACGCCCAAGCCCTGATTGGGTGCTGGACCTTCCCAGATTCAGAGGCCGTATCAATCAGACGCAATCGGTCAACCCCAGTTTGCTGCTGAGGCACAAGCTGCACTGGAGCTCGTTCAGTGAGTAACGGTCGGTTGAGGGATGGCTGCCATTCCCAGTCCGGCCGAGATGGAGGCCTGGCTGGCAACTGGATGGAGGCATCAGATTGCCGGAAGAGGGGATTGACTGCAGGAGGTGGGATGGGTTTTGACGATCTGGATGCAAGCTTGTTGGCATCGATCTCATAGCACATGCCTGCCTGAATAGCCTCAATGATGGATAAGGTTCCATCGGGCCAGGTTATTTCCACATGGCTGGTTGAGGGTTCCATGTTCATGGCAAATGTTTTGAGATTCTGATCGTCAGACAGATAGCGCCCACCACCGATGATCTCCTGCTCATATCTCCCCTTCTGGCCTACCAACGCCACCTTGGCCCCGATGGCAGAGGCATTGCCACCACGCCCTATCAACCGCACCGAAAAACGAGGCGCCGAAACCTTGTTTTGATAGAGGAGGACCTGATCATTGAGACAATTGATGACCAGATCCAGATCTCCATCCAGATCCAGGTCTCCCAAAGCGAACCCATGACAAACCCGCTCGCTCTGAAAGCCCCATTGAACTCCTGCGGGCTCGAAGCTTAGATTCCCTAGATTGCGAAAAGCCAGATTGGGTGTGATCAGGGGGGGATAGCGAATTTCAGCTCTCTGGCTTGAACCCTCCGGAAGCTTTTGACGGCGCTCCATGACATCGGAGTCCAGGGCATCCATCAAATGGCCATTGACCACAAGTAAATCATCCCATCCGTCCAAGTCCACATCGAGAAAGATGGGACACCAAGACCAGTCCGTCGCTTCAAGCCCGGCCAAGCGAGCCAGTTCGCGATAAGAGCCATCTTCCCGCTGCATGAGAAGCGTATTACGCCTTACTTGTCGTCGGTAGGGTTCATTGAGCGGCAGATGCCGAGGATCAGGGTTCATCTGAGTCTGTTGAATCATCCTGATGGCGTGGAGGGGGCTGAGCATATCGACCGCATAAAGATCCAGATACCCGTCCCGGTTGACATCGGCCGCATCAACACCCATGGAAAAATGACACATGGTTCGCAGGGCATCCAAACCGATGGCTTGAAAGACCCCATCACCCTGATTGATCCAAAAACGGTCGGGACAATGGAAATCATTGCACTCATAGATATCAGGCAAACCATCCTGATTGAGATCTCGGATCATGACACTGAGGCTCAGATCGCGCGGTGCCTCGGTCAGCGGCTTACCCAAAGGATCGAGAAAAGCTCCCTGTATCCAGGACTGGAGCTGAAACACGCCGGGTTGAGTCTGTAGCCACAGCTGGTCGGGTTCACCAAACTCCACCATTTGCCCATCGATGACGTCAATGCGATCCCGCCATCGGCCCATAACCACTTGCTTGCCGCGAACCGTCCTCAAACGCACGGCTGCCCCGCTGCGCAAGGTGTTTTCACCGTAGTTGGCGACGTAGAGGTCGAGCAGACCATTTTGATCGAGGTCCGAGATGGCCAGACTGGTCGGGCCAGTACGGGACTGAAACCCAGCAGGAGTCCGATCCTGAAATTGGCCTTCCCCATTGTTGTACCAGCAGGTGACACCAGCTCCGTTGAAAGCAACCACCAAGTCAAGGTCCTGGTCCCCATCCAGGTCTTCTAGCAAGGCCCCGGTTGCGGGGCGATCAGGCAGGCTCAAGCCACTTTCCAAGGTGGCCTCGCGGAATCGCCAATGGCCCTGATTCAGGAAAAGTTGAGACTTACCTTCGACCGAAGCCAGAAACACATCACACAGGTCATCATCGTTGATGTCGCCCAAAGCGATGCCAGACCCATTGGCCAGGTTGTTGTTCAAATCACTCATCACCTGAGTGAGCAGGTTGGTGAAGATCAACCCTGTGGCGCCAGGCTCCATTTCCTGAAAACCAGCCCCCCCCTGCCCTGGATCATTCAGTGGCGCTCGCCGCCCATAGGGCATCGATTCCCATTCAAGCACCATCGGATCGGTCACCGCGGATTGAGCCACGGCAAGCGAGCTCCCGATAACCCACAAGGTGCTGGTGGCACATTTTCTGAAGGATGGAAACATCAACTTTCGTAGATGAGACCATAAAAAAATAAAAAAAACAGCATGAAAACAGGCTAGCCCTCAAGGATCCCGAAGGGTTTTGCATCCTTGAAAAAGCCCAAACCCAAACCTGAACGATGAGAACGCCTGGCGACAAAGGCTGCCCATCTTAGCCAGATGAGGGTTTTTCGCTTGATCTTCACTGGACTTGGGGAAGCCGACTGTTACTTTGGCTTCATCTATGATGCACGATATCAAAACAATTGGGCGAGGTCTTCTGTGTCTTAGCCTGTTACTGAACATGGGCCTAAAGGCCGCCCAACCCATTGCTTCCTCCGATGGCGCCCTCACATCACCCACCATAGTCGATTTTGGTGATTTGAGTGGGGATGCCACCTACGTGTTCCATTTCAATGCCAACCCAGGCGGTGCTTCCACTGCCATTGCCGGGAACGATGCCTGGGGCCTTAAACTCGAACAGTGGCCGACCACTGGCCTCATTGGAACCACTGAATTTGGGGTGGTTGACAATTTGTTCGAAGCCGATGGGCAGGGTTTTCCTGATTCAGTCTTCGGAGAAGATGTACACATCGCTTTTGTCAACGACACTGCGGTAGAAGAAACCCTTCTCTACGTTAATGGATTCCTATCAGGCTACATCGTGGGTAATTTCGAATTATCGGGAGAGGTCAAGGTCATGGCGGCGCGAATGAGCACCGATGGGGATGCCATGGGAAGCGATAGTATACTTTATGCCTGGGCCACTTACAACGAGGCCTTGGGTGCTGACGCAATCAAGGCCCTAGCCGATGCAGCTGAGCCCACCGATCCGGTTGATCCTGTCGATCCAGTGGACCCTGTTGACCCTGTTGACCCAGCCAACCCAAACGAGGCCATCGCCTCCTCCACCTATGCCCACCTGCATCCTGCAGTCGTTGACTTTGGGAGCCTTTCAGGCAATGCCAGCTATGCCTTCTTTCTCAACGCCAGCAAGGATGGAGCATCCACAGCGATTGCAGGGAACGATGCCGTCGCTTTCAAACTAGATCAATGGAATGAGCAGGGCGTTTTTGGACTCACCCAATTTGGCATCGCGGACCATGTTTTTGAACCTGTGGGCGAAGCTACCACCGCATCGGTTTTTGATCGTGACGTACATGTGGTCCTGGTCAATGACGTATCGCAAGAGGAAATGCGTCTGTATGTCGATGGAGCCCTGGCAGGGACGCTTGCTGCAAATGTCGATCTGGGCGGGTCGACCAAGGTCATGGGGGCTCGTCTGGAACAGGCGACCGATCACATGGGAGCAGGCAGTGTCCTGTATACCTGGTCCACTTACAATGCCGCCTTGGATGAAACCTTCATTGCTGAACTGGCCGCCAGCGCCGTGGCCTTTGATCCGACCGGTCCGTTTACCGAACCCACCGTCGTGGATATGGGCCCTATCGAAGGGGATGCTACCTATGAGTTCTTCTTCAATGCTCAAAAAGACGGTGCCTCAACGGCCATAGCAGGTAATGCCTCCTGGGGCCTCAAGCTCGATCAATGGAATGAACAAGGGATTATCGGGATTACCGAATTTGGCGTGGTTGACAGTGTGTTTGATCTCGAGGGCAATGGTAGTGATGAGGCAATATTCAGTGAGGATCTCCATGTGGTTTTTGTCAACGATATCACCATGGAAGAGACAAGGCTTTACGTGAACGGGGAATATGTGGGCTACCTCTATGGCAACTTCGCCATGTCTGGCCCTACCAAGGTCATGGCTGCGAGGATTGATGTCGATACCGACCCCATGGGAGCAGGCAGTATTCTCTATTACTGGAACACGCACCAGGGGGTGCTCTCCGAAACAGACATTGCTGGCCTTTACGAAGCCGCCGAGACCAGGGAACCGACCTCTCCAGTGCAACCGGTAGACCCTCAGGAACCCACCGGCCCTGAAGTACCCGAAGGTGCCCTAGGCGAGCCGACCCTTGTCGATTTTGGCAACATCTTTGGGAATGTTTCGCTCGAGTTTTCTTTCCACGCTATCAAGGCTGGCGCTTCCACTGCCATTGCTGGCAACGACTCCTGGGGCCTCAAACTCGATCAATGGAATGAACAAGGAGTTTTCGGGATTACCGAATTCGGTGTGGCAGACAACGTCTTCGAACCCGATGGTCCTGGTAGCACCGCATCGGTTTTTGATGAACGCGTTCATGTAGTGTTCGTGAATGATCTGGATGCCGGCGAAACCCGCCTTTACGTCAATGGGCTGTATGCGGGCTTTATGGCCGTCAACTTTGACCTCTACGGAGAGGTCAAGCTCATGGCGGCCAGAATCGGTAGCGAAGTCGATGCGATGGCCCAGGGCAGTGTGATGTATCACTGGCAGGTCCATGAAGCTATTTTGAGTGAATCTGAAATCGCTGAACTGGCGGCAGCTCAGGCACCGGCTCAACCCGGTTCCATTGAAAGCATTCGGTTGAACAATAATGGTGGGGTAGAAATCATTTTCACTGGCACCCTGGAGTCATCCGATCAACTCACCGGACCTTTTAGCCCGGTAGAAAACGCTTCAAGTCCCTACACGGTTCAAGCTCAGGCACCTACCAAGTTTTACCTAGCCCGATAGGGCATGGGATCACCACCCTTGAATCGACCGGAGTGCTCCCAATGGAGCATTCCGGTATTTTTTTGATTTCACAAAGATCAACAACCAGCGTTTGAACCTGCTCCGAGGGTAAGGTAGTTTGTTTCACGGGTGAGCACTCGGCGCCACAACCAACCCTCAGGGATACTGCCATCCAAACCCATTCATGAGCCTTTTTGAATTAAGCGCATTACTGCTTTCCATAGCCGCCATTTGCGGATGGATCAATCACCGTTGGTTGAAGCTTCCCACCACCATTGGGCTCATGGCCATCACTTCGGTTTGTTCGGTGATCATGCTTGGTTTGGGGTGGATGGGATTTGAGGTCGCTTCAGCCGCCACGGCAGGAATGGCTCAAATCAATTTTGAGAAAGCCCTGATGGAAGGCATGCTGTGCTTCCTTCTCTTTGCGGGCGCCCTGCACATGAACCTGGAGGATCTTCTTTCCAAGGCAAGGATCATCACATGGATGGCCACCCTGGGAGTCGTGCTTTCAACGCTTTTGGTCGGCAGCCTGACCAAGGGATTGGTCGCACTTTTCGGGATCGAACTGCCCTGGATTTACTCATTGCTTTTCGGAGCCTTGATTTCGCCTACCGATCCCATTGCCGTCATTGGCCTGCTTAAAAAAATGGGAGCTCCGCAATCATTGAAAACCAAAATTGTAGGCGAATCCCTGTTCAACGATGGGGTGGGAGTCGTGGTCTTCCTTGCCTTGTTTGAGGCCCTGGATCCCGATCATTCGATGGGAGTGAAGGGGGTCTTGTCCCTGTTTGCCATGGAAGCCGGCGGAGGCATCGTACTTGGGCTCTTACTGGGCTACACAGGATACCGCATGCTTAAGCAAGTCAACCACTACTCCATTGAGGTGCTCATCACCCTGGCACTGGTCATGGGTGGGTATGCTGTGGCGATGAAACTTCACGTTTCCGGGCCTTTAGCCATGGTCGTCATTGGCCTGATGATGGGAAACATCGGTCGGGTCATGGCCATGTCGCAAGCCACCCGAGAACACTTGGACACCTTTTGGGAACTCATTGATGAAATCCTAAACGCCGTGCTCTTTGTGCTGCTTGGGCTGGAGCTCATGATCCTGAAACTGGACCCTATTTATATTGGGATTGGATTGGTCAGCATCCCCCTGGTGCTTGCCTGTCGGCTGATCTGCGTCTGGCTCCCGGTGGCATGCCTCAGAAAATGGGGTGAAACGTTTCATCCACGAGCCGTCTCCATTTTAACCTGGGGAGGACTTCGTGGTGGCATCTCTGTGGCACTTGCCTTGGCGCTTCCAGCCGGCAAGGAACGAGATCTCATTTTAGTGGCAACCTATGCGGTGGTTTTATTTTCCGTTCTGGTTCAAGGGCTGAGCATCGGGCGTCTGCTGGGGCCAACCCATAAACAGACAGGTTCCTCCACATGAACAGATCCTCCGGCCTTGGCTAATGAAGCGTATGTCAAAAAAAGTTCGCGAACACCCCCGCATGGAGACGTTCGCGAACCGAATAAAGTTAGTGGCGAAAGGCAATCGATCAGACCGAAGTTTCCTTTTCAGTGGTCTCCTCGCGATCACGGCTTGATGCCTCACCCTCATCGCGTCGGCCTCTTTGAGGGCGGCTTTCTGAGCGACGCTCATCACCCTCGCCACGCTCAATAGCATCCGGATTTTCTCTTCCACGTGATCCTTCATTTGGCTTCACGTCTCGTCGGCGCGGCCTCTCCTGAACCTCGGAATCTTCCTCAGCATCTGATTGATTCATACCTCTGGGTCCCATGCCCATGCCTCTAGGTCCCATACCCATGCCTCTGGGTCCCATGCCCATGCCTCTGGGTCCCATGCCCATGCCTCTGGGTCCCATGCCCATGCCTCTGGGTCCCATACCCATGCCTCTGGGTCCCATGCCCATGCCTCTAGGTCCCATGCCCATACCTCTGGGTCCC
>JALRAZ010000084.1 GCA_023257935.1 Verrucomicrobiota bacterium
AAGAAGGCCGCTGCCAAAAAGGTAGTCAAGAAAGCCGCTCCTAAGAAAGCCGCTCCTAAGAAAGCCGCTCCTAAGAAAGCCGCTCCCAAGAAAGCTGCTAAGAAGGCCGCTCCTAAGAAGGTAGTCAAGAAGGTAGTCAAGAAGGCCGCTCCTAAGAAGGCTGTCAAGAAAGCCGCTCCTAAGAAGGCCGCTCCTAAGAAGGCCGCTCCTAAGAAGGCCGCTCCTAAGAAGGCTGCTCCTAAGAAGGCTGCCAAGAAGGCCGCTCCTAAGAAAGCTGCCAAGAAGGCCGCCAAGAAACGCTGAGCAAATCCTTGCCGAGCATCACAAGTTTCAAAGACTTAACGCCCTGCTCAATGATCAGAGGATTCTGTCAGCCGGGCTAATTGGGACTTGGTTTTGATCGTAACCCCATGGGAAACCATGGGGTTATTTCATTATCCCTTTCGACTTAATTCCTTGAGCAGTTTTCCCAAGCGTTTTTCGGAAACAGGGATTGAGGTCCCTAGCTCCTGAGCAAAGAGGGAGACTCGAAACTCTTCGATCATCCACCTTAATTCTGTCCATTGATTCCATCGACTCTCTCCTGGTGTGAGTTGGTGATAAGCTTCTGCCAAAGCCTTGATCCAAGGTATGAGGCGCTCGGCTTTCTCACGATCGCGTATGCTGTTGGATTGTGCGCGGTTGGCGCGTATTTCCATGGCTTTGAGATACCTAGGATAGTGTTTCAATCTTTGGTAAGGGATACGCAAAAGCCACTGATCTGGAAAGAGCGATTGGATGTCCTCCTTCATGCCCGCATAAGCAGAGGATTGCATCAGTAAATTTTGCCTTGCCTGAAGAATTCCAGGCCAAAGCTCGAGAGATTCTGCCCATAGCCCCATCATGCGAGCTCGCGCTACCTCTCGGGCACGATCATAATGCAGCCGCTGCAGGGGATAGCAGGCTTCACAAGCAAACAGATGATTCAACATCGAATGATAGGCCTGGGTTGCAAACACTTCAGGCGAACCAAATGGCATGTAAAGCAACCTGACATCTTCCAAAACCCTGGCTCCCTGAAGATCCCTTTGCCACCAACCCAGTTCTCGATCAAAATCCAGGGCACACAGGTGGGGCCATGCAGCTTGGGTGGCATTCCTTGCTTCTTGAGCCTTGTGAAACAGCTTCAGACTTAACTGGCCCTCTTGCCGAAGGAGACCCGGGAACACATACGATGGATGTCCATTGTGGCTACCAATAAGTATTTTTTTAGGAGGATCCTCAAACGTCCAGCCTCTAAGATCTTCTTCCTCCCATCGTTGCAGTGCCTTTTGAAGAGCTGGTTGAGCATCGCTGGTTTGGGGCTTGGATGTTTCTCCATGCACCTGTGCCAGTTCTCTGCCCTGATAGAGGGTCTTACCCAAATCGTCCAAAACCTTGATTCTGGGTTTCAAATGTTTAGGCAGACTTTTTAAGTCCCAATCACCGCGATCAAGCTGGATTTCAAATCGATTCACCAGCCATTCCCCAAGTTTATCCAGAAACGTCTCTCCCGTTGCATCCTTGATTACCACTGCAGCTGCACGAGCGCGATCGTTCAAAGGCATCAGCCGGCGCCTACTCTCCTTGCCAAGCCCTCTGAACAAATGGTGAATCAGATCCTCTCGATTTCCCGGGATCATCCACAGCAGAGAGGCCTCATTGATTTTTGAGGCCAGGCCAGAAGGTATTTCCAAAGTGACCCCATCATTTTCCTCTCCTGGGGCATAGGCATAGGCCACTTTCACTTGTTTTCCCTCAATAAGAAGCGTGGAAGGAAACTCATGATCTTCCCCTCTTTGATACCCCTTGGGCATGAGCACCTCTACTGGCATGCATAGGTTGTGGGCCTGCCCACCGTCCCCTTTGAGGTAATGGCGTAGGGCACCCATGCTTGTGATTTGCTCAGGCAGATGCTTCTGATAAAACTCACTCAGCTGATCATCCAGATTCAGATAATGGCCATGCCTGATACGTGTCAGTCGCAAGCTGGCTTCCTGAATGACCTGATTGTTATGATTAAGAAAGGGGATATCCCATCGATCACGCTCACCTACCAAGCCTTCTCGGATAAAGATCTCCCTTGCCGCAATGGGCTGAGCCTGCCCAAAGTCGGCTTGCCTTGCGATCACTTCAATGCCATTGAGCCGAGTCACCTCCGTGCAAACCACTTTTCCCTTGGCAGAGTCCCACCGTGGATTGAGGTAGGACACCTTGCATAAATGTTTGCCTAAGTGGATGATCCATTGTGGTTTGATCGTTGCCACCATACGGATGAAGGTTCTGGAGGTTTCCACTAGCTCGCCTGCAACGACCCAGCCTTTGTCCCGCCCCTTAACCTGAGATTTATCGGAGCGAGTTGGTTTACCCCCCTCTTTGGGCCCTCTTTGGTAAAGCACCGAACCCGGAAAAAGGTAGGCCTGGCGACCTGATGCAGTTTGATAAGTTTGCCGCTCCAAGGAGTGAGCACATTGGCTGAGCAATCCCGACAGGATGGAACGGTGTATGGCCGCATACCACCTCGGATCCTGAAACCGATCAGGTTCAAATGCCTGATCCTGCTGAACAATCAGTTGTGTGTCAGCCTTGATGACTGACCAGATCTGATGATGGATGTCCCACCACTCGCGCATGCGCAGGTAGTGAATAAAGTGTGTCCGACATTGCTTTCGAATCTGATTAGATTTCCCACCCAAGGTTTCATTTTCAAAGCAAAACTCCCATAACTTGAGAAGCGTGAGAAAATCTGAGCTTGAATGACGAAAACGCTGGTGCGCTGCATCGGCCTCTGAAGCAGCTTCACTAGGCCTCTCTCTGGGATCCTGAACACTCATGCCCGCTGCTATGATGATAATTTCATCCAGAACGCCTTCTTGCGCTCCTTGAAGGATCATACGGCCTATAGTTGGGTCCAGGGGTAAGCAAGCTAGTTTCTTACCCAAATCAGTCAGCTCTAGTTTTGTGTCAATGGCCCCAAGTTCCTGTAGCAGTTTGTAGCCAGCCTTGATGGCAGCAGGTCTTGGCGGCTGGATGAAAGGAAAGGTTTCCATGTCTCCAAGGCCGTGGGCCTTCATCTTCAAAATCACTTCAGCCAGGTTGCATCGCTGTATTTCAGGAGCAAGGAAAGCGGCACGTTGCTCAAAATCCTCCTGGCTGTAGAGACGAAAACAAATCCCCTCCTGAACACGACCGCATCGTCCCTTGCGCTGGTTAGCATTGCTCTGAGCTATGGGCTCAATGGGAAGGCGACGGGTATGAGTCGATGGGCTGTAGCGACTGACCCGAGCCAGCCCGGTATCGACCACAAATCGGATGCCCGGAAGGGTGAGGGAGGTTTCAGCAATGTTGGTCGCAACCACCACCCGCCTGAGTCCGCCGCCCTGAAAAATCCGCTGCTGATCAGCTCCAGCCAACCTGCCATACAATGGCAGGCATTCAAACCCACGAGGCTTCTTACCCTCTAACCTTGCTATGGTTTCCTTGATATCGCTTTCCGAAGGCATGAAGACAAGGATATCTCCGCTGTGATGGACACGTAGTATTTCCTGCACGCAGTGAACCGAAGCGGTGACATGAGATACCTCTTCCTGGTTCTCTGCCTGCGGTTCGACTGGTTGATAAATCACCTCAACAGGATACAGCTTGCCTGAAACCTCCAGAACGGGTGCTTGATTGAAAGCATCAGAAAAAACCTGTGTATCGATAGTCGCAGAGGTAATGATCAGTTTGAGATCTGGACGATGCGGCATGAGCTGACGCAGGTGTCCTAGTATGAAATCGATGTTCAGAGAACGCTCATGGGCTTCATCAATGATGAGCGTATCGTATTCTCCCAGCATCGGATCCTGCTGCAATTCAGCAAGCAGCATACCATCGGTCATGAATTTGATATAGGAATGAGGGGAGGTGTGATCCTGAAACCGAATCTTACACCCCACTTCCTTTCCCCAGGTAACTCCCATTTCTTCAGCCACCCGTTTCGAGAGAGATTGGGCTGCCACCCGCCTTGGTTGAGTGCAGCCAATTTTACCTCGGACCCCCCTGCCCATAGCCAAACACATCTTCGGCAATTGCGTGCTTTTACCTGAGCCAGTCTCTCCGGAAAGAACCACTACCTGATGCGATTTCAACACCTTGCTGATTTCCTCTGCCCTAGCTGAAACCGGCAGGTGGGCAGGGAAACTAACCTTGGGCACGCCACGTTTGCGACGTTCCACTTTGTCAATCGAGCCTTGGATGCATCGCTTGACACGATCCTTAAGCATTTCCAGCTTTTTCCCTGAGGTGCCATTGCCTCGAGCAGCATCCAGCCAACCCTGCATGGAAACCACATCCTGAGCCATGCACTGACTCCAATACGCATCAAGTGACGATTCGAAGTTTCCGTCTTCCTTCCAACTCATGGCCTACCCTCGATCTATCCTATCAAAGCACCCAGTGGGCATGCTTGGCACCTAGGTTGCCGCGGCCGACAAAATTCCTTGCCAATGCGGACCAACTGAGCGTGATAGTCTTTCCAGAACTCCACCCTTGAAACCTTTTCATCACAACACGAGCAACCCAGTTTTTCATGACACAAATCCTGCAGGGATTGATAGCTCTCATGCTCTGAGCACCATCCATGCCTTGAGAAGATCCGTCGCGTGTAGGCATCCACCACAAAAACAGGGTGATTGCCAGCATAGAGTAGCATGCTATCGGCTGTCTCAGGGCCAATGCCATGAATGGCCAGGAGCCGCTCTCGCACGACGCTTGTCTCTCCCTCAAGCATAGCCACCAGATCTCCACTAAAAGTTTCGATCAAGACCCCAACAAAGGCCTTGAGACGCCTTGCCTTGAGTCGGAAGTAACCAGCTGGCCTAATCCATTGAGCAAGGGTTGCCTCATCCACAGCGTGCATGGCATTTGGAGCAAGGCATTGATTGCATCTAAGCTGATCCAGAGCCTTGACTACTTGTGTCCAGCTGGTGTTCTGGGTCAGGATGGCACCCACGCACATTTCAAAATCTGATTCAGCGGGCCACCACCCCTGATGACCATGATGCTTCAGCATGAGCTCGTAGGCTTGATCAAGGGAAAGTGCCGAAGAGGTATCCATGAATCGCAAAGTCGCACTCTTCCCTTACAGCACCTTGATGAGGATACCGGTCAAATCATCCGCTTGGGGTTGATTGCCAGTGAATTGGACAACCGATTCCCTCAGGCACTCTAAAATCTGAGTGGCAGGCAGATGACGATGCTCATGTATCACCTCAGCCATGCTCTCCATACCAAAAAAGTTCCCATCCTCGGACATGGCTTCATCAAAACCATCGGTGTAGAGAAAAACCAGATCGCCCTGAGTGAGCGTCACTGTTTCGGAGCTTGGGTAAAGGCAGTTTGGCTGGATCCCCAGAGGCACTCCCTGGCGCTTGAGTAACGCCTTGATGGCTCCGCTCGCATCTAAAATCATCCCCGGAGGATGACCTGCATTACTGAAGGTCAGACGCCTGGCCTCGGCCTCCAAACTGAGCAGAATGACCGTGATGTAGCGTTCAAAACTCAAGTCCTCTCCCAACACCTCGTTGGCACTAGTCAGGATATCACCGGTCTGATTCAAACGCCTGGCAAGCATCCGCAGGTAGGCCCGAGCTTCGGACATTAGCATGGCCGGCCCCATACCATGACCTGCCACATCGGCGACGACAAAGCCCTGGAAGCCATCCCGCATGACCAAATAATCGTAGTGATCCCCACCTGCAGCGTCAGCTGGATAGGATACTCCAGCGATGTCATAGCCCTCAATCGAAGGAGGCACCTTGGGGAACATCCATTGTTGGATCTCTCTGACTGCCTCCAATCGCTCCTCGTGCTGCTTGATTTCCATCTGAGCCTGCTTGCGTTCGCTGATGTCTCGCAGGAAGGCAGCGTGCATGCGACGGCCGTGCATCTCCAGACCGCTGCAACTGATTTCAAGTGGGAAGGTATCGCGGTTTTTTCGGACACCCACATATTCCTTGAGAGTGACTTCGGCACTCAGCAATCCGGAGACAAAATCCAAAAACCCAGGAGCGTCTCCTTCGAGCCCCACTAAGGTGGCGATGTTCCTCCCTTTGAGTTCATCTGAAGCGAGCCCAAACATGGATATGATGGCCGGGTTGCTAAACAAAATCCAACCCGCGTCATCAGTCAACACAACGCCGTCGTTGGAATTTTCCCACAAAAGGCGATAGCGCATTTCATTCTCACGCAGGTCCTCCTCAGCTTGTCGTCGGGCTCGGCGATGGGCGGCATCTCCCAGCTCACGTTCGACCGCCACCACCAGGCGGGCTAGGTTACCCTTCATCAGGTAGTCGTGAGCTCCCGATTTCATGGCAGCAACAGCCACATCTTCGCCAATCCCCCCACTAATAATGATAAAAGGAATATCTAAAGCCGATTGTTTCAGCAGCTCCAGTGCCTCAAGAGCATTGAAATCAGGAAGGTTGTAGTCCGAGAGAATCACATCCCATTGGTTATCCCGGAGTGCATCGCGCATGCTTGAGGGGGTTTCCACCCGTTGATGCTCCACTTGGTAGCCCCCCTGCTCCAGCACGTTGACCATGATCAGGGCATCAAACTCGGAATCTTCAATGATCAGTACGCGAAGCAATTGACTCATGATATCGAACTTGATGTGGGCCGGTTCAACTGTTGGAAAGTCCTGATTTATCTCGCATGGCCTGAACCATTAAAACCAGTAGAAGGATGACATTGAAGATTAAAATCAGGCGGACAAGCTGATGGATATTATCTGGCAACCAGCCAAGACAAATCAAGTAAGCCATGACCACGACCATCGGTAGCTTCAAGGCTTTATAGCGCTTGTGCGCCAACAACTGAGAGAGAAAAATCTGACTGCAACAGAGGCAGAGCATACCCCATGAAAACCACGGTAACAAAGATACCATGAGACCAATTCCTTCGGCCTGATCTAACAGTCGCCCAACCCACACCCCAAGGCTTCCTGAGAAGGTAAGCGATTCCAGGCCTGCAAGCACAGCCGGCAAGCAAGCAGGCAGGGCAGTCATGAAAACACAGATCAGTCCTCCCATGCATAAGGTGAGCTTGATCGTTGAAAAAACCAAGTTACTGGTTTTGCCTGCAGCATGTTCCTCCACGAGCTTTGGGAACATGACGCCAACCAATGGTCCCAG
>JALRAZ010000109.1 GCA_023257935.1 Verrucomicrobiota bacterium
GGATACAGGTGAGTCGATGATACGTTTCTCCAGTGGTATCCTCCTTGAGGATGAAGCGGGGGTCCCTGTGCAGTCCCTTCACGTGGAGCAAAATTTGACGACATTTCATGCCTCCCATCCCAACCAGTTATTACCACCTTACCGTGAATTATCCTGGGATCCGCTCTCGTGGGATTCTCTGGAGGATCTTTTGGATTGGGAGGCTTTTGTCGCTTTGGCCGATGTGGTTGAATGTGTCGATTGCAAGGGAGAGAGTAGGGAATGGATCGAGGTCCACAGGGCCAACTCCTCGTATCGAATCGAGTTTCCTCTGGGTGCGTTGATCGAGTCGATTGGTCCATTTCAAAAGCAAATCCGGAGCTTACGCGAGGCCTTTAAGGTGCCCCAACCTAGGGTTGATTCATTCAGGTTTTATGATTCTCAAGCAGACTGTGAGAACTGGTGTCGTCGCGACATGACCATTAGCTCAACAAACCTGCAATTTCGGTTCACCGACCCAAGCGGTCAGCAAAAGCCCTTATCGGGTTCGCAACCGGTGGATAAAGGGTTGTGGATGGACCTTCTCGATCAGGTAGATTGGCCAAGCATCCTCAACCACCATATCCCATGGGATGCCTACTGCTACGATTGTGAGGGCTATGGTTGGATCGAAATCAGAGTCTCAGGTCAGAATTACTGGGTTGATAAGGATGCTCAAGGCATCGAGGGCTTGGTTAGGTTGCTAAATCAGCAGGTTGAGGCATTGATGCCCACAAGCGAAGATGAAGGCAAGGTTGTTTCAGTAGCTTACTTGGAAGACAAGGGGCGTTGTGTCGGTTATTGTGTTCAGGAGCTTCAAGTGGATGAGCTGGGAACTTATTTCACCGCACGAAGTCCTGATGGATCCCTGCCAGCCCTCGAATCCAAACAGCCCACACTTCCCGATCAGTGGGATTACCTGAATCAGCAACTGCTGGATCTACCTTGGGATGAATGGGGGCCGGAATTGGGCTGCCCAGGTTGTAGTGACAAGGGACTGGCTCGACTAAGTGTCTCGGTGGATGGAACATTACGCCAGGTGGCCTTCGATCTCCTGAGCCCTCCTGATGCCCTCCATGAAGTTGTGAACTTATTACAGGAAATGATGGTTCTGGCCGGGGAGGGGGTCATCCCAATTCAAAAGGCGGATTAAGGTCCGCATGGCTTGCCTGGCTCAATTTTCCTGGATGGATCGAAAACTTGCTGACGTTCAACAATTGTTGGCCCATCTCACTGGGTGGTTCGTTGTGCCACTATGGCTCGGTATTGGCCAGACACCTGCTGATGAAAGACCTCCTTTTGGGGTGAAGGTCTTGGATAGCGCTACCGGTTCTGGGATTCCTCTGGTTGAGGTGAGAACCACCGATCACCGCCGTTATTGGTCGGATAACCATGGCTCTGTGGCTATCGATGCTCCCGATTTAGCGGGTCGCGAGGTGTATCTGCATGTTCAGTCCGATGGGTATGAGGCTGAGGCGGATGGTTTCGGTTATACCGGCCTTCGGGTTAGGGTGGAGTCCGGTCGGGTTCGGGAATTAACCATGCGCCGAACTCAGGTCGCAGAACGGATGGGTCGTCTCACTGGACAGGGGCGCTTCCAGCATGCTCAACGGCTTGAAGCCGTTGTTCCTAAATGGTGGCAGGATGCTTCCAGGCAGATTGTGGGCCAGGATTCTAGCCAGGCCGTCCTCCACGGAGGTCGAATCCACTGGTTCTGGGGGGATACCTCTTTGCTAAGATATCCTTTGGGCAATTTTCGAACTACCGGAGCTACCAGTGCCCTGACTTCGGCAACCGAGGGGTGGCGTCTTCAATACTTTATGGATCGTGATCAAGCTCCATTGCCTATGTGCCCGATGTTTGCTCAGGGTACCCTCGTCTGGTTGGATGGGCTGGTTAGCTTGGAGGATTCACTTGGACGTTCCAGACTGGTGGCTCATTACTCGCATAGGGCTTCCTTAAGTGAACAGCTAGAACATGGTCTGGTGGTGTTTAATCCAGCCAAGGAGCAGTTTGAATTACTCACAAGATTTGAACCCGATAACCAGTGGCAGCATCTTAGGGGACACCCCCTTATTCATCGCCAAGCAAACGGCAAGGAATACTACATGTTCGGGGATGTTTTCTATCACGTGCGCGTCCCTAGAGATTGGGATGCCATTCAGCAACCTGATGCTTATGAGTCTTTTGGGCCTCTCGAAGCCATGGGGAATAGGTATGGATGGCGTCATGGGCAAGCTCCTATGACGCAGGTTGAGGAATGGGCACGAATCCAAGGGCTGACATTGTCACCCTCCGATGCATGGATGGCCTGCCTTGACAGTGAAACTCAAGTTCCCATCAGATTGCATCGCGGTTCGGTTCGGTGGAATCCCTATCTGGAATCCTTCCTGCTCATTGCTAATCAGCTGGAGGGTCGTTCGATGCTTGGCGAAGTTTGGCTTGGGATAGCTCCCAGCCCCGAGGGTCCTTGGCATCGGCTGATCAAGGTAGCTACCCATGAACGCATGTCTTATTACAACCCAGTGCACCGGGAGTTCTGGGATGAGGAAGGGGGACGACGCATTTATTTTGAAGGCACTTACACGACTACCTTCTCGGGCCATGATCATCCAGTGCCTAGCTACGAGTATAATCAATTGCTCTACAAGGTAGATCTGGAACATGCCCAAGTTCAGACATTGATAGGAGATCAATAAAAGAGCCCGCAACCTCTCGGGTTGCGAGCTCTTAGCAAAGTTCTTCTGAATTCCCTTCTCTTTACAGTCCGTCAGGTGAATGAGATGCTCTTCGAAATTTTTCGAGGTCTCGATCATTGGCAAAAGTGCGGGTATCGAGCCCTGTGACCGTTGTCGCAGTTTGCTCGACCCATCGCCAGTTTTCTGCATGACCATCAGCAAATGAAAGATTACCGCCGTTACCGTGTCGGCTAGCAGGCGCATTCTGCCAGTGACCGACATTGGGGCCCTTGGGATCTCGAACCGCAAAGAAACCATCATCAATGCTGTCTTTGTCTTCGTCGATAAACACGAAGGCCTGGGAAGGGCCAGGAGAATTGATGGATGACTCCTTGGTCCAGACATTGAGACCAGGATAGACCCAATCGGCATTCCCATTCATGCGTCCACTCATTGAAAAACTACGAACGCGGATGACCGATCGAGTGCCTTGTTTGAACGCCACATCCGATGGGCATCGGTATATTTCCTCCGAGGAATTGTAGGGGTAGAGGGCAGCGTCCATGATGTCCAGCCGATTGGTCCAACCTGGACTTGAACTGACGTTGCCCCCGATCCAAGAATCCCGGGTTCCCAGATGATTGAGAACAAGCTTACCATCATGGTCTGTTGCATACATAATCCAGCATAGCTGCATTTGCTTCAGGTTACTGATACAGGAAATGCCTTTGGCTTTCATCTTTGCCTTACTCAAAGCAGGGAGCAACATGCCAGCCAAGATGGCAATGATTGCGATGACTACCAGTAGTTCGATGAGGGTAAAGCCTTTTTGGTGGCCAGTTTTGGGGGGACGCATGGTTTCCATAGTCACGAGTGATTGGGTTGTCTGGAGTTAACTTCATTGAGGGATACTGGGTCAACGGTAAAAGGCTCATGGTTGAATTGACATAACCGCTTCAAATCTTCCTGTAATTTGGGTGGCATCCAACTCGGCTCTTGAATTGCGGTGAAACATTTTCAAAGATGTTCTGGTCGGATGACTGTTTTCCTATCGCGATACCTTCAAAAACTACCCAAAAAGACCAGGGCCATCGTATTGACTTGCCTTTATGGGTTGTCTGCTGGGGTGGTAGCGGTACTTTTTCATAAGGCCATTCAATCGCTCTTTAACGGAACGATTGCTTACTTTGCGACGCTCTCTGCCAAAGGGTTTTTGCTAGGTTCCC
>JALRAZ010000146.1 GCA_023257935.1 Verrucomicrobiota bacterium
AGCAGGTAATCACTGCGAGGCACTTCCCTCAAGGCGAGCCCGAGCAGGACTTCGCTCATCCCCCTGCCATAAAAGGGAGAGGTGTCAATGAGGTTCATGCCTAACTCCAAAGCTACTTGGACGCTTTCGAGTGCTTCACTCAGTTGTACCGGACGGAATTCTTGCCCCAGGGACGAGGCTCCAAAGGAAACAACGGGAAGATTGAGGTCGGTCTTTCCTAACTGACGGGTTTGCATGGCTGAAAATGATTATGCATGGAAGGAGTGGAAAAGAAAACACCCGTCTGCGAACAAGCCGCAGACGGGTAATAATCAAGTGTGAGTGGCGGGTTACTTGGTGACTTGTGCACCTTCCTTGCCGGCTTCCTGATTAAAGGCCAGGTGATCTTCCTCGACAACAACCTGAACGGGGATGCCCTCCAGGAACGACCCCTTTAGGATTTCTTCGGCCAGAGGGTCTTCCAGATACCGCTCGACAGCCCGCCTCATGGGGCGAGCCCCGTAGGCTGGGTCATAACCCTTCTCGACAAGGAAATCTTTGGCCGCATCGGTCAGATGCAAATCAATTTGCTTGTGGCGCAGGCGTGTCAGTACTTTGTCTATTTCCAGTTCAAGGATGGTGATCAAATCTGGCTTGCTTAACGAGCGGAAAACGATGACATCATCCAGCCGGTTAAGGAACTCAGGTTTAAAGGCCCGCTTGGCTTCTTCCATGATCTTCCCCTTCATGGTTTCATAATCGCCCTGTTCCGAGGCGGGTGTGAACCCAATGTTTGGCTGGGATGCGGTCTGGGCCCCCACGTTGGAAGTGAGTAGGATGATGGTGTTCCTGAAATCGACAACCCTCCCGACATTGTCCGTGAGCTTGCCCTCCTCAAGGATTTGCAGGAGCATGTTCATGACATCCGGATGGGCCTTCTCAATCTCGTCAAATAGAACCACACAATAGGGCTTGCGACGCACCTGTTCGGTGAGTTGCCCTCCCTCCTCATATCCCACATAACCTGGAGGCGAACCAACCAACCTGGATACGGTGAACTTCTCCATGTATTCACTCATATCAAGCTGAATGAGCGATTTCTCATCGCCGAACATGTGCGCAGCAACCGTCTTAGCTAAAAGTGTTTTACCAACACCTGTTGGACCAAGGAGTGCAAAGGTGCCAATAGGTCGTCTGGGATCCTTCAAGTCGGCCCTCGAACGCCTCAGGGCCTTGCAGAGCGCGGTCACACCTTCCTTTTGCGAAATCACAACTTGCGAGAGCTCTGTCTCCATTTCCAGCAAGCGTTGGATTTCTCCAGCTTCCATGCGCTTGAGGGGGATGCCGGTCCACTTTGCGACCACCTGCATCATGTCTTCATCGGTCACGGTCACGCGCTTTTCCTCACGCGAGGCTTTCCATTCAGAGAGGACTTGCTCGAGTTTTTCTTTTGACTGCTTCTCCTTATCTCTCATGGAGGCGGCCTTCTCGAAATCCTGATCCTTGATAGCTTTTTCCTTCTCCGCGCGAATCGAATCGATTTCTCCCTCCAGATCTTTGACATCAGGTGGGCGCGTCATGCTTGCAATACGGGCTCGTGAGCCGGCCTCATCCATGACATCGATGGCCTTATCTGGCAGAAATCTGCCGGTGATGTAGCGCTCAGATAGCTGAACCGCAGCTTTGATGGAATCATCCGTGAGGTTGATGTTGTGGTGATCCTCGTATTTGCACTTCAAACCCTGAAGAATCAAGATAGCGTCCTCCTGTGAAGGAGCCTCTACCTTGACGCTTTGGAATCGCCGTTCAAGCGCGGCATCCTTTTCAATGTATTTGCGGTATTCGTTGAGGGTTGTGGCTCCAATGCATTGCATTTCACCACGGCTGAGAGCTGGCTTGATGATGTTTGAAGCATCCATGGTTCCCTCGGCTGAGCCAGCGCCCACAATGGTGTGAAGCTCATCAATGAAGAGAATGATATTCTGATTGCGACGAATTTCATCCATGATGGCTTTGATGCGTTCCTCAAATTGGCCCCGGTATTTGGTGCCTGCCACCATGAGCGCCAGATCAAGGGTGATCACACGCTTATCCCGCAAGATCTCAGGCACGTTACCCTTGGAAATTTCCTGAGCCAGTCCTTCGACAATGGCTGTTTTACCGACACCTGCCTCACCCAAGAGAACAGGGTTGTTTTTAGTCCGCCGACATAGTACCTGAATAACACGTTCTATCTCATCCTTGCGTCCAATGACTGGATCCATGTCGCCCTTGCTCGCAATTTCAGTCAAGTCACGGCCAAAAGCCTTGAGAGCAGGAGTTTTGTTTTCTCCTTTTTTCTCTGACTTTTCACCTTCCTCTGCATTGGCAAATTCCTCGCTTTCCTGAAAGTTTGGGTCCACCTCTTTCAGGATTTCCTGGCGGGTCTGATCCAGATCCACGTCAAGGCCACGAAGCACTTTGGCTGCAACCCCGTTGCCTTCCCTGAGCAATCCCAGGAGGATGTGTTCGGTCCCCACGTATGTGTGGGAAAGCTGCTTGGCTTCCTTGGAGGCCAGATCCAGAACCTTCTTAACCCGCGGGGTGTATGGGATGGTTCCCGCTACTTTATGGTCCGGGCCGGCGGGTACGTGTTTCTCGACCTCCATCTGGACGGTCTCGAGGTCCAGTCCCATTTTTTTGAGTACGTTCACCGCCACGCCTTGGTCCAACTTGATCAGACCAAGTAGGAGGTGTTCGGTGCCGACGTAATGATGGTTGAATCGGTCGGCTTCCTTGCGGGCAAGGGCCAGAACCTGCTGGGCTCGAGGTGTAAAGTTGTTGAATGCTTCTTCGCTCATGGCATTTTTTCTACAAGTTGAAGGTCATCTGGTCGGAATCCTCGAATGCCTCGTATCGACTCCTGTGACCTTAACCGTTTGTGACGCCAACTCAAGTGGCTGTCAGGTTTTGGTGCTACGCTGTAGTAACCCACAATGCAGCTCTATGGGATACTAGCGCATTATCCCACCAGAACCAGTTTTTTCTGGTTGTAGATGACCCAAAAAAGCCTGTTATGCGACACCTTGAGGTCATAACCAGTAATCGGCTGAATCTAGGCCAAGCTTGAGCACTGATTCATGTCCCCACGCAGGATCTCACAGCACAACATCAAGCTTCTTGGATGGTGAAAAGCACTCTTCCAGAGGTTGCCTTTAGCTGGATTTGAAACAGTCCCATCGCGCCTCAGATATCCAAACCATTCACCATGATCCACATCCTGAAAATGGCCAAAGGCCCAATCGTGCGTTTTTTGATGGATATCGGCATATTTTGGATCCTGAGTCAGCAGGTGGGCATAGGTGCTGGCGATGAGGGTCTCGCTGTGGGGCCACCAGAATTTCATGTCATGCCAATATTCTTGGACGGGCGAACCGTCCAAAGAAGTGAAGTACAGTAGGCCCCCGTGGTCTTGATCCCAGGCTCGATCCCACATCCATTGGAGCATTTGTGCTCCTGTCTGGATCCATTCCGATTGTCGTCGAACCGCCCCTTCCTGCATGATAAACCACGCAGCTTCAATAGCATGACCTGGATTAAGGGTTCGGCCTTCAATGTGTGGGCTGATGTGCCCCTCTGGCGTGGCGATTTCCAGGACACAGGCTTCTTCAGGCCGAACAAAGCAGGTGAGGATCTTCTCAATCATACGGTCGATGATGGGGTTGAGGGTGTCGCTCATCCCAAGAGCTGCCCGGAGTTCCTGGGCTGTGACCAAAGCAATCATATACGGGCCTAGGGCAATCAGTGGGCGTGTTGAGGTCTCCTTGGGTTCCATTTGGCTGTCCGGGTCAAAATTCCAATGAATGAAATGACGCAGCAGTTTCTCCGCCTTCTTAGCCATATCCACTTGCCCGGTGAGCTGGGCATAGCGTGCATAGGCGATGGCAGCAAAGGCTTCGCTGTAGGCATAGCGTCGCTTTCGCAGGGCTTGGCCTTCCTTGTTGAGTAGAAAAAACATACGCCCATCTTGATCGAAGCCATGGTCAGACATGAAGGATAAGCCCGATTCGGCCCAGTCAAACCAACGTGAATCCCGTTTCCAGACCTGATGAAGACGAAGCAAAAGCCAGCTCATGCGACCCTGGGCCCAAAGTGATTTGTCGCTTTCGTACGGGTTGCCCTGTTGGTCCAAACACGAGAAAAACCCGCCAAAAGTGTTGTCCAGACATGCTGGGAACCAGAATGGTAAACAATCCTCAAGCAAAAGGCGCTCATACAACCTGGCGATGCTTGCTCGATCAGCGCGATGCTGGATGGATTTGCCTCCAAGACCTCTCTGGGCTTCCTTTCGCAAATTTAAGAGGTTGTCGGGAGTTGGCGTCATGGTAGAAATGCTAAGGCAGGTTTTGGCAATGGACGTTCGATTTCATCGAGACGGTAGCCAAATCCGCTTCCAGCAACCGATGTTAGATCGACTTGGCCCTCCCGCCTTTGATAGAGACCTGGGTGAATGAGAGCCTCATATTGGCTGGCCTCCGGATAAAATTGCATGGCGTTGGTTTCAACACCCATGATCGTGCCCACTCGAGAGGCGAGGAGGACATGTGGGATCTGTGCTAGCATGGGATTGGTTAAATCCTGAACCATGATTCCCATGCCGTGGGCCTTGGCCCAACAAGCACTCAGGATGGCCCCTGTTTGGGTCTTGCACGTTTTCAATGCCACCCCCGTCCAGCCGAGTTCGCGACCTCTGGCCACCCATTGCCAGTCGTGCGCGCTCTCATCCAGAAATAGAGGCTTGCGGGAGGCAACACTGTGGACGTCGATCGGATGGTCGGCTAATTCGTAGGGGAAGGGCTGCTCGACATACAAAAGCATGCCATAGATCCTGGGGTGGTCGTCGCGTAGTTGATCGAGAATTTGATTGACGTAATCTGGGTCAGTCACGGTGCAGTTGAAGTCGGCTGTGAGCCAGCGAGCGCCATGCTGCAGGGCTATTTGCCCCACGGCAACGCAGCGATCATAATCCCACCTGGCATCATTCCCTCTGAGTTTGATTTTAAGACAACGCAGGCCGTCCCGCTCTATCCAGTCAGCCAGGAGGACGGGGTAATGATCTTGGGGTTCCTTCCCTGTCAGTTCGTCCTCATTCAGGGGATCAAGCCCACCCACCAGATGCCAGGCCTCAAGTTGCTTTGGGACCGAGTCTGTCATGAATTGGGCTGGATGCAGTTGATCAAAACATAGGCCTTGTGGGGTAGCAGCCGGCTTTAGGTAGCGGCTCAGTGGGTGGGCCAGGTGGTCGGGCCCATAGCAATCCCATGAAGGGAGTTGGTTGGCTTTGCCGTAAGCGTCATGCAGAGCAATGTCGAACAAGGAGAGACAAATTAGCGCAGCCAGCCAAGGCATAGGAGGTTTTTGATTCCGCTCTTGTTGGTTGAAATCCTGCCAAATCGATCGCAGGCGTTCTTGTTGAAACAACCACCCCAACTCAAGTGCGTCCCCATGTTCTTGGTATTGCACCCACTCATGCGAGAGCCGTTCACAAAACTTTTGCATGGCTACTAGGCGTTCTTGCAGAGGTAGGGGTGCTGGCCAGGCCCATTGCACGCTCAAGGGGGTTTCTCCCCAGCCCTCATGCAGCTTCCCTTTGGAGTCGGAAACCATCATTTGCGCTCTTGCGACAACGACCTCGGTCAGGATTTCACTGCCAAATTTGAGAGGCAGCCGGGTCTGGACCGGAAGATAGTAGAGGCTGAGCCCCCTCACGGTGATGCCTGTCGGGTGCATGGATCGAGCATGGTTTAATGCAGGGTCAACCTGCAAGAGTGACTTTTCAGTCTGTTGAGTCGCCAGCAGGTTTACGGGCTTCGGTCATGGGGATGAAGGGCGCTCGAAGGTGGGCGTATAGCCATACTTCGAGTGGTCGCACCCATGGTAGCAGTCCGCGAAGGGGCGAATAGAGAAGGCGCAGCCGCAGAGCTGAGAGTAGCATGGTTAGAGAGGATCGGAAGAGAGTTTGGGTGACCTTGGATCCGAGTTTGTCGGTCCACTCGGTGGGGGTCTCCAGGATCCGGTAGCCTTTTCGCTTGAGCAGGTAGAGAAGGTTGACGTCAAAAGCCAGGTCGGCAATTTTGAGATCCTCTTGAATCACCCGAATGCTCTCGCCTCGGAATACTTTTGCAGGGCACTGAGTGTCTTTCACATTGAGTTGGAACAATCCCTGAACAATGGCATGGAAGACACGACTGGCGAGTCGGCGTGTGAAGGTTTGAGCCTGATGGAGTCGTGCCCCTGGTAACCATCTCGAGCCAATGACTCCGTGAGTTACTGGGTCGTTCCTGCAGGTTTCCAGAAGTGCCAACATCGCTTCTGCTGGGGTGGCTCCATCGGCGTCGGTGTAACCGATAAAGCCTGCCTTCTGCGTGTGACGGATACCTTCAATAAGAGCACCGCCTTTACCTATGGGCGCCCTGTATTCTAGGGCAACAATGCGAGAATCTTTCTTGGTAAATGCTTGCACGACCGAAAGGGTCGCATCACGGCAACCATTGAGCACCACCACGATGCGCCAGGGAATAGGACATTGGTCGGTAAAACATTTCAGGTAATGATCAAGGGTGTCACCGATACGCTCAGCCTCATTGTAGGCAGGCATGAGTAGGGCGAAACAAGCAGGGGAAACGTCTACGCCGAGGGTCTGGTGCCCTTCCGCTGTCTTTGGATGAGTGGGTTTCATCGATGAACTCCCGCCAGCACATCGCGCGGTTTCATTGGAATGTCCAGAGGCTCCAGCGGCATGGGAGATGCGTGGTCTAGATGTTGGCGTGCGATATGGAAAAAGGCTTCCCGAGTTCGTGTCTGGCGCATGGCATGGAGGAATTCTCCGTTTCGATCGATGCCCAATCCGATAAAGTTCAAATATTTCTTCAAACGATTGATATGCGCCTCATCGCTCACAGGGATGTAGCGTAGGGTATGGTAGAGATCCTCAATGTAAGCGAGGACATCCTGTCCAGTGGGTAGGGCCGGTTCCTGCCCCTTTGCGAGTGCTCGAATTTGGTCAAATAACCATGGGTTACGGATAGCTCCTCTGCCAATCATCCATCCCGCTCCCTGAGTCTGCTTGTGAACTTGCATCGCATGCTTGGCCGAATGCACGTTACCATTAATCAGAACAGGGAAGGGGAGGCTTGTCACCGCTTTGGCAATGGCGTCGTAATCGACGGCAGAGCGATACATCTGCTTGACGGTCCGTCCATGGAGGGTGAGCAAATCAAGCGGGTGCCTGGCAAACACGCTCAGGAGCTTGTCCAATTCGTGGCTTGCCTCGAAACCAAGGCGCGTCTTCACTGAAAAAGGAAGGCTGATGGCTTCCCTCAGGCTACCTAGGATGGCATCCACGCGCTCGGGCTCTCGCAATAGACCACCCCCAGCACATTTTTTGTAAACAATCGGCGCGGGGCAGCCGAGATTCAGATCGATGCCAGCCACAGGATGCTTGGCTAATTCCTTGGCTGTCTTGATCAGTGCCGGGATGTCATTGCCAATCATTTGGGCTATGACGGGACGCCCAGTCGGATTTTGATCTATGGAGCGTAGGATAAAGCGATCCGGGCGCGATGTGCTATGCACCCGAAAGTATTCGGTAAAATAGAGGTCTGGACCTCCCCGAGCCTGCATGACTTGCCAAAACTCAAGGGATGAGACCGCCTGCATGGGAGCCAAGGCGCTGAATGGCTCGGAGCTGGCAAGAGCCTGGCGGTAAACTTCCACATGGCTTGGGCCAGAGGCAGTGGTCGAGCAGGTTTTCTGGCTCATCTGGTTTTTCGGATGAAGAGGATCGATGAGCCACCGAAGACCAGATTGGGTAGCCAGGCTGCCATGAATGGCGGCAGGGTGCCTCGTGTCCCAAGAGCTAGGCCAAGGCGCAAAAGAATAAAATAGCCGAAACAAAGGAAGATACTGCTAGCCACCCCGGCAAAGACATTCTTGCGGCCGGATGAGGCACCAAATGGGATAGCGATCAGGACCACGACCAGACACGTGAAGGGCCAAGCGATCCGTCCATGGAACTGAGTGTTCAGCCTGGCATTCATTTCCGCAGGAATCGCTGCGTGAAAAGATTGGTAAGCGAGTATTTCCCTGAGCGAAATCTGCGCTTCTTTGGCCATACGCACTGAACTCATATTGTTAATCTTCAATTCAGTTTTAAATGCCTGAGGCGTCTCTGTGAAGGAGGGTTGGGTCAGCCGATCATGGTGTCGGGTCTGGGGCATGAGCACCTCGCCTGCTTTGGTTGTATAAATCTCATTGGCATCTAGAAAGGTCCAAACACCTTCTTCCCATTTGGCCGATGCAGCCTCAATACGGTGCTCATTCAATTCAGAGCGCTCCAGAACCACCCATGGACTGATCATTTCACCAGTTTGTGGGTTGTAACGTTTGATGAACCACTTGCGTCCGTCACGGTGGTTGTGGAAAAAGACCTGCTCCTGCCATCCAGGATTTGACTGGTTCGTTCCTTCCTGCCCAAAGCCACGCAACAGGGCATGAGAAGCTTCAGCACTCTTGGCACCCCAGGTTTCATTGAGGCATAGCAGCAGGATACTGAAGGCAAATCCCCAAAACAAGTAGGGGGCACACAGCCGCCACCAGCTGACTCCGGCTGCTCGAATAGCCACATATTCGTGATGCCGAGACAAGTCGGTGAGCGTGTAAAGCAGGGCGAGAAGCAACGCAATGGGCAAAATGGTCCCTAAAAATTCAGGCAACTTGATTCCGTAGTAACGCAAACAAGCTGATAGAGGCATCCCAGAATCACGGAAGTCTTCTGCCATGGCCAACCAATCGAAAGAAATCCAAAAAATGAGGAATCCCACCAGGCAGTAACCCAGAGGAATGAATAACTCTCTTGTCAGATAACGATCAAGCAAGCGCATGACGAACTTCGAAGATTGGAGCACAAACTTAGATAGCACTCAAGCCTGGCTGCCAGCGGCATCGGATCGGGGGTTCGGGCTTCAGGGAAGGCCAATCGTGAGGATCATGAGAGTCGATCATTGCCTCAAACAAGGCAAGCAATCTAGGATCAGAAGATGAAAACGTGCCCCACGACACGGCGAGGACTGCGAATGCCTGCTTGGGTGACCTCACTGAGCTACCTCTTTCTCCTTTTTTGGGCGGCCGGCGTCCAGGCTGATGAAGACTCCTTTCTTGATGATCTGCAGGAGCGCACCTTTGATTGGTTCTGGGAATTTTCCCCTCCACCTCATGGATTGACTTTGGATCGAGCCCCTCACGAGGGAGGGTTCTGCAGTGTCGCAGCTTTGGGCTTTGCTCTCACAGCCTACCCAGTGGGAGTCGAAAGGGGTTGGGTGACTCGAGACGAGGGAATTGAACGCACCTTGAATACACTACGCTTCCTCATGGAGGCACCCCAGCATGACGGTGCCAATGCCACCACGGGGTACCGAGGATTTTTTTACCATTTTATCGATCCGGATACAGGTTGGCGATTTCGTCAAGTTGAGCTCTCGACAATCGATACAGCCTTGCTCATGGCAGGGGTGCTCTTTTGTCGTGAATATTACCAAAGGGAACATCCCAAAGAGGTTGAGATCAGGGATTTGGCGGATCGACTGTATCGTCGTGTAGACTGGGCGTGGATGCAACAACCCGATCATTTGATCGGGCATGGCTGGAAGCCTGAAACCGGATCACTCCAGCATGCCTACAAAGGATACAATGAAGCCATGTTGTTGTATTTGCTGGCGCTAGGTAGTCCAACGCATCCTATTCGACAGGAAGGATGGCATGCCTTTGAAGCGAGCTGTGTGTATGATGCTTTTGAGTCCTTCGAATTCATCCAATTCACCCCGCTTTTTGGTCATCAATATTCTCACGTTTGGGTTGATTTTAAGGGTATTCAGGATGTTCTGATGCAAACCTATGCTATGGATTGGTTTGAAAATTCAAGGCGAGCCACCTTGTCTCAACGCGCTTATGCCATCCGCAATCCTATGGGGTGGGAGGGCTATGGCCCTAACATTTGGGGGCTGACTGCCTGCGACGGCCCAGTGAATGGTGAGTGGGTGATAAAAGGAAACAAGAGGCGACTGTGGACTTATGCCGCCCGCGGCGCCTCATCCATACGCACCCGTGATGATGGGACCATCGCTCCAACCGCTGCCGGGGGAAGCTTGCCATTTGCTCCAACCGAGGTCATGGCTGCGCTGCAAGCCATGCAGGATGAGTATGGCGCGGATATTTACACGCGTTATGGCTATATCGACGCTTTCAACCCATCATTGAAGGAGGCTCCTAAACCTCTCCAGCATGGGCACATTGTTCCAGATAAAGGTTGGTTTGATGATGAGCATTTGGGGATTGATCAAGGTCCTATCTTACTGATGGCAGAAAATCACCGAACAGGCTTGATTTGGCGATTCATGCGGCGCAGCCCCTATTTGCGTCGCGGACTGGAGCGTGCTGGGTTCAAGGGAGGTTGGTTGTCTGAAGCTCAACAGCAATGAGGACTGCTGTCATCATCGTTCGGCAAAAGCAGCCTTCATACTAAGGCTCAGGCTGTGAGGGCGAAGTTGCGGAGAGTCTCTCGTGGAGTTCTTTGGGCCATGCGCGGGTCAAAAAGCGAAAAACCGATGGTCGACTGACTTTAAGACGGTGGTAAGCCTCAACGAGGTCTAGGACCATCGTGATTCGTCGGTTTGGGCAATTCAATTCCCCGACGTCGTGAGTGGCTACTGGCTTGAATCCCATGACTCGCGTGTGGAAGTCATAAGGACTGTGTTTCTCTCCCTCAAACACGTCAGTCACGTAGTGCGAATAATCCCGCTCAATGGTTTCGCAACTGGCAGCGCGCATGAGTGAGGCCACCACAGCCATGTTTGAGCGATAGGCTGGAACAACCGCAAAGCGTCCGATTTCCGCTATGCGGTTGTTGGCAATGAAACCCTCAACGTCCAACCCGCTATCCAGGGCCTTCATACCGTAGGTGCGATAAAGCTCCATGGGTGGGTCATAAAGGATCCTGAGAACCCCGACGGGTGTCTCGCCCAGCAGGCTTAGAAACCAGGAGACGTTTTGGCTTTCCAAATCTTCAGGGGCGAAAAAGGTGTCAGCATTGCCTATCCACTGCTTCTCCTTGGCGTAGGTCGAACCAAGCACCTCCACGGCTCTAAGGCGCTCTTTTGTTGTAGTGACTCGAATCACCCTGATCTGACTGGAAAGTGATGGGGTCATTGGGAGCGACGGAGTTTGGGGTTCCATTGCTTTTGGCTGAGCGAGGCGATGCCTTGCATGAGCATGCCGTGCCACTGCCTCACATCATCAATTCGCTTGGCTGATAAATGATCTGGAGGACACATGGCGGGTGCGAATTCCAGAGAAAAAGGGATCCCCTCTGGCGTCGCCTGACCAGGGAGGAGCTTAGGGAAGGTTACCCCAGCGGTCACGACGGGCACACCCAGGGAAAGCGAAAGTCGGGCCGCACCACTGTGTCCTTTGAGTAGCTCAGTCGGGTGCCTGTTGGTGGTTCCCTCGGGGAAGATGCCCAAGGATTTGCCACGTTTAAGCTGGTGCATGGCCAGCGCCAATGTGCCCTCTTTTGGTGTGAAAAGAGGCTTGAGGCCATTGAGAAAACGAGGCTTAGCTGGCTTGCGTGCTACCGTGATCACTTCCCCATAATGATAAAAAAGCCAAATTCCCGGCACGAGGCAAAAATTCCAATCAGCCAGGAAATGGACGAGCTTTCCATGCCTGAGGAAATTGATCAGAGCAGGTAGGTATAGGGCTTCGAGTTTCTGGCTGTGGTTCAGCACCAAGATAAAGGGATCGTGTCGAGGGTGTATGTGTTCAGCACCTTTGCACTGAATGAGTTTCCCTGCAACCAGGCTGAGGGTGGCTCGTGTGAGCAGGCGCAGAGGCCGCCGCGGGCTGTGTGGAAGCGGCCGCCGCCAGATTTGACTCCATGCAAGGGGGCCTTGAAGGGTCTTGGGTGATGTCATTGTATCGCGCTCCTGGCCCATGAATGGCAATCAGCGGTGGGTTCGATTGGCTCAAACGCTTACTGGTTGACCCAATTTGTAGGACTCCAGGGCAGCGTCACAAAGGCGATGGCTTGTCGTCACATCCTCTTCGGTGATGGGGCAGGTGTCAGGTCTTCTTATTGCTTGTTCGAACGCGACTAATTCTTGCAGATAAGCCTCCCGGTAGCGTGAAGGGAAAGAATGCTCAATAACAGGTCGTTGAACGCCATCTGCACTTGAAAGCGCGGTAGAGGTGGCTGAACGGTTTTCTGCCTGAAGCATCCCAAGACTACCGAAAGCCTCAATGCGCTGATCGTAGCCATAGCAAGCAAAACGGTTAGCATCGATGCTGGCAAGCATGCCGCTTTCGTAACGTAACGAAAGAAGCACATTGTCCAAATCACCTATTGAGGCAATATCTGCGACAAAATTACTGCCCATCGCATGGACTTCGATCGGATCTTGACCTGTGACAAATCGTAACATGTCCAGATCATGCACCAGGCAATCATGAAAGATTCCATGGGATGTTTTGAGGTAATCCATGCTTGGCAGCGGCGAATCCCTTGAAGTGATTCTCACAAGCATTGGGGTTCCTATCTGCCCTTGCCTGACCTTTGAAGCCAGACTCGCAAAGGTGGGGTCGAACCGTCGGTTGAAACCGACCAGTAGCGAGCACTCGGCTTGCCGAGCTTGTTGATAGCATGCCCTGATTTGTTCAATATTTTCCCCAAGGGGTTTTTCAGTCAAGACTGCCTTACCTGCCCGGAGTGCCATGAGAATCTGCTCATAATGTGCGCCGGTTGGCGAAGCGATAATGACCGCTTCTAGCTCGGGGTCATCCAGGGCTGACTCTAATTGAGTGTGGGCCGAGCAGTGGTGGCGGCTGGCAACCTCGTTGGCCAAAGTAGCGTCATGATCGACCACGCTGACAAGTTGCATGCCTTCCATCAAACGAAGGCTCTGAAGGTGGAACTGACCGGCTCTTCCCAAGCCGATTAAGGCGACATGAATTGGCTTCATCGGTCTTGTTAATAGCAGAGTCCCTATCAGAAGGCACCTCTGATTTTTGGAGCGGACTGAGCTCTGAGCTGGAGTGATATGGAAACTAAGCTAATCCAATGACTGCGATTTCAAAGTATTGACCGCTCTTGTGGCTACTTGATTGGGGCGAAGATGCTGGAAGGAAAAATGATCCAGTAATTGAATCTGCCCCTTGCTCCTTCGAGATAGGTAGACTGACTCGCCTTCAGCTGAAAGTTTGAAATTGGCATGGAATCCTATGGCACCATTTGATTCACCATCAGCCCACACAATGATTTTTTCGTTGGCTGCCAGAGGGGTGTTGGGCGGAAAGGTCCACTTCAGCGGACGTTGCCCATCATCACTGAGAAAAATTTCTGAAAGCTCGACAGGCTGCTGGCCTGCATTGGTCAACTCAATCCAGTCGTCAAAATCTCCTTGGGGATCGGCCAGATAATTTTGGTTGTTGGCCATAACTCGAGTGATGATGAGACCATTGGGTGAGTCGGTATGTTTTGGTAGCATCAGTGCCTGAAACGGTTGATGTGAGGCCGTGGTTGGAAAAAAAGCTGATCCGGAAAGCCCGCTTTTGCCTCTGGCCTCAAGGTAATAAAATAGATCTTGTCCTGGAGTGAGGTTCTTGAGGGTTATTTCGAAGACGCCTTCGCCCGATGGAGTCATCACCTTGGCGATGAAAGGCTCCATGGGCGATGATTTGACATGCAGAACCATTTGGGATGCCGCGGCATGGCCACTGGCCAGGGTTGCTTTGATTTGGGTCTGGATCAAGAGTCGCCCCAATGGATTGGGTTGGCTCTCAGGATTGCCTACTTCCAGTGATTGGATTTCGGCTGCCGGTAAACTTAGTAAGGGATGCTGGCTCAGGAACTCCCTTCGCTGCTCAATAAAAGTTTGAAGATTCGGGGTTTTATTCTCGTCAGATCTATTCTGGGGCACGCTATGGGTCAGACCTGCCAGAAAATCGGCGTGGGTTTCGCCTCCGGGGCGTCGGGTTTCCTTTTTAATGTCCCCCTCGATGAGCTGGCGCATTTTTTTGATGATGGGTTCCAGTTTCCCCCAATCGAGCCAATCATCTGCGATGGTCCTAACGTGGGCCAAATATCGCATGCGCAGCTGAGGGTTTTCCAGAAGTCGAAGGAGTGGCTTGTTGGCATCCCCTACGCCGAAAAGCGGATCAAGTGATGCTCCCTGAATTTGGCCGTTGAGCCCAGGCCCCCCGGGCCATCGAAAGGTTTCATTATTATCGTGCGCGATCATGTGAAAGCGCCCTCTGGGATCCTGGTAAAAATTAAAGTCGCTTGCCCTAACCCAATAACCATCGGAGTCGATGAATACATTTTCCAAAGCTAGAAACCAAAGGGCTCCATCCACGTTAAGATACGGTTCCATGACCTCCGCAAGTTCTTCGACAGGAGTCTCCGCTAGCGCCTTGGCCATGCGGATGTAATGGTCCCACGCATCGCGAGGGTCATCAAGGCTGGTCTTGAGTTCGTAAAATCCTCGATAATTGACCGGATCATCTCCCAGATAGGCCATGCCGTTACCTTCTCGAGGGTTGGCTGGTTTCTTCCAGCGAATGCCCTTGGATGTGCCGAAGGCTTCGGTCAAAAAAATGGAATCAAATTGTTGTGAGTTGACATAAATCCCCCAGTTTTCGCCATTGATCACCACCCTCATGTGGTTGGCTTTGAGCGATGGTTGATACTCCTGGGAAATCAGGCCAAAAAGCACTTCACGCATCACTGTCGGATCCGTGTGAGCATTAAGCAGGTTGAGCGTCTTGAATCCTTGAAGTTTTTGATCCTTGTCAGAAAAATTGACACTGATGTTGAGCGATTTTTTTCGGCCTGGCGGCACCATGCTACTTGAGGTGTTGCCGCGAAAGCGCACCCCCACCTCTTCGATAACCTGGCCGTCGAGCTCTAAGCGAGCTGGTATCTCAACATCGGTTCTGTAGAAAGCCTCCAGCTCTTCTTCCCAGTTTGCGATATCGAAGTTGAGGAATACTGTCTTGAGGATGTCGGAGGCATAAAGTTCCTCCTCGGGGTAGGTAGAGACATCCTTTGGGCTGAGGCTTGGGCCAACGGCTGGCACTCCAAGAGATCTGTTATCTCTTAGCCGTGGGCCGCGTCGGGGCATTTTCTGCGCCTCTTGCCTGGCAGCCTCCCGTTCTGACGCGTCGAGGCGACCATCTCCATTTTGGTCAAACTTTTGGGTGATCGATTCAGGCTCGAGATTGAATGCGCCATTTGTGGGGCCTCCTAACTGTCCCCGGTTGGGTGAGGCTAGTGGACCACTTTCTTGGGCCCTTTGCATGCTTCGCTCAGATGCGCCCGACCGGTCAGAAACGCTCTGAAGCATCTTGATGCGTTCTTCAGGATTGAGCTTCCCATCGCCATCAGTATCGAACTCCTTGATCAGGTCAGATTGCTGGGCCATCAGCACC
Organism: Verrucomicrobiota bacterium; assembly: GCA_023257935.1. GTDB lineage: Bacteria > Verrucomicrobiota > Verrucomicrobiia > Limisphaerales > AAA164-E04 > UBA7971. Next base: position 15,496 of record JALRAZ010000146.1, read on the forward strand.
CATGTCATTGCGAGAGCGATGAACAAACTCATAACCAGGTTGCGAGAGGCGGATCCAAAAATTGTTAGCTTGGGCATGTTTAGGTCAAAGTGGGGTGGTGGCCAGGTTCATGTCTCGCCTAGTCATCTCACCTTCGGAGAGTGACCTGGCTGATAGGGTAGTCTTTCAAATTGGACACTCCTCTAGACTCGTTCAGTGGGTTAAAAGTTACAATTCCTGTGCTGGAATTTCCTTTTAGCTGGGCTCCTATGCCAGAAACCACACATCACGACCTTGATTGCCTCCTGTCTGGCACAAGTGTTGACGGATCTTCTCCCGTGCTCCTTTGGTGCCGACAGCGGCTAAAAGAGGGACCCCAGGCCACGTGTCTTGCCTCATGAAAGTGGGGGGCTTGACCTCAGCGCCATGGATCACTTGCCCGATCTTGCCGGGATGCACGTCAATAATGATGCGGATGTGATACCCCAGGCCCAAGAGTCTGCGGATCCAAGGTTTGCCTGCCTGACCCGCCCCCCAGAAAAGGACTTCCTTATGATGCTTCAGTGGACCTTCTAGTAGGTGCTGCTGTTTGCAGTCATCGAAAGCACGGCTCCGATAGCGTCGGTCTTGGCGGGTGGCTCGATTGGGGTGATCTCGCCATTTTAGGATGGTTTGGCATACTTTTCCTAATCGTAATTTGGGGGAATTGGCTATCCTTAGGAACCAATCGTAATCCTCAGGGAAGGGACCCTCTCGGCACTGATGGGCAAACCAGCGCCGATGCCCAAAAAGACTTGGATTAACCATAGGCATTTCGATGAAACGCTGATCCATGATGCTGGCATGTTCGGTTAGTTGATTGAGCCATTTTTCATAGCGCTGCATGCCAGGTGCTGCCCTGCCATCGAGGCCAACGATCTGAACCATGCCTCCGACCAGTTCTAGGCCTTTTCGATGTGCCAGATCCCACTGAGAAGAGAACCTGTCTGGAGAAGCTAAATCATCGGCATCCATCCTCGCTATCCACTGCGCTCGGGCTTCGCGCACGGCATGATTATGGGCCGACACGACCCCTTGGTGGGTTTGATGGATGAT
>JALRAZ010000147.1 GCA_023257935.1 Verrucomicrobiota bacterium
GGGTTTTCCTTGGAGGCCAATTCAAGGACACCCTGCCAGGCTTTTTCAGGGTCCATAGCCTCTCCTGAGGTGCTGGGCGATGGCGCTTCTTGGCTGGTATCAGGGGTTGGGGTTGATTTCGTAGGTTGAGACGTCACGGAAGGCTCGGGGGCCGCACCGGATGGAACCGTTTTTCTGGGGTTGGGACGAGGCAGGGTGGGGCTTGATGCTTGACTCGCTGGGGCATCAGGGTGCTCTTTAAGTTTTCTTAGGGCCTTGATGATGTCATCAATTTCCCGGTGGTCGAGGGATTCGGAGGCGCGTATCAATCCTACCTCCACAGCAATCCGCTTTGCTGTGGCTTCTCGTAGTCGAGATTCAGTTCGGTTGAGATTGTCCAGCAGGCGCAAAATTTGGCCAGTATTGAGGATTTCTCCTTGCTGTTGGATAGATTGCAGGGAAGCCTCGGAGAGTTCACCTAAAGGGGCCTCAGAGCCAGAAATCTTGTGCAAGAGAAGGTGGCGAAAGTGGTCCTGAAGGTCAGCAAGCAAGCGCCCCAGGTCTTTGCCTTGATCGATTAACTGGTCGAGGGATCGTAGGACCGCGGCGCTGTCTCGATCTACCATGGCCCGCGCCAGGGAGAGGATCTGGTCTCGCGAGGTGAGTCCGAACATGGAAAGCACATCGGTTTCGGCAATCCTCTCTCCGCAGAAGCTAATTAGCTGATCAAGGGTTGACTGGGCATCACGCATGCCTCCATCGGCACCGCGAGCTATGGCCTGAAGGGCTTCTGATTCAATTTCGACGCCTTCTGAGGATGCAATTTGCCTAAGCTGTTGCATGATCTGAGCATCGGGGATGCGTCTTAGATCAAAGCGTTGGCAGCGAGACAGAATCGTGGGAAGCACTTTTTCAGGTTCGGTGGTGGCGAACATGAATTTCACATGAGGGGGAGGCTCCTCCAAGGTTTTGAGCAGGGCATTGAATGCTTCCTTGGTGAGCATGTGAACCTCATCAATGATGTAGATCTTGAATGGGGCTGCTGCGGGTGCGTAGTGAATGGTGTCTCTGAGTTCTCGGATTTCTTCGATCCCTCGATTACTTGCTCCGTCAATTTCCATCACATCCAGGCCCCTGCCCTCGGTGATTTCTTGGCATCGTGGATCATCCTCAGCAAAATCAGTTCGAGGACCGTCGGTGGCATTGAGGCACTTGGCAAAAATACGCGCCAGGGTTGTCTTGCCTGTGCCTCTGGGGCCACAAAAGAGATAGGCGTGGGCGATCCGTCGTCTCTGGATGGCCTGAGCCAGGGTGTGAGTCACATGGTCCTGTCCCACCACTTCCTCAAATCGCTGGGGACGGTATTTTCGGGCGATGACCTGATAGGCTCCCATAGGCCTCAAGAGCATGCATGGGTCGACTTGGATAGGCAAGGCCCGAACCAAATAGTCAGTTGATTGGCTTCAGCAAATCAAGATGCACTGGTAGCCATCCCTCCTGTCAGCTTGAATTAGGGCATCGGTATGGGTTTGACGCTACGCTCGGTCAGCTTTCTGAACGCTTCCAGGTATTTTTCCTGAGTCTGTTGGACGATATGAGGAGGCAGGGACGGGGCTGGTGGGCACTTGTCCCAGTCCAGGCTTTCTAGGTAGTCGCGTACGAACTGCTTGTCGAAACTGGGTTGTGAACCCCCAACCTGATATTTGTCTGCTGGCCAGAAACGCGATGAATCAGGAGTCAGGACCTCATCAATCAGAATGAGTTCCTCATCCTTCAACCCGAATTCAAATTTGGTATCGGCAATAATGATTCCCTTTTCACGGGCCATGTCCCTGGCACGTTCGTAAAGTTTGAGGCTCAATGCTCGAACCTGTTCGGCGATCTCTCTTCCCACTAGGTTGCAGGCCTGATCAAAGGAAATGTTCTCGTCGTGTCCTTCTTCCGCCTTGGTGGCGGGTGTGAAGATGGGCTCGGGTAGCTCCGCAGATTCAAGCAAGCCATCGGGAAGAGAGATACCGCAGACGGTCTTGTTTTGTTGATATTCTTTCCAGCCCGATCCGGCAAGGTAGCCCCTGACCACACATTCTATGGCCAAAGGGCGTGTCTTCTCGACCACCATGCTTCGTCCTTCAAGCCACCTTTTCCATGGCTCGAGGCTATCGGGAAGGGGATCACTGGTTCCCAGATTTCGATGTCCTTTGACAAGGTCCTCAAAATGATCAAACCAGAAGTGAGAGATCTGGGTCAGGATGGTTCCTTTGCCGGGAATGCCATTAGGCATGATGCAGTCAAAGGCAGAGATGCGGTCGGTGGCGACAAAGAGCAACTGATCTCCTAGATCAAAGATTTCCCTCACTTTGCCTGATTTGATATGGTGAAGCCCTTGAAAATCCGCAAGTCGGCAGGGGCTAAGGTTCAATGTGATTGGATGCATGAATCGAATGGGGGCTCAGAGGGTTTTGGCGATTTGCTGGAATCCTTGACTGAAGGCTTGTGCTCGCTCCCTCAGGGCTGACCAGTCTGATTGTTGTAGTATGGCCTGACTGATCAGTGAGGATCCAACCCCCAAGGCATGGCAACCGGCTCTTAGAAACGCTTCCATGGTGTCAAGGTTGACACCCCCAGTGGGTACAATGGGCAGGTGCGGCAAAGGTGCCTTCAGAGCTTTGATGTAGTTGGGGCCTAGCCCATCTGCCGGGAAAATTTTGATGAGGTCCGAGCCTGCCTCATGGGCAAGTTGAGCCTCAGTAGGAGAATAG
>JALRAZ010000167.1 GCA_023257935.1 Verrucomicrobiota bacterium
CCGATTTTCTGTTGGACCAAGCATGCCGTGCTGGGGAAAGGCATATCGGGCGTGATGGTGGCTACGATAATCAAATCGATCGAATCAGCACTGATATTTGCCTTCTTCAGCGCCTTTATGGCGGCCTCTGCGGCCAGATCCGATGTGAATTGATCCTCAGCTGCAATCCGTCGCTCCCTGATGCCAGTGCGGGTTGTGATCCACTCATCCGTTGTATCGACTAACTTTTCAAGGTCAGCATTGGTCATGCACCGATCTGGCACGTAGGATCCCACCGAAACAATGGAGCAGGTGCGTCCCTTGAGGTTGAGCGCCGCCCTGGGGTTGACGAAATCGACATTTTTACTCGGTAAGTCAGTCATGTTGCTTGATCATCATTGAGGCAGTTAGGCAATCTCCATTTTTTCATTAGCCACTGAGATCGCCTCCGTCATCTGTTGATTGATCTGGTGGTCAAAGGCACTGTAGGTCATGCGGATGGCATTTTTAACAGCCTTGGCTCCGGCCGAGCCATGAGCAATGAACACATTGCTGTTGAGCCCCAACAACGGGGCACCCCCGTATGCATCGGGGTCCATCCTCCGCTTAATAGTGCGAAAAGCACCCTTGGCCATTAAGGCCCCGATTTTCCTAACTGGACCGGCAGTGAGTTCCTCGCGCAACCAGGAAAAGAGGTTCTGAGCCAGACTTTCGCAAGACTTGAGCACCACATTGCCAACAAACCCATCGCAGACGACGACATCGACACGATTGGAGAAGAGGTCATGGCCTTCGACATTGCCCACAAAATTCAAATCGAGCTGCTTGCACAGAGAAAACGCTTCCAAGGTCAAATCGTTGCCTTTGATATCCTCTGTGCCAACACTAAGTATCCCGACTCGTGGGTTAGGAATGCCAAGTATCTCCCTGGCGTAGACATTCCCCATCACGGCATAGTGAGCTAGGTGGATGGGTTTTGAGTCGACGTTGGCACCTGCATCAAGGAGAACAAAATCGTTTTGAGGCGTCGGTAATACCGTCGCGATGCCAGCGCGCTCAAGCCCTGGCAGTCTTCTGAGTTTAACCGTGGATGCTGTCACCACGCCGCCGGTGTTGCCAGGAGAAAGGAAAGCATCGGCTTCTCCCTGCTTGAGGAGATTGACTCCAACGGTGATGGAACAGTCTTTCTTGCGCCGCACCGCATCCATCGGGCGGTCATCCATGGCAAGGACCTCATCGGCGTGCTGAATTTTGAGACGAGACGAACCGATGGACCGAGTTTCGAGAGCTTTGAGGATATCAGGCTCTCGACCGACCAAGATAGCTGTTTCCAGTCCGGCAAGCTGGTTCAGAGCCTGGATGACACCATCCACAATGACGCCGCAGCCATGGTCGCCACCCATGACATCGACAGCAATACGCATCGACTCAGAAGGTTGAGAATGGGTTGAGTAAATAAGGAGTCGGCCAGCTGAATCAGCCGTATGACTCGATATTCACCACCTGCTTGCCCTTGTATTGCCCGCAACTGGGGCAAACTCGATGGGGCACGTAAGGGGCAGCGCACTCGGGGCACACGCTGAGCTGCGGCAGATGAAGGACACTGTTGGATGCTCGGCGTTTGCGTTGTGCACTTCGCGAAGGTTTTCTCTTTGGGACACCCATGATTCAGTCTTTTTCGTTTTCTAGTCTTAAATGATCAAGAGCTTCCCAAGGCGATACTTCTTCCGAAGATTCCCGTCCAAGGGAAGTTTGCGATGCCGAATGACTTTCAACCAGACCAGGACATTGATCTCCGCAGTGTGGATGCTGCGGCAGCGCAAGCAGAACATCTTCTCTTAGAACCTCCGTCAAGTCAACCAAATCATTCTGCACTTCCAGGGCATCGTCCCCTTCCAATGAGGCAAACCCAGACCAATCGGATAATTCAATGGACCATTCGAACGGTTGCAAACATCGGGCGCATTCACAAACAAAGGACTGGCGCAGGATTCCATGGAGCAAGAGCCCCTGTTCATGCCGATCTATCACCAGGTCATATTGCAACCCTCCATCAGGTCGAATGAGTTCATCCGCAAGGTTCAGATCGAGCGCATCGACATCAACCTCTCCTTGAAAGCTCTCAGATTCCGCCTCCAAGTCACGCAAGTTTACTAAGAGTCTCATGAATTCAATGGATGTGATGAATGACCTGGAGAGTATTGGGAAGGAAAGCGCTTTTTCATGGCATCATGAATGGCTTCAGGAACAAAGGGGCGGATATCGCCGCCGAGGCTAGCCACTTCTTTCACCATGCCTGAACTGATGAAGGTATATTGATCCTTAGGCATCATAAAAATGGTCTCAATATCACTGTTAAGCTGGCGATTCATGAGTGCCATCTGAAACTCAAATTCATAGTCAGAAATGGCCCTCAGGCCCCGAATAATGGCATGGGCATTCTTCCTTGCCGCATAATCCACAAGGAGTCCTTCAAACGCATCCACAGATACACCGGGAATGCCCTCAATGGCTTCATTGACCAGCTGGCAACGTTCCCCCTTGCTGAATAAAGGCCGCTTGGCCTCATTGGTGGCGACAGCGACAATCACATGGTCAAAGAGCTTGACCGCTCGGCGGATAACATCCAGGTGACCATGGGTCAGCGGATCGAAACTACCTGGGTAGATACCTATTTTGTTCATGCGGATCTTTACGGGAGGCTTTTGCCGCAGCTCATTGATCTGAAGTCGACCGCGTCTCAAAACGCCTCCGATGCCCCGAGCGGCTGACCTCCACCTCATATGAGGTTCCATCTGGTGAAACGATCAATCTAAGAGGCAGACCCTGGCATTCCTTGGACAGGTTGGCGATGTGTTCTTCCGGAGCATTGTGGTGATCATCCTCTCTTAAATTACGATGCAATTGATACATGGCTTGCAAAGACCCCAAAGAGCTGAGGGTCTCAAATGTGTTGGCCCCACAACCTTTGGTCACGCCATTGTTCATGATACTGACTCGAGGTTCAAGGGCTCTCAGCAAGCTGGGGTGATTACTTTGATCCAACCCATGATGTGTCACCTGATATACATCAACCTTGCCCACTCGATTCACAGGACAAACCAAGGCATGCTCCATATTCCAGGTTAAGTCGCCGGCGTCAAAAAAGCGAAAAGGCCCGAATTCAAGCAACAACACGACACTACTTGCATTATCAGATAGATCTTGTGCCTTGGGAGGGACCTCTTCCTGGCAGATCAAGGAGCTTTCGGTAACTGGTATATCGATCATTTGCCGGTTGGCAGCTAGGCAACGCAAGGTCAGAGGAGGGCTTCCATTCCGTTGTCGTAGAGGTATTTCAGAGCCTGGCAAAATGAGATGACGCTGACCAACGTTCATGTCACGGTAAGGTTTGATCAGCAGTGGGAAACGAGCATCGGGACGTTGTCGATCAGGGCTCTCGGAGGGGATTCCCTTGTCATAAACAGCATGGATCGGGAGTTTTTGAGCTAGCTCAGCTGCTCCACCAAAATGATCCAAGTGGAAGTGCGTTGTGATTAAAAAATCAAGATGGTCTAGCCCAGCACGCTGGGTGATCACCTCATGGATACGATCCGCATCGCGCTGGCCAGGATTACCAGAATCAATCAGGATGGATTGACCTCCAGGACTTACCACAAGGGTTGCTGCACCCCCTTCGACATCAATCCAGTAAATATTCAGGCGACCATCATTCTCATCACCCAGTAGCACGCCTTGAAGGAAGCAGAACAACAGGTAGACCCATCGTGTTGAGGAGGATTTCATCGTATCGAAGCCAGGTTGAGCGTGAAATGAAAAGCATTTAACAGGCCCTGCCCAGATTAATCGGCAGTGATAGCTTAAGGCAATCCACAAACAAGGGCCTATGATTTAGGCCTTCACCATTGCCTTGTATCCCGTTTGAAAGGACGGATCGGTCATAATTTGAGTCGATTTACCTTAGCCCAGGAGACAAAACCAATCTGAGATCCATTTCAGGCTTGTCAAAGCGAGGTCCAAATCGTTGAATACCGCCCTTGTCGCAAGACATAGGGTGGCTGAATAGCTCAGTTGGTAGAGCAGCGGACTGAAAATCCGCGTGTCCCCAGTTCAAGTCTGGGTTCAGCCACCATTTCTTTTTTTATCCTTTTTTCATACTTCTCCTGACTTGCCCTGCCCTGCCCACTCTTTTGCTGGGTCCAAGGGTAGACTCCTCGGCGTTTGTCACCCTGGCGGCCCAACCGATGCTTCATTTTGGCACAAAAAGCCCACTTCAGCCTGAGTTTGTCTAATGCAGTGGCCGTAAGCGGGCATCACATGTTGCCTCGAACTGACTGCACTATGAATGAGGTTTCACAGGGTGCCACGAATGAGGGCCCTGGTCTGCGATTCAACTTTCTGAAAAACTCGGTCAAAAAAAGAGCGAAGGCACAATCCCGAGTCATCCCAAGACCACAAGCCTATGGACAGAGGACCTGGACACACTCCTTCAAGATACCTCTTGATTAAACCCAACCTTCGCGCACATTGTCATCGACTTAGGTTCATGAGGAAAATCACTCACAACGCTGCTTTGGGCCATTCGAACAAGGGCTGGAGCCGCCGGATCACGCACCTGTTTAAGGTAAACGCCTTAGCCTGGGTGGGGCTTTTATTAACCTCAGGATGTCAGCAGGATGGGCAAATCGCCATCTATGAGGTGATCAAAGATCAACCCTACGTTTTGCCATCCAATTGGGAGAAGGCAGACAACGCCAGTAGCATGCGTCTGGCCACTTTCAGGATCACAGGCGAAGCCAACCAATCTGCCGAGGTGGCTATCCTTCCCATGCCCGACCTGCAAGTCGCAGACCACGAAATTGTCAACCTTTGGCGCCAGCAGCTTCAGCTGACGCCAATCGGCGAAGATGAGATGGACGCCAACAGCAGAGCCATAGCCATCGGATCGATGGAAGGCAGGCTCTTTGATCTGACCGCAGCCGAAGGCGTTCCAGGCGACATGGCAGGCATGCGCATCGTCACAGCTTTTGTCAAAGCACCCACCGGCACTTGGTTTTTCAAACTATCTGGGCAAGGGGCATTCCTTGAATCTAACCTGAGCGGGTTCGAGGATTTCTTGGCCTCAGTGGACCTTTATGCCCTACAGGGCGCTATCCAAACCAGTAGCATGCCCCCTGCGACGGGTTCGCAGCCACGAGCCAATCCTCCTTCCAACTCAACTGCCCAAGTCGATTTGCCCGATTGGGTTGTCCCGTCAACCTGGAAGGAAACCGGACCTCGTTCCATGATCCTTGCGAGCTTTGCTGCCGATGGAGACGGCGGTCTGGCTGATATCACCCTATCAAGTCTAGGGGGTGGCGCGGGCGGCCTCTTACCCAACATCAACCGATGGCGCCGCCAGATCGGCTTGCCTCCAACCGATGCTGAGGGTGTGGCTTCCATGACTGAAGCAATTACCGTAGGCGAACAAACCGCAACACTTGTGGCACTGGAAGGCCAGGACCAAAGCATTCTGGCTGCCATCCTTCCCTTTGGCGATCAGACCTGGTTCATCAAGGCCATGGGACCTTCGAAAGCCATTGATCGAGAAACCGATGTTTTCAGACAATTTGTTCAGTCCATCTCATTTGAGTAGATCATGAAGCAACTCTGGCATCTCATCACTTCGCTCAAACTCACGGTTGTCTGCCTGAGTTTCTCCATGCTGATTGTTTTTGTCGGCACCCTGGCACAGGTTGAGCAGGGGCTCTATTTGGTTCAGGATCGATATTTTAAAAGCCTTTTTGTCTTTTGGGGACCTGAGGGAAGCGACTGGCAAATACCCATCATGCCAGGTGGTTACTTGGTGGGCATCCTGCTCATGATTAACCTGATCGCGGCTTTCATGGCTAAGTTCAAATGGACGAGAAAAAAAATCGGCATCTGCATTTCTCACCTGGGCATCATCCTGCTCCTCCTTGGGCAACTAGCTACCGATCTGCTTTCCCGTGAAAGTGCCATGGAAATCAAAGAAGGAGCCACCAGTTCGCATTCATCTGATTTCAGGATCAACGAGCTGGTGATCATTGACCAGGGCAATCCAGCCAAAGACAAGGTCTATGCTCTTGCTGAATCTTTGGTTCAGAGCAAGCAGGGAGCTATTATCAACAATCCATCACTGCCTTTCCAACTCAAGATCGAAGCATTTTGGCCCAATGTATCGCTGACTGGCACATTGGAAGATAGTCAGGGCCAACTCAAGGCCGATCACGCCGATTACCAGCGCGTCGAGGCCACAACCGGCTTCTCCAATGTCTACCTCAAACCCATGCCCCCCCAGACTTCCATGGACTCTCGAGATACCCGAGCGGCAATCATTGAGGTCATGGACGGCGGTACCTCGGTTGGAAAGTGGTTTGTAGCAACCATCTTGGACCCGCAGACATGGACATACCAGGGACGGGAATACAGTATCGGGATGCGTGCCAAGCGATATTATGAAGATTTTTCCATGACACTGCTCAAGGCCACCCATGAAAATTACACAGGGACCAACGAGCCCAGAAATTTTGCGAGTCGGGTGCAGCTAAGAAACCGCCAAACGGGCGAGGATCGTGAGGTCCTAATCTACATGAATCACCCGCTCCGGTATCAGGGCCTGACTTTCTATCAGTACCAGATGACTGCTGGAGAGATGGTCCAGCGTCAGGGCCTGGACCCCTCCTCAACCTTTCAAGTTGTCAAGAATCCTACTTGGGTCAGCCCTTACCTGGCCTGCGTCATGGTTGGCCTTGGACTCACGATTCAATTCATGATCCACCTGGTTGGATTCCTGCGCAAACGTCGCCCAAACACAACAGCTCTGGAACCCTCCTCGGCTTCCACGTAAATTAAACTGGAGCCCTCAAGCTGCCTCATCAATCTCACTCATGAAGACAAAAATCCCTTATTTCGTCACAGCGCTTTTTGGACTGATGATGCTCTCGGCCCTGAGGGAACCCAAACCAGCTGGACCCATGAATGACGTTGGGTTTGGGCGGATTCCAGTGCTGCGTGAAGGACGCCTGCAACCTCTGGATTCTGTGGCGATGAATGCCTTGATTCAAATCCGCGGCACGAGGAAGGTGCCCCTGGACGGACAGGATGCCAAGGGCAGTTGGGGCGACCTCAATCAATTGGCTCAAAATGGCGGAGTGCAGCTGACCGAGCGCAAATGGTATCAGTTTTCCAAGCGCCCGAGGAAGCTCAATGCGTCGCAATGGCTGATGGAAGTCATGATGCATCCTGAGATAGCCGATCAACGTTATATTTTTGCTATCAATCATCCCGAGTTGTTGGATGAATTGGGGCTCATGGAGGCAGGGTTGGAACGCTCGGGACTGCGTTACTTCACATTTCTGGAAATGAGACCTCACTACCCTGCCATCATGGGGCATGCTCGTAGTGCTTTCGACCGCGAGGAGGCACTCAGGTCCCCTTTCGAAAAAGCGGTTCTCAAAACATACCAGGCCCTCAACATCTATCTGGAACTTAAAAACACCATGGCTCCAGAAGACGCTCATGACATGGTAGCCGAACTGGACACCTACCTCGCCTCGATCGGGCCAGGGATCGAAGCATGGAGGTTGCAAAACCAAGGTCAGGAGCATGACGAGAACCAGCTCAATCTCTTCTCCTCTTACATGGACCGATTTCAGCTGCTGAGCGGTGCCAGGACACTGATGATTCCTCCCGAGCGACAGGCAGGAGCCAGTGATGATTGGAGTACCATCGGGACAAACCTCATCACGGCAATCCAAACCAGGACCATAAAGCCGGCCATTCAATCCTTCGCAAGCATGCAGTCGGCTTTCCATCATGGTCGAGCCGATCAATTCAACCAGTCTTTGGATCAATACCTCAACTCATTGCAAGCTGGATATCAGACCGAGGTCAAACGAACCGGCATTGAATACCGTTACAATCGTTATTCGCCTTTCTATCGAAGCAGTGTGTTGTATTTGTTTGCCTTCCTGCTGGCATGCATGAGCTGGTTCAGAGATTCAGATGGCATGAGACGAACGGCAGTCATGCTCATTGCCCTCGCGGCCTTGATCCACACTGTGGGGCTGATCACGCGCATGTTGATAGAAGGCCGTCCCCCTGTCACAAACCTATACAGTTCAGCAGTATTTGTAGGCTGGGGAGCCGTGCTTCTCGGCTTGGTGATCGAGAGGGTCTACAAGGATGGAATCGGTTCGGCCATCGCAAGCCTCGTCGGCTTGCTTTCCTTGATCATCGCACACAACTTGTCCCTCACCGGTGACACCATGGGTGTTTTAAGAGCTGTGCTGGACACCAACTTCTGGCTCGCCACCCATGTGGTGATCATCACACTAGGTTACGCCTCCACCTTTGTCTCTGGGTTTCTAGGCATCATTTATGTCATGCGCGGGTTCCTCCCCGGCTCCCTTCCTGAATCCACAGCGAAGTCCCTGGCAAAAATGGTTTATGGAGTGGTCTGCTTCTCCACGCTATTTAGTTTCGTAGGCACGGTTCTGGGTGGGATATGGGCCGATCAGTCTTGGGGGCGTTTCTGGGGTTGGGATCCAAAAGAAAATGGCGCCCTCCTGATCGTTATCTGGAATGCCCTCATCCTGCATGCCCGGTGGGGCGGGATGATCAGGGAACGTGGCCTGATGAACCTGGCTATTTTTGGTAATATCGTCACTGCTTTTTCATGGTTCGGGGTGAACATGCTCGGGGTTGGGCTGCACAGCTACGGTTTCATGAGTGCGGCTTTCAAGTGGTTGATGATTTTTAACTTCACCCAAATCAAGCTCATTGCCATTGGCATGATAGCAAGCCACCATTGGCAAGCTAACCGATGGGCTGTATGGACAGTATGCCTGCTCAACGCCATGCAGGGGCTATGGATTCTCACTCAAGCGCAATGGGAAGTGGCTCAGTGGGCAACCCTCGCCCTGATGCTGGCACTGGAAGCTACCCTTTTCTTCTACTTGGTCGGCAGAAAGTTATCGCCCAGTAAGATGCGACAAGTCACAGCCTAAACTTGCTAAGCTCTTAGGGATTGATCCTTGTTGCAAGGGCCTGCATCTGTTAGCAGTCCACTCAAGCCATCATTCCCATGCCTGTCCCCTACCGTGTCGCCGTCATTGGAAGTACCAACCGAGGAAACTACGGTCACGGTCTGGATGTGGTGTGGAAGCAGCTCCCTGAGACTGAAATAGTTGCCGTCGCCGACGATCACCCTGAAGGCCTGGCCAGAGCAGCAACCCGTTTGGGTGCGACCCACGCCTACTTGGATTACCGCACCATGCTTGAGGCAATCCAGCCCGATCTGGTTAGCATCGCTCCCAGGTGGGTCGACCAACACTGCGACATGGTCGTTGCAGCAGCACAGGCAGGGGTCAAGGGGATCTACTTGGAAAAGCCGCTCTGTCGCAGCATGGAAGAAGCCGATGCCATGGAGCTTGCCTGCACTCAAGCCAACACCAAGGTAGCGGTGGCTCACCAAACCCGTTACAGCCCAATCCTTAGATCTGTCTATCGGTTGATTCATGAAGGTCACCTCGGCGACATCATGGAAATCCATGCAAGGGGCAAGGATGATCACCGAGGAGGCGTTGAGGATCTATGGGTGCTCGGAACCCATGTGCTCGACCTCATGCACCATCTCGGAGGAGCACCAAACTGGTGTTCGGGCTCGTTACTCGAATCAACCAGACTTGTCACAAACAAAGATATCAGACCTGGTAACGAGGGCCTGGGGCCCTTTGCTGGGAACCAAGTTCACGCGATCTATGGTCTTGAAAACGGTATCCTCGGTTATTTCAGCTCACGTGCTAACACGGCTGCCAATCCCAGCCGCTTTGGTATCACGATCCGTGGCAGTGAAGGATTGCTGACCATGGGAACAGGATTTCTGCCTGCTGCCTACTACTTAGCCTCATCTGATTGGCAAAACCACGGACGTAATCAGCCTTGGACACCAGTCAGTTCGGGCGGAATGGGGCAACCTGAATCTCTGGAAAATGGAGGACTCCAAGAAGGGAACCGAATCGCCTGCAAGGATCTCATTGCCTCGATTGAAGATGATCGCGCACCCGAATCCAGCCTACGCGAAGCCATGGTTGCCACGGAAATGATTTTGGCCATACTTGAATCGCATAGCCTGGGCAAACGTGTTCACTTTCCTTTAGAAAATCGCAAACACCCCCTGAACGTTCCCTTCAGGGCCAGCAACCTGCCTCAGGCACCAAAGAGACCATGATCGAAACACTGAAATGGGATCCAAATGAAGAGCGATTGATCCTCCTAGATCAAACCAAGCTACCACAGGAAACAATATACCGCCCGCTGGAAACGCTTGATGAGGTTATTGAGGCCATACAAGCCCTCAGGGTGCGCGGAGCGCCCGCCATTGGTGTCAGTGCTGCCTATGGTTTGGTGATTACAGCCCGGGGTATCAACCAAACGGACTTTGAGGGCTACATGGCCGCTCTGAGAGAAAAGGCCGATCGACTTAAAGCCGCACGCCCAACGGCAGTCAATCTGCAGTGGGCAGTGGAATGCATCATGGGTCGATTACAGCAAATGGACCTTCATGCTGTCGAAAACATCCCAGGGGTGATTCTCAAAATGGCTATCGAGTTACACGAGGATGATCGTCAACGGTGTGAGCTGATGGCCGAGCAGGGTCAGTCCATCCTCCCCCCCAAGGCAAGGGTTTTGACCCATTGTAACACGGGTTTTCTCGCCACCGCTGGAATGGGGACTGCACTCGGGGTTGTGATCAGGGGTCATGAGCGTGGCATGATTGAACGCGTTTACGCCGACGAGACCCGCCCGCTCCTTCAGGGAGCCCGACTCACGGCCTGGGAATGTCAGCAACTTGGAATCCCTTGCACCATTATCTGTGATAACATGGCTGGAGCCTTAATGAAACAGGGAGCCGTTGACTTGGTCATGGTTGGGGCCGATCGGATCGCAGGAGATGGGTCTGCAGCAAACAAAGTAGGCACCTATGGTCTGGCTGTGCTAGCCAGGGCACATCGTTTACCCTTCTATGTGGTCGCCCCATTCTCCACCTTCGACAGCAGGCTACCAAGCGGTGACTTGATTCCTATCGAGCACCGCAACCCCGAAGAGGTACTGCGAGTGATGGGACGTTGTTCAGTAGCACCAGATCAGGCTGAAGCGTGGAATCCAGCCTTTGATGTCACACCCCCAGAACTCATTACTGGCATCATCACCGAACAAGGTATCCTGAAGCCTCCATTTGATGTCGCCATTGCCACCTTAGCAAAACTCCAGCCGGGTATTTGAAAGCTTCCCAATCCCCCACCCTTCCTGATTGCCTACGATGTCCGAACCAAACACCGGCAAATTTCAGTCAGCAGCCTGTCTCCCGGCAGCTTCTAGCCTGCCGTCTTTTCACAGGTCAAGGGTGGTCTTGGCAGCTACATGGCTGATCGGGGTCTTTGCCCTGATCGCAGGGACACAATCCCATGGGGCTCAAAATTCCCCTACTCATCAGGTAGCTGAATCGCCCATCGATACCCATCACTCACCATCCCAACTTTGGCACGATCTCATCCTGATCACATGTTCCGTGGGATTGGTATCCAGCATTGGATTGATAGGGTGGATGCGCCATCGCAAACAGGAGCCATTGCGCGCAAAACTCGATGAACAATGGCTGATGAACATGAGGGTCGCTTTGCTAGGCAATAGCACCTCACCTTCTAACAGCTTGAACCCCCATGGACCCGCATCCGACCCCGAAGTCCTTGAAAGCATGCTGCAGGCGGCCCAGAGAAGGGAGATCACTCAGCAGGAAGCCCTATTCCTTCGCAAGGCCAAGGAAACGGCTGAAAGTGCCAATCAGGCAAAATCAGAATTCCTGGCAACCATGAGTCATGAAATCCGCACCCCGATGAATGGAGTTCTGGGCATGGCCAACATCCTCCTTCAGTCAAAACACCTCTCCGAGCAAGACATAAGGCATGCCAATCTGCTCAAGCTATCGGCAGAGGGCCTTTTGGCGATTATCAACGATATCCTCGACCTGTCCAAATTGGAAGCAGGCCATCTGGAGGTCATTCGTGAACCCTATGATCTGGTTGAATTAATTGAATCCTCCCTTCAACTCATGGCCAGCCAAGCCTATCGCAAGGGTTTAGAACTCGGGTTTCATCTACCTCAGTCCATCAATGGCCAACTGATCGGCGACAAACATCGCATGCGCCAGATCGTGACCAACCTTCTTGGCAATGCCATCAAATACACAGATGAAGGTTTTGTTGAAATCCGGCTGCTCAAAAAAGAAACCAAAGAAAACCGAATCCTGCGCATTCGTTTGGAAATCGAGGATACTGGCATTGGTATTCCTCAGGATGCCAGATCGGCTGTATTTGAAAAATTCACGCAAATTCAGACCAATGGCCAGGAACATCGAGGCGGCACTGGCCTTGGCATGCCCATCACCAAACAGCTGGTTACCCTGATGCAAGGAACGATTGGTTTTGAAAGTGAACCCAATCGAGGCAGTCTTTTCTGGGTCGAACTGGATTGCCAGCAGCAAGACAACGAAATGGCTCGGTCAAATGATTTCACCAAACCGATCAATTCTGGTCCGGCTGTTATCCTATTCTCACCCGAAGAGTCTAACCGTCGTTGCCTCAGCTCCATTCTCAGTGCCATGACCTCGTCTTTGATTGCCTTGAAGACCCATTCTGAGCTTATCGAGATCATTCAAAGCCCTACCGGTATCAAGGATAAAGAGGCCCTTATCATGATCGATATCCCTGTGGCCTGGGACCTGGCGAGGATCATCGATTGTGTGAACTCAATACTCGATCAAACACAAGATCGGCATACTGGCCTGCTCATCCTGCATCCAGAAAAATTACCCGAAAAAATAGTCAGCCAATGGTTGAGGCAATCCTGCAGGTGCCTGATGAAACCTGCTACAACAGAAACCCTGAGGCGCTCATGGGAATCACTTCAAGATTCTCCCCCCTTAACAAGGCCAGCCCAACCAACTGAGGCCCCGAAATCCTCTCATCACGAGGGTATCCAGGCATTGGTGGTAGATGATCACCCAATCAATCAGCGGGTCGTTCAGACCATGTTGGAAATGGCGGGTTGTCATGTTCACCTGGCATCCGATGGTCTTGAAGCGCTGGCATACCTCAAGCACAACAGAATGGATGTGGTCTTCATGGACATTCAAATGCCTCATATGAATGGG
>JALRAZ010000226.1 GCA_023257935.1 Verrucomicrobiota bacterium
CTTTAACCCGAAAGATGGGCAAAGAGTGGCTGGAAATAGCAGGCTGTGGCATGGTCCACCCCAAGGTATTCCAAGCCGTAGGTTATGACCCTGATCAATGGTCAGGCTGGGCTTTTGGCTTTGGCATCGAGCGCATCGCCATGATCCGCTATGGTATCGGCGATATCCGACTGTTTTACGAAAATGACCTCAGGTTCCTGAGACAGTTCTAGCCACCAAGTCATCTGATAAGAGATTACTCGAATGAAAGTCACCGTTAGCACGTTGAAGCAATATGTGGACTTCGACTGGTCCACTGAAGAACTGGTCGAGAGACTGACCATGCTTGGCCTGGAAGTCGAAGGCGTGGAAAAGGTTGGTGGAGGCTATGAGGGGATCGTGGTAGCCGAAGTGCTGGAGAGCAAGCCGCATCCAGATGCCGAAAAACTCTCTGTCTGCCAAGTGGCCGATGGCAAGGGCAGCAGGCAGATTGTCTGCGGGGCTAAAAATTTCAAGGTTGGCGATAAGGTTCCTCTCATCCTACCGGGATACTCACTGCCTGCGAAAGAAGGCGAGAAACCTTTCACCATCAAGGTAGGCAAATTACGTGGGGTGGAATCATGTGGCATGATGTGCTCTGGGTCCGAGCTTGGCCTTTCTCAGGACCATGACGGCCTAATGATCCTCAATGCGGATGCTAAACCAGGCACGCCCATGGCCAGCTATCTTGGCTCCAGCCAGGAAGACACGATTCTCGATCTGGAGGTAACCCCCAACAGACCCGATTACAATAGCTTCATCGGTATTGCTCGAGAAATCGCTGCTCTCACCGGCAACCCATTGCGCCAGCCGGAGGCCTGCCCCACAGAAAGTGAGGATCTCATCCATGACTGGGTCAGCCTGCAGATAGAGGATGCCGAGAAATGCCCCAGATATCAGGCCAGATTAATTCGCGGGGTGAGTGTGGGCCCAAGCCCTAAGTGGCTCAGCCAAACGCTGGAAAACTGTGGTATCCGAAGCATCAACAACGTGGTCGACGTGACCAATTTCGTCATGCTGGAGACAGGACAACCCTTGCATGCCTTTGATTATCACCTACTGAAGGCTCGCGAGGGAAGGACTCCGAGTATTGTGGTTCGATGCGCTCGGGAGGGAGAGACCTTCACAACCTTGGACGAACGGGAGCACTCACTTGATGAAACGATGCTGATGATTGCCGATGAGACCCGCAGCATCGCTCTGGCTGGGGTGATGGGTGGGCTCAACTCCGAAATCAATTCCCAAACGGTGGACGTGTTGCTTGAGAGTGCAAACTTCGCACCCACGAGCATTCGACGCACTGCCAAGCAACTTGATTGTCGCACAGATGCCTCTTACCGCTTTGAGCGTGGAGCAGATCCAGAGAGTGTCGATCGGGCTAGCCTAAGAGCTGCTGAACTGATCATTGAAACCGCCGGAGGCCACTTGTGTCGGGGTGTCGCCGAGCAATGGCCAGGGAAGAAGCCTGCCAGCATCATCGATCTTCGTTTTGACAGAACCC
>JALRAZ010000227.1 GCA_023257935.1 Verrucomicrobiota bacterium
TCGAGGACTACACGACCGACCTCGACGGCGCGCTGGCCGACCCGCGGTGGGAGATCTACGCGGACTTCCTCGTCACGAAGGCTCGCGCGACGGCCCTGCGCAAGGCGATCGCCGCGGGCAAGACGATCTACACCGAGAAGCCGACCGCCGAATCGGTCGAGGAGGCCCTCGAACTCGCGAAGCTCGCCGCCGCGGCGGGCGTCAAGACCGGCGTCGTGCACGACAAGCTCTACCGCCTGGTCTTGCCATAACAACCCGGTGGAAGAGTCAGAGAAGGGGAGGATTCATCGAATCCCACTGGCCTCAAGTTGCCGGATCTCTGCCTCCCACCCTGCGCGATCAGCCTCACTGACCTTTGGGTCCGGCAGTAAACTGCGCCGGCTGCAATGCACCAGGGCCTGGAGTGTCTGGTAGTGACGGGTGGTGGCAATAGCCGCAGGCAGGTGGTCGTGCACCACTTCCAGGATGGCATCCATCCCCAGGGCCTCGGCCTTGCAGAGCAGTTGGCGCGCCTTGAGCTCCGAACGTAGGGAAGCCATGGCGGCGGCGGAGAGATCCCCAATGGCCTCCAGTAGATGATCCAGCTCATTGGCTTTGGGCTTGCGACCCAGCACCGGTTGGATCACCCATTCCAGGAAAGCCTGGCGATCCTCGCTCTCTGGATCCAGCACCGGGATAATGAGGTCCCCTACGCGGCCAGGGCGACGCAAGTCAGGCGATAGCTGGTGGATGCGCGCCGTGATCAAAAGCCAGAATACCTGGCCTCTCAGGCGCGGGTCGGACATCATCGCCTGGATCTTTCCCGTGAGACGACGTTCGGTTTCGTGGGCATTCGGGCCGATGGCGCCGAACTGGGTGTCGGCTTCGTCTACGAAGATGAGCACCTTCGATAGCGCCTCAAGCACGCGTCGAAGGCGTTCGAAAATGACATCGGTTTGGCCAAACCACTGACTTCGCAAATTCTTGAGCACCAACACCACCATGTCCATTTCCGTGGCCACAGCCTCGAAGATGAAGGTCTTGCCACTCCCGATTGGGCCACACACCGCAGCCCCGGGTAGGGATGCTTTGCCGCCCATCTTGAAACGAGGGATCAGCTCGCTGGTCAGGAATGACTTAAGCTTGGTGAAACCCACCACGTCCTTGAGATGATGTTCGGGTTTCTTGAACTCCACCACCGAATCCCCCAGCTGACTTTGGATGAAAGACTCCACTTTGCTCACCACATCGGCGGGTTGTAGCTTTTCCTTGCCATGGATGGCTCCCTTGAGAAGTTGTAAGAGGGCCTGCAGTGAGAGCCCGGCTGTCAAACTCGCCAGTTGGCTTTGGCTGCTCCAGAGCTTGAGTTCTTCTCCCTGGCTCAAGTGGCGGTTGAACCAGGAGATAAAGTGTTTGCGAATGGCCTCATCCGGTGCGGGGATTTCACTTTCCAGCAGGCAAGGCAGCTTGGCAATGCGGTGGTGGAGTTGGCTACGCGATTCGGCAATCAGGATCACCGCATCCCCCGAGCGAAGGAAATCCTGGTCACTGAACCAGTCCTGACAAATGGTCATGCGCCGGCGGTCCATGTCTCCCATCTGAGCGATGGGTGCTTCGGGCAGGATGAGGTCGGCACCCTCGATCAGGATCAGCAGGTCGGCTTCAAGGTTGGGCTGAGAACCATGCCTGGAGCGGGAGCACAAACACATCTGGCGGAGCATCTCCAAGGCGAGTGTTGGGTTGCCAATAGCTTCCTGTAAATGCCTTTCAAATGAATCAGCAATAGCCTTGCCATCGTCGATCGCCTGGCCAAGGCGCTCGACATCCCGGTCAGCCTGAAATCGCGGCAGGGCGAAGGCACCCTGTTCAC
>JALRAZ010000078.1 GCA_023257935.1 Verrucomicrobiota bacterium
CAATGTATGCGGCCAACTTCGTTGAGCTAGACGGACAGAACATCGGAGGTGCTTTGGTCAGCATCAACGCGGCCCCCAGCACCCCGGCAGGTTCGAACCCCGGGGACAACGACGTGGCCTTTGAGCTGCGCCTGGATGGAATGATTGAATATGTGGAGATTGGCGGTGAACTGGTCTACATCGATCATATCTGCCTGCAATACGCTGGTAGCAACGATGGTGGCACCGGAGGCACCGGTGGTGATAACGGAGGCACCGGCGGTGACACCACCCAGCCCATGGACCCGGATGCAGTGGCCATTTACCCTGAAGCAGTCAGTGGAGCGGCCAATGACATCGTAACCGTACCCTTCCTGGTGAAGAACTTTGAGGCCATTTCAGGGGTTCAGGGCACCCTTGCCTGGGACACCACCGTGATGGAGCTGGTGACTCAAGCCAATGATACCACCGGAGCCGAGGAGGTGGTGGTCACCGATGCAGCGGGTTACATGAAAACTCTGACAGTAGGTGGTCAGACCTACGAATACGAGGAGCCTTACTTCAAGAGTACGAACTTCACCTTTGTGAATGACTCAACCAGCGGTGAGCGCATCGAAGGCATCCTTACCTTCCTGTGGAATGAGGCGGATATCCCCGATATCGGCCGCAATGTCGATGATGACGACACCCTCTTTGCCCTGCAGTTCCGCCTGATTGGCTCTGCAGGAGAGATGGGGCTGGTAGAGCTGGTGGACGACCCCACCCCTTACCTGGTGGCCCCTGCCTCGGGAGAGGACATCGCTGAGACCACCCAGGCGGGTGAGGTAAGCATCATCAACCAGATTGCCGTCAGTGGCGCTGTGTGGATGGGAGGAGACAGCGATCTGCCAGTGATCAACGTGACGGTCGACCTGGAGCAGAATGGCTCCACAAGCCAGGAGATCACCGATGAGACAGGAGCCTTTGGCTACACCTTGACCGATACCAGCGAGATCATCCTGAGAGCCGAGAAAGCCGATCGCAGCAAGCCGAGCCGCTCGGTGGACGTGTCGGACATCGTGGCTATGCGCAAGCACATCCTGGTGATTGAACGACTGGCAACGGTTCCGGCAATGATTGCCGCTGATGCCAACGAGGATGATTCCATCGACGTGGCCGACATCGTGGCCATGCAGAAAGTCATCCTGGCCAAGAGCGACAGCTTCTCGACCGATGACCAGGGCAATGCCCAACCGGTATGGCGTATCCTGGATGCCGAAGTGGTGAACAACGCGACTACCGAGAACGTCTTTGGTGGGATCCTGGATGGGGCCGATGAGATCGTCTACAATGACCTGTCCAGTGACATCACCGACGCGAATTTCGTGGCGATCAAGCTGGGAGATGCCAACCAGGACTGGAGCCCGGACAGCAGCGAGGCGCAGACCACCCTGGGAGCTCGAGACACGTTACAGGTTTCCGATATCATTCGATTGAATGCCCCTCAAACCCATGCCAATGGCAGCATCACCATCGATGTCCATGCCCAGGCCACCCAAGGGTTGGTAGGGATGCAGTTTGGATTGAACTGGGATCGCCAGATCCTCCAGCTGGAAGGCATGACTGCGCACCAGTTGCCTGGTTTTAGTCAGCAGGCCCACAGCCATGCGAAGCAGGGCAGCGCCATGGTGGCCTGGACCGATGCCATGGTACGTGGCATCGACACCCATGCCGAAGGGCCAGTGATGACCTTGCACTTTACCTTGCAACCCGGAGCCGACCGGGGCACGAGCATCGAGCTTACCCAGCCCGTGTTGGTGGGATCTCAGGGGAGTGAACGGGCCGCCATGGGCGTGGCCAGCTACTACCACCCTGAAGGAGGGACCATGCTCAGCAGCCAGGGACTGATCCGCTCAATGCACCGCAGCGAAGGGCACCTGAGCCTTGAGTTTGCCACCCAAGAGGGTATGACTTATGTTGTGGAGAGCATTCAGGACCTCGCCACTGGCCAGTGGGAGGCGGTTACTTCCGTCGCAGGCAGTGGCCGCCACGAGGTTCTTGAAATGACGACTACCGAACAGGAACAGTTCTATATTCGGGTGAGGGAATTCACAGGTTTTATTGAGTAGAAAATAACCAAAGGTTCAACTTTGATTTGCAAGCCCGGTGGAGGTATTCCATCGGGCTTTATTATGCCCACTACTGGGGAGTTGCTGGAAAAGGCCAAAGGCCCGTGAGTATCAGAGACCCTATTTTGACGAGGATAATCATTTCTCATCAAATGATGTCGTCTAGCATCCGCAAATGGGGGTGGAACTGATCCAAAATGGCCCGGTTGGTTCCGAAGTCAGATGCTCTATCCAGTTGAGCTACCGGTGCACTCAGAAGAGGTCGACACTATGTCCCTGGCCATCAACCAGGTCAATGCATTTGAAGGTTTGGAGCAATCAAAACGCCAGCGCAAGATGTAGCCCGGTGATACCCAGAGAACTCGACTGGATCGCTATGTTAAATTGAAGCCCAATTAATCTTATTCCTGAAGGCGTTCTGTTGGCAGGAAGGGCTTGGCTCTTCGGGTGGCTTTACCACCAATCCAGCGCAGGTCATGGAACTGAGGCACTTCACCCTTCCATGGTTTTATGGTCGAGGAAGCGTTTTTGGATTTTGCTCCAGGCTGAATGATCAGTTCGGTGATGCCAAACCAGTCTTGCAGGGTTTCACCTGTCACATTTTTAAAGTCCTGCGTCGAAAGGTTTACAGACTGTTTGCCCAAGTCCTTGAGTGGCACCAAAGCATACCAAGTCTCGGTTTTGCGCCCGGTGTAAGGTCTCCATGAATCGGTTTTTAATTCAGCCGATAGCGTGTTGCCACGCTCATAGGGCTCAATCTCCAAAGCCAAGGAGGCCCCTAAAGGAGCTTCCCATCTAGGGTCCGCCAATTTGCGTGTCCCAATGAGCCAGTGGTGAGGGTTGCCAATGTTGAGGGTATACCAGTCATTGTAACCGCGGGAAAAGTCGTCGATTTCACGGCGTACCCCCTCGGTAACTTTGACCTTTGCCCTTTGCAATGCCTCGGGATAGGCGGCATCTGCCACGCTGAGTATAAAGTGGTTCGGATCTCCTGAATGGCGTTCGGGTTCTGCGAGTTTGTAATGCACATTGGCAAAGGCAAACAGCGGCTCCTCGATATCAAAAAGGGGGCACGGAGCTGCCCACACGCCTTCTTCGACGGTGGCTCTTGCTTCTGACCAAAATCGATTTCTTGGATCGCGTTCATACCCGTAGTAGATCTGGACCTTATCGATTGGGCGGGATGTGTCAGGTTTAACGCGATAGATCGGAACGCCATTTTCGCCAGTCAGGACAAGCTCTGCTTCTGGAGATTGGGGAAACTGCAATCGCTGTTGAAGATGGGCGTCGAACCAGAGCGGTCGCGCTATTTCCGCTTCGGGTGTGAAGCGATGATTGAGATGCACTGAATGGGTGATTCTTTTGTTTGGATGGGGGACGAGTTTCATGCCCCGCTCGACGAAATCCATGGGTGCGTTGAAGTCGTTACTTGCGCTAAGGAATAGAATTGGGCAACGAATTTTACTCAGATAGGCTTGGCCGGCGATGGTTCTTTGAAACAAAGGCAGATCGCCGTTGACACGCCGCGCAGAGCCGGGAATCCCCCAAAAATCTGTCTGCAAAAACCCGCTTCCTCCTACAGAGGGAGATGCGGCTTTGACACGCCCGTCAGTGCCTGCCACCAGCCCAGTCAAGCGACCCCCCATCGAGTGCCCGAAAACGCCGATTCGGTCCTTATCCACTTCTGGCTGCTGTTCAAGGAAGGTGATGCCGCGACGACATCCTATCGTGAGTAAAAACCAGTTATTGTTCCGGGCCGATGGAAAGGGGTCGATACTCTTCTTGTTAGGTAAGAGGTTGGCATAGCCAGGGACATTATTTTGGGTTGGATCGACCGCACCCCAGTCAGTGTTGGGATCATCCGGTCGGGCGCCTTCCATGACTCGACCGCCCCAGTTGACGGACAAGGCTGCGTAGCCTCTTTTCGCATACCGTTTGACGATCTGAAGAAAAGCTCGTTGGCCCCCTCCATGCATGTGCATCACAGCTGGAAGGTCTTTCTGACCGGCGGGAAACCCATAGAAACCAGCCATGATGGCAGGGGTACCCTTGAAATTTCCGATGGAGTAAAGAATGTATCGAAGGGTCAGGCCATCTTCTTCCCATTCGCGCACGACAGTGGTCTTAATGGGCTCTGCAGCCGGGGCATATCCTGCCCACAATACGTCGAAATTCTGTGGTGTGTTCTTTAGCTGAGGCAGTGAGTCGACTTCATCTCCAAGAGCAAGCAAAACGCCAAAAAAGACGGCAATTAATGAACGGCCCATAAAAAGATGTTAGCAGTGAAGTCAAGGCGCGTTATGAGCTGCCCAGAGCCATGATGCCTAACACTTAAAGGCTTGGAGGCGTTGAAATCATCCGCGTTGCCGCCACGACTGACCTGAGCCTGTAAAAGAAGCAAATAATTTGCCTTCGGGCACCTAGAGCGAAGCGACAATCTAATGCGGGAATGACCCTGTAACATGGGTGAGATTCAGGGGCCATTGTCTGGGCCTTAGGCCGTCCAAGGCTAGGCGACCTTGTTGTCCGCAACGTGATATTTGGGATCTTCCAGGATGTTGACCTCAACCAGGTCGGCTGCCTTATCAAGCAGGCGCAGGCAGTCCTTGCTGAGATGGCGCAGGTGTAATTTGGTTCCGTGCTGAAGGTAGCGCTCTGTCAGCAGGTTGATAGCCTCAATGCCGGAATGATCGCAGACTCTGGAACGTTTGAAGTCAATGATGACATCATCTGGGTCATTAGCGGGATCAAACTTTTCCTGAAAAGGTTTGACCGAACCAAAAAATAGGGGCCCCTCAAGGAGGTAGAGTTTGGTGCCTTCCCCCTGAGCGGATTCGGTCACGTGAATCTGCTTGGCGCTCTTCCAAGCAAACACTAGCGCAGACACCAATACACCGACGAGTACGGCCATGGCTAGATCTGTCCAGACAGTGACCAAAGAAACCAGGATCACAACGAAAACATCTTCCTTGGGTACCCTGCCGAAAAGGCGTAAAGAAGCCCATTCAAAGGTCCCGAGTACGACCATCATCATGACGCCGGTCAAGGCAGCCAGTGGGATCATTTCAATGTAGCTGGATGCAAAAAGAATGAAGCAGAGCAAAAACAGAGCTGCTGAAATTCCCGAAAGGCGTCCGCGTCCGCCCGAGCGGATATTGATCATGCTCTGGCCGATCATCGCACAACCGCCCATGCCTCCAAAAAATCCAGTCAATACGTTGGCGATACCCTGTCCCATGCATTCTCGATTTCCCCGTCCTCGGGTTTCGGTTAATTCATCGATGAGTGACATGGTCATCAGCGACTCAATCAGACCTACCGCTGCCATGATCAGCGAGTATTTCCAAATGATGTCCAGGGTTTCCCAGTTCAAATCGACTGTGAACCATTGCCAAGTAGGCCATCCTCCTCCGATCGAAGCCAGGTCGCCTACAGTTTGAATGTGCATCCCCTCTTTCGAACCCATGGCCAGGGTCACAAGGGTGATGAAGACAATGGCAGCTAACGAAGACGGGATGGCCTTGGTGATTTTGGGAAGGAAATGAATGATCCCCATGGTCAAAAGGACCAAGCCAAGCATGACATAAAGGTCCATACCGGTTTTCCATGCGGATCCTGGCGTGGTGGGGTCGATGGTAAATTGAGGTAGTTGAGCTAGAAAAATCACGATGGCTAACCCGTTGACAAAACCAAGCATGACAGGGTGGGGTACGAGCCTGATGAATTTTCCGAGTCGGAGCACGCCAACCATGATTTGAATCAGGCCCATGAGTACCACGGTAGGAAATAGGTAAGCCACGCCATGTTCGGCAACCAGAGTCACGCACACCACGGCCAGTGCTCCGGTGGCACCGGAAATCATGCCAGGCCTGCCTCCGAGCAAGGCTGTGACAAGCCCGACGATGAAGGCAGCGTAAAGCCCCACCAGAGGGGCCACTCCTGCCACAAAGGCAAAGGCGACAGCCTCAGGAACCAGGGCCAGGGCGACAGTCAAACCGGACAAAACATCGTCCTTGGTACGGAAACGAAATCCGTACTTGCGATAAATCAAATCAAACATGAGTGGTTAGCAGAGAATCGACAGATGAAGTGATTCAGGGGGTCCTCGGAATTTGAGGAGCTGAAAAACTATGTGAGGTTGACCAGCGCGTCAACCGAGAATTGGCAAAAACCCATCAAACCCGTTAGGTCGAACTTGTAAAAATAGCCTCACCAAGTCGGCCCCACAGCCAAACCAATCAATAGGCGGAAAGCCCAAAGGCTTTGTTCCGCTGAAAAGTATCCTTCCTCTATTTAGAGGAGGGCGTTTCTTGCACCGTGATCATCCAGTTGACACCGAAGCGATCTCTCAGCATGCCAAAGCAAGGGGACCAGAAAGTTTCACTCAGGGGTAATTGTACGCTCCCTCCTTCGGCTAGTCCTTCAAAAGCAAGTCTGGCTTTTTCTTTGTTTTCCATGGCAATGGATAATTGGAATCCACTGAATGATCCTTGCGTCTCGCAACCATCGGAAACCATCAAGGTTGAGCCACCCACCTTCAGCGTTGCATGCATCACCTTGTCCTCAAATCCTGGGGGCAAGTTGGTGTCGGCCTGGGGAGCAGGGTTGTCCCGGTGATACATAATCCCGAGGATCTCCGCACCGATCACGCGCGCGTAGAGGTCTATGGCTTCCTCGCATCGCCCGGCAAAAAAAAGGTAAGGTTGAATCAAGGTCGTTGGCATGGTGATTGGGTGGTGGTCATGGCTCAGTCTATGAAATTGCCCGAGGGCCTACAGCATCGATATTTGAAATAGGAGAGGAAAATGCTTTGCTGAAGTAGCCGGGTATGTCAGGGCATCAAGGCCTTCCAGTTTCCATGTCAACGGGCTTCAGGACCTGGGCCTTGAAGTAATCGCCCTCACTCATGGCTTTCGCAGAATGCTCTCCATGGTCTTTCCCTTGGCTAACTCGTTCACCAGTTTGTCGAGGTAACGGATGGTTTGCATGAAGGGATCCTGAACTGCCTCCACCCGCACGCCACATACGATACCTCTGATAAGGAAACGTGCTGGATTCATGGCCGGAGCCTCTCTTAAAAAAGTTTCCACATCGCTACCGCGACATAGGTGTGCTTGCAATGCTTGGGGCCTATACCCAGTGAGCCAGCACACAATCCTATCAACTTCCTCTGCTTTGAGGCCTTTTCTCACAGCCTTGTTCACATAGCATTTATGGAGTTTTTCAAAGGTCATGCTAGCAATGCGTGCTTGTTTCATGGGTTTTTGAATCCGGTCATTGCCTGAGGAAATGATCTCTCTATTGCCATACCATGACAAAATTTGTTTAGGATCTGGCATGGGATGTCTGTCTGTCAGCTTAGTCACCCCATAGCAGACACCTACCTAAGACGGAAAAAAGATTGGGGATCGTCGATGGGTTCTTGGTGGTAACCGTGGGTTGCTGAGGCCACAGGAGTCCACGGTCCCCTCAGGGAGGGAGCACGTTCGAGCATCGATGGCCCCTGCCACTCAAGCCAAACCATCCCCGCATCGAGCCGATACTGCCGAAAGACCGAGGTGCTGCCCTCATGCCATGCCTGCAACCATGGTGTCAGGGTCACCCTCCAAAGCCGATACCCTCCCTGATTAAGGTGCAATCCATCGGCAGCAAACAGTTGTGGGTAGGGGTTGCCATGTTCATCGAGCATGGGATTGAACAGATCCAGAAAGGTCGCATGCTGTTCCTCACACAGTGCGGCCAGAGCCTCATTGAGTAGGTGAACCCGTGGAATAAGGGATTGTCGGGCCGGAGAGGCTTTGACCGAGATGACTGCCACGTCGCTTTGAGGCAAAGCCTCCTGCATGCGTTTCAAAAAATCCTCAAATTGAGTGACAATGGTTTGCTGAGACTTACCAGCTGCCAAATCATTGTCACCTTCGTAGACCACGACCAAGGCCGGATTAATGGGCAGGAGAATCCGGTCAAAGTAGAACAGGAGGTCCTCCATGGTGGAACCGCCAAATCCCCGATTGAAAACCTGCAGAAACGGGAAAGAACTGGCCAGGTTGCTCCACATGCGGATGGTGGATGAACCGACAAAGACAACCGAACGGTCTCCTGGCGTCTGATCCAGAGGCTGCATCTCGAAGGCCCTGATTTCACCTTCAAATCTCAGCGGATCTAGTGCCTGCGCTGTAAGCGAGGGGCCAAGGCAGGCCATGACCATGGAGCCCCATCTCCAGAAGGCATTCATCTTTGTCACGGTCTGACTCTCAGCGGGTGCGGTAAAAGCGTAGCTGCCCATCCAGGGGCATCTCCACGGTCACGCTGTCTGCATCCAGGGTGAGGTTCTGTTCACTTTTCCAGTTCTGAAAATCCGTGGTGGATTCCACTTGGATAGCCTGACCGGCCTGACCCTGGATTTCAAAAGTCAGGATGCCGTTGTTTACCTTGGCACTTTGCAAGCGAACGGGCTCGATGGTTGGCTGGCCTCCTTCCCAGTCTAACTGAAGCACGCCCAGGTAGGTGAAGTGATAGCTGTTGTCGTTGTTGGCACCAGGTTCAATGGAAATGGTGATGGTTCCATCCTCTGATGGCATGATCTGAGACGCCACCACAGTTTCCTGAACATTGCCTGCCACGTTCAGGGCTACCACTGACTGGTTGTTTCCAACGACCGTATACTGGGTTTCGCGATTGTCGGTGGCAACACGTGATGCGTAGAAAGTGAGGTTGTAGGCGGTTGCAGGATCAAGGCCTGTTAGCTTGAAGCTTGGAAAAATATTTTCAAGCCCACCCCATAGTTCGGTGTTTCCATAGAGGGAATCTTGCGTTGCCGTGACTGGGTAGGGAGATGCTTCGGTCGTACCCGCTTCGTTGACGCCGTTGAAGCGTGCGAGCATCTGGATCCCAAATCCGGTGGCCGCTCCATTGACCGAAAGCAGATTGGGCAGCAAACCCTCATCGCTCTGACCAATGGATCCAGGCAAGGCATTCCATACCTGGCCCTGAGCATCCATGTTGGTGACAAAGCTGGTGCCACCGGCATCAATCAAGATGGTGGGTTTGAACCTAGGCTGCCAGTCCATGCGCATCATGCCCAAGTAGGTAAAATGATTCCCATTGTTGTTATCGGGTCCGGGCGAGATCTCAATGAGGATTTCACCTTGGTCATCGGGGCGAATGCCCAACACCGAAACAGTGTCATCCAGATTGCTGGCCGCGTTCAGATCACCATGAGCCGAGCGAGTTCCAGTAACCGTGTAGCGGGTCTGGCGATTGTCCGAAGCACTTCTGGATCCGTAGAAAGTGAAGTCATAGGCATTGGCTTGATCCAGACCGCGCAATTTGAAAGACGGGAAGACATTTTCTAGCCCTGAGAAAGTCTCAGTATTGCCGAATAGGGAATCTGCCGTAGCGGTTGAAGGATACAGGGTTGATTCCTGGGTGCCGGCTCGATTCACGCCATTGAAACGCGATATGATTTCCAGGTCCACTTGAGTTCGGTTGTAGTCATGGCTGATCAACCCCTTCATCACGGCTCCCTCAGTCAGTCCAACCGATTCTGTCACGTTGTTCCAGCTTTCCGGATCGAGGGCCACATCCATTTCGGTTGTGTCCCCTCCACCAAAGTCGAAAAGGTAGGTTTGCTCATCTTCCAGCGACTGAATCTTCAGCACACCAAGATAAATGAAATGGTTGGTATTGTCATTGGCGGGCCCAGGGCTTAGATCGATCTGGATGAAGCCGCTGGCATCTGGCATCACCCCTGAAGCGGTGATCGTCTCGGATAGGTTACCGGCAACATTGAGTGAAACCTCATGGGTTTGTTTGCCCTGGAGCGTATAGCGTGTCTCGCGGTTGTCCGATGCAAGGCGTGAGGCATAAAACGTGATGTCGTAAGCAGAGCTGGGTTTGAGACCGCCGATGAGAAAACTGGGTAGCACATCGGTCATGCCGCTCCATTCCTCGATATTGCCAAAGAGTGAATCGCGGGTTGCATTGGCTGGGAAAAGCTCCGATTCGGTGGTGCCACTTGTGTTGACGCCATTGAAGCGAGCCAGCATTTCGATGAATAGGTCACTGGATTGACCCTCGGAAGACACAACACCCTCGAAAATCCCGTCGTCTGTCTGTCCGATTGTACCGGTAAAATTATTCCAGACTGTTGTCTGGCCATCGGCTACCACAGTGGTGGTGTTCTCGTCGGCACCGAAATCGATTAGGGCCGTCCAACCGGCTGAGGATTCGATCGCCAGTATCCCCAGATAAATCTTGCTGTTGGCGCTGCTATGGTTGGATCCAGTAGTCAGGGTCACGATGATTTCGCCATAGGTATCCAGTCCCATTTCATCGATCCTGGCGGTCTGTTGCACATTGCCTGAGGGATTAAGGGCAACGGTTGCTTCACGGTTACCTTTAACCTTGTAGGCGGTTTCACGATTGTCGGTGGCCGTGGCATCCGAAGCATAAAAAGTCAGCCCGTAAGTATCAGAAGATCCCTCGGTGCCCATCAGGACAAAGGAGGCTGAGCCTTGATTGCGAATCAGCGAGTCACTGGAGGCGGAGGATGGGTAGCTGGGATGCGTGGAAGAACCGGCGGTATCGGCCGAGCCATCAAAGAGCTGATCAATGAGGATTTGAAGATCCAAATCATTTCCCTCGGTGTCTACCAATGGGATTTGATCAAAAAACTGGCTGCCTGTCGTCGCCGTGACATTGTTCCAGAAAATGGGTGGGCGTGCGGTCTGGTTGTCGGCGCCACCAAAATCAAACAGCATAGTCTGGGTCTGGGCATGGATTATCCCAGGGGTTGCACCCACCAGCCACAGCCAGATTGCCATACTTGCGAATGAACCGAATTTCGGGTGTTGGCTCCATAGCGTACTATTATACCGTTTCATGCTCTGTAATATATTTATAATCAATGCATTGTATATTAAAAACGCATAAGAAAATCAGGCCCATCCGAGTTGTAGGGGCTAGCAAGGCGCGAATCCCTAGCTTGTAGAAGGTAGCCGATGCATTGCGTGAAAGGAGCTAGGATGTGGTAGCTCATACTGAGCTGTTGGGAAGTGGCCTTTGATCAAGCCGGCATGCTATCCCTAGAATGAATCAAAAACAGAGTGATCGAAGAAACCATCAAAAAGCTTTCGCACCCCTTCAAAAGGGCTTCTCAGTTAGATTCGATCTCCGATTGAGCTCCATGCGATGCCCGACCAGCACGATCATCCGTCGAAGAAAGGATCCTAGCTGCCTTACCAGTATTGAAATGATCTCCCATGAGGCGCCAAGTCGGTCTACCTTAACCATGTCTCTTTGAATGTTTTGATTGCAAGCTGATCCGAACAAACCGATCAAAGCGCGCATGAAAAAACCGAACCCTGTGCGGAGGGTCCGGTTATGTGGGTCCGCGCCAAAGAGCTTGGCATTAAAAAACGTTGGGTCCCTTTCCTGTTTCAATCACATCGCCCTGATAATCGACGTTCTCGAGCGTGTTGTTATTGCCACGGAACGTGATGTTTCCCAGAACCGTTAGGTTGCCCAGCGTGTTCCCGTTGCCTCGGATATCTACGTTACCAGCCACCACTGTGTACTGATCGGCACTGAGCGATTGCCCGGTCACTTGATTTCCCTGGCCTGCGATCACCAGATCTCCCTCGTAGACGATAGGCTGCAGCTGGACGGATTCCCCCTGGCCAACCTGTCGAAAAGCTCCTTTTGCGTGCTGTTTAGGCGAGCCTTTTCTTGCAGGCCCTTTAGTTGGCATGATCCGAAAGGTGGCTGATGGGTGCTGGTCGGATTGATCAGCAATGACCTCTTTGATTCCGTAAGGATTGTCGAGGGTCGCCACCTCTTCCCAAGTGACAAAGTCAAAGGTTCGCTGAATGACCAGGTTTCTACCTGGTTCTCCAATGATACGAATCCGAAAACCGTGATCTCCTTTCTTTTGATCGGTAAATCCAACGGACATCTCCATGGGACTCAGCGATTCGGCTCGGCGGGTGACACACAAGTCCCCCTGGTTGTATTCCTTGAGTTGC
>JALRAZ010000259.1 GCA_023257935.1 Verrucomicrobiota bacterium
AGTGAAATTGGGTTGAGTTTAAAAAAACTAAAAGAGGGATTTAAACAAATTTATGGAGATACGGTATATTCCTATTTATTGGACCTTAGATCGTGCACGACACGCTCAAGCACCGCCCTGAGCTGTTCCAGGCGAGGCTGCCGCTCGGTAAGGTTGGCCAACCGCTCCGGCTTGAGGTCAGGCGTTTGCAGCACCATGGCTGTCGGCCCGGCAAGGAAGACAAAAGGGGATGAAGGCAGCCCAAGCAAGTGCTGAACCAGATCGCTGGCATCGCTTTGAAAGCGGCCGATGCGCGACCAGTTGCCTCGATCTCCATCAACCGTGTCATTAGTGCCCAGCATGATGAGGACCCCATCCGGTTTGAACGCTGCCACTGCCTCGAGCTTGGACCAGACATTGGGCGTGCCACTGCGTAACAAGGTCGCTCCACCCAGCCCGAACGAGCGCACTTCATAACCTTGGCCCAGTAAATGGCCGAGCACAGCTGGATAAGATTCAGTGAGGGCTTCCACCCTGGCTCCAGCGGTGATGCTATCCCCCAGAAGCGCCAGGCGAAGGGCTCGCTCGGGCCCTTCACCCGCCCCAAGGCCCGTGGGCATAAAGGATGATATCAGGATCCACAGTAAAAAGAGTCGGCTCATGAGGGATGTCGGGTGCTCAGAAATGTTAGCAGGCAGCAAGGACTGGATTCGAGACGGGGCACTCGGGGGCAAGCGACCACGCTGATCCAATGACTTCAGGTTTGGCTGTGAAATCTGATTGTCAGAAGGCGCCTTGTCAACCTAACTGGTCCGGTGAGGGACACATCCAAGGCAGCCTATATGATTTTTGCCGGACTGGTGGCGGCCTCCTTCCTTTGGGGAGGCAACAACGTCGCTACCAAGCATCTCATTGATCACTGGCCCCCCATCTGGACAACTTGCACCCGTTTTTTCATGGCAGGAGGCCTGCTCCTGGCCCTGGCTAGGTATACGAGCTGGTTCGGCGCGCATCAACCCATCAGCCCAGGCATGAAGCGGGCCCTCTGGTTCAGGGGAAGCCTGAGCTTCACCGCCTATATCCTCTGCTTTATCTGGGCCCTGCGCTGGAGCTCTGCTGCCAACATGGGGCTGCTGTTTGCCACCTCCCCCCTGTGGGCTCTGCTTTGGGAAATCAGGCAAGTGGAACGCCCAGAACTCTTGAAGCGACTCATGGCCGCTACCCTGACCCTCAGCGGGGTGTTGTTGCTTTGCTGGTCTTCACTTGAGGAGGGGGCATCCAAGATGGCTGGCAACTTGCTCGGCCTGGCAGCCTCCATCCTATGGACCCATTACAGCCGGGTCTGTCGGGATCTAGGGCAACACCTCTCTAGCGCCCAGCTCAATGGCCATCATTTTGTTCGGACCTGCTGTTGGCTTTTGCCTCTGGCTGTTTATGACCAGGTCACCCAACCCATACCGATGTCCTGGCAACTCTGGGCCTCACAGGGTTATTCAGTGGTTGGTGCCGGGATCTTTGCTTTTGCTCTCTGGACACACGCCCTCAAACACTGGCCCACAAGC
>JALRAZ010000284.1 GCA_023257935.1 Verrucomicrobiota bacterium
GGCTCCATTAGGGCCGATGATGCCCACTAGTTTGCCTTCTGGTATGACAGCATCAATGCCGTATAGGACGGGTTTGTTGTGATAGGCGACCGTCAGGTCATGGATTTCAAGTGGAACTGTCTTAGTTGAAGTGGGATCCATGGTATTTGTTGAGCTGGTTTGGCTGATGATGAAAACGCCCACTCATAATCACTGCCAAATCATCATACACCTGTACCGCTTGCAAGCCTAAAATTAGGCAAGACTAAATTTGTTAGCACGCTGAAAGGTTTTTTTTACTGAATCTTTTTTTGAACAGGCTCAGCCAAGCCGATGTCTCTTAATCTGAGAATTGCGGTTTACGTTTTCGTTTAGGTTTCATGCTATTCGTGTTCTCAACATGCTCAGTTCCCGATTTCCCCCTTCATCTGATGGAGGGGGAAATTTCTTTTTCATCATCTCAGAGCGATCTCAATGCTTCAGGACCAGGCATAAGCCAAAGAGCTTCCCATGGGGCTAATGATGATTGAAATGCTGTGGTTTTTATGTCTAGGATGAGGATTCGATGATGACATTGACTGAAAAAATACTCGCTCGGGCAGCAGGGAAGGCACAGGTCAAGGCAGGGGACAACGTCTGGGTCAAGGCCGACACACTAATGACTCATGATGTTTGTGGCCCCGGTACCATTGGCGTATTTAAGCGTGAATTTGGAGAACACGCTCGGGTCTGGGACAAGGAGCGCATTGTCATTATCCCCGATCATTACATTTTTACGGCTGATTCTCGCTCCAATCGTAATGTGGATATCCTGAGGGACTTTGTCCGAGAGCAGGGTCTCAAGTATTTTTACGACGTCATCGATGATCCCGAAGGCAAATGGGTGTTCAATCCGGCCCAGGGCTTACTCAAAAAGCAGTATGGCTCTCAATATGCCGGGGTCTGTCATACGGCTTTGGCTCAGCGTGGGCATACTCGCCCAGGTGAAGTCCTTTTCGGTACCGATTCACACACGTGCATGGCTGGTGCCTTCAATCAATTTGCTACGGGTATCGGCAATACGGATGCCGGGTTCGTTATGGGAACGGGAAAACTTCTTATCAAAGTACCCGAGACCATGCATTTTCGTCTTGAAGGTAGCCTGCAGCCCGGTGTCATGGCCAAGGATGTCATCCTTCACATCATCGGAGAGATAGGATTTGATGGTGCCACCTATCGTGCCATGCAGTTTGATGGGGAGGGAGCCAGAAGTTTGTCAGTGGATGATCGCATGACGGTGGCAAACATGGCTATCGAAGCAGGTGGTAAAAATGGTATTTTTGAATTTGATGAGAAAACCGAAGCCTACGTGCGCCATCGAACCGAGACCAATGGGACACGATCGGAGTATGAGCCCGTGGAAAGAGATGCCAGCGAAAACTTTTTTTCTGAGCACGTAATCGATCTCGATAAACTGGAACCCACGGTCGCGTGCCATCCGGACCCAGGCAATCGTCGCCTTGCGCGAGAATTATCGGACCTCGGGTTGGATCGTGCCTACATTGGGTCATGCACCGGGGGCAAAACGAGCGATTTCATTGCTTTTGCTGAAGTCATTCGGGGCAAATCCGTGGTCATTGACACCTTTGGAGTGCCTGCGACGCCTGAGATTGTTGACGAGCTCAAATCAACCATGTGGGATGGAACCAGTGTATGGCAAATCATGACCGATGCCGGTGTCCAAATGACTGAGAATGCAGGCTGCTCTGCGTGTTTGGGAGGGCCTGTTGATACTTTTGGAAGGATGAACAAACCCCTCAAGTGTATCAGTGCGACGAACCGCAACTTCCCAGGCCGCATGGGGCACAAGGAGTCTCAAGTCTTCCTGGCCTCTCCGGCTACAGTGGCTGCGAGTGCCTTGACGGGTAAGGTGACTGACCCCAGAGACCTTTAAATTGACTGCAACGTTTCCTAGCCGATGGCATCGACCCACCCCAGACAATCTGGTTCACCCATGCCATCGGATTCCAGCGGCAACAAGCCTAAGGCTGGACTCGGGCAAGGAAGGTTGAGAAACGTCATGGTCGCCCCAAGGCATCCCAAGTCTTCTCGGGAAAGTGATGAGCCCAGGCTAAGCCTCTTCATCCTTCCCAACCTGATGACGGCAGGCAATCTCTTCTGCGGATTCCTGGCGTTGACGCATATTGTCGAGGCAGATCCGGGCAGGGAGGACTTCAATCAAATTATCATCAAGGCACTGCTGCTCATATTGCTTGCTTGCTTTTTCGACCTGCTTGATGGTCGCGTTGCCAGGATGGGTGGGCTGGAAAGTCCCTTTGGTCGGGAATTCGACTCGATTGCCGACATTGTGTCATTCGGGGTTGCTCCAGCTTTCCTGGTTCACAAGGTGGTCCTCAAGGACGTTTTTCTTAACCATCAGGAAATCGGTTGGTTTATCTCCTCAGTCTACTTAATTTGCGGTGCCTTGCGCCTGGCTCGATTTAATGTCATGGCTGCCAGCGCTGAGTCAGAGAGCGGTCGAGAATTCCTCGGATTTCCCATTCCGGCGGCAGCCGGGCTGGTGGCATCGTTGACCCTCTTCCTCATGTGGTGGGAAGACAAAGGGTTTGCAACCGGTCAATGGCGCTATGTGTTACCCATCCTGCTCGTATTCCTTTCGGCTATGATGATTAGTGAGGTGCGCTACCCGTCATTCAAGCGAGTGGGTTTTCGCCTCAAGGGACGATTCATGACCATGGTCATGGTGATCCTCTTCATTGGGCTCTTATTCATCCTGCACCAAACCGTCCTACCCATATTCCTGCCTCTGGCGTTCACGGCTTATCTGGTCTACGGATTTGTCCGTCTCAAACTACCCAAGGCTCGATTGCGTGAAATTGAGGAGAATGAGGACCTGGAGATATAGATCTCCACAAGCAAGGCAGCGATTACTTTTGACAGAGCTTTCGACCACCCATTAGATAGTTAGAGGGACTAGGTCCCAATCACATCATGCAAGCTATTCGATTTTTCAGAGGTCATTCAGCCCCAGGAGCCGTACCCTTAGCCCTGATGGGATTGGTCTGCAGCCTGCTGCAGGGTGCCAACGCGCAATCCGTTGGGGTGGGTTTCCACTTGGTGGACCTCCCTGAAGGCACTTCGCTGGTTGCCAACCCATTTCAATCAGACGCCAACCTTGTTTCGTCGCTGTTTGAGGATGTTCCCGATGGTTTTACTGTTTCGAAACTGATCGATGGACAATGGCAGGGTTCCACCTGGTCGGCTCAGGACTCAGCATGGTCTCTCCCATCATTGAGCCTGACCCCCGGCGAGGGTGCCCGAGTTGACAGCCCCGCTCCATACCAGTGGTTCACCTCTGGCAAGCCACTGATTGGGCAGTTGGAGAACTGGATTCCAGCTGGCGGGTCAGCCAGGGGAAGCCGCCTAGCCGTGGCCGGTCTGCTTGTGAGTGAACTTGGCTTTGTGGCCCCAGAGAATACCACGCTCTCTACCCTTGACCTCCAGGGCAATACAGTGGATCTAGGGGTTTACATCGATGAAACCACTGGATGGCTCTGGAGTGGTGGTGAGGAGCCAACAGTTGGAATGGGTCAGGGTTTCATCATTCAGTCAGCGGTAGCTTTCCAATGGTCTCAGAGTTTTGAGGTCGAAGGCTTGGTCAACCCCATTTCGTTTGTCCAGGAACCTGCCGATCAGACTCTCGATGAAGGATCGGAACTTGTCTTACAGGCTGAAGCGACCGGTTTGGAAGGCTTGCTCTTTCAGTGGCAGAAAGATGGGGTGGATATCCCCGGTGCTCATGAGCCAGTGTTTAGCCTCGCCGAGGTGAGTGTTGCCGATTCGGGGCACTATGCCGTGCTGGTTTATGCTGCTGGATTTTCCCAACTTAGTGCCCAGGCAGCAGTCAGTGTTGAATCCAAGCAGGTTGAACCGCCAACCAGCCCGGTGGTTACCTCCAGGCTTTCTGAAGATGGCTCCATGATAGAAGTCATTGTTTCTGGAACAGTCGGTCAGATTTACACAGTGCAGGGTTCGATCGATTTCATCAACTGGGCCAATCGCAAGAGCGGCCTAGTCAATGAAACGGGCTCTGTGACCTACAGTGAGCGTATCGCCAGAGGTCGGGCTCGCTTCTACCGCGCTCAAGTAGAAGAATAAAACCCTTTTTGCACTTAAATCCGAGGCTTTCAGCCATCAGCTCACC
>JALRAZ010000292.1 GCA_023257935.1 Verrucomicrobiota bacterium
CTCATCCACGAGGTTGCCCCAGGCATCTTCCAGGCGCAGTCTTTCGCCGTTGTTGCCCAGTTGCCCTTGGTAGTTGCCCAGCACCCCATCCATCCCATGCTGCTGCATGAGCCGTTCGGCGTCCGCGGCGATCACCAGGTAGCCGCCAGGGGCCAACAAGGTGGTGGCTGGGAACACAAAGTCCACGGCATGGGTCAATCGCCAGCCGGTCAGATCGACCGTGGTGCCGCTACGGTTGAAGAGTTCAATGAATTCACCGCTGCCCAAATTAGAGGGAGGGTCAAACATGATCTCATGAATCACGATGCCCGTTTCGACCACTGGCTGGTTGGCTGCCCCTGGGGTAGGGGATTCGGCGGCAAGGAATTCTCTGCTACCCTCAGGCCATGCCTGCCATGTCCATCCCAATCCGGGACTGTCGAATCGATGAGAGCTGAGGATGTTCAAGCCCTCGGTGGCCAGACTGAGCCTGTGCGCACTGTTGCCAACTGCCAGGTCCACCAAGCTTTGCAGTCGTTGACCCGGTGCGATCACCCCGCTCAGGGGGATGGCCTCCTCCAAGTTGTCCCCCACGATCAGGCGCATGCTTGTGAGGTCGACAGCCTCCTCACCCTGGTTGATCCATTCCACCCAGTCGATTTGTCCCTGCTCAGCATAGTGCACTTCGTTTAGGTGAACCCTCGACTGGCTCGGGTCGCTCCCATTGGCACTGAGAGGTGTGGGTTGGCTGAAGGCGAACCACTGGCTGCCCCCATCGGGCATCCTGCCGATGGATCGACCATCCTGTGCCACCGTAGCAGCGATCGCCGCAACGGGGGTCCCGCCATCCGGTTCGGTCAAAAACAGAGTCAAGTCAGCACTGGGCTCCATGCCGATGCTGCTGAATGCCACGATGGCTTTTCCTCTGGCAGGGACGATGACTTCCTGATTGATGGGATACTTGTTCAGGCGATTGCCATCATCACTCAGATAATGATGGGTCAATTCGATGCTTTGCCCGTGTGGGTTGTAGAATTCGATGAACCCCCTTGAGTCGGAAGTAGGCAAGACTTCATTGATGACTACCGAAGGGCTCGCCTCAACCTGCAGGCTCAGTCTGGCCCCAAAAACCAAGTCCGAAGAAGTGGCGCTCGTTTGATGGGCCTCAGCTGCCAGCACGTTGGTTCCCACTTTGAGTAAGGAGCCGCTTGGGCTGGCAACCTTCTCCTCTAGCGCCGCATCAGTCACCGTCCGGCTGGAAGTGGTGTCAAATCCGACGGTGCCTGATCCCACCCCAAGTCGAGCGATTTCTGTCCCGTTCAGATAAAAGACCGCTCCGTCATCGACGATGGCATCCAGATTCAATGAAGCCAGGTCCCGATCGCCCTGAAAGGAGAATTCTCTTCTAAAATAATAAGTTAACTGGTTGGCATCGTTCAGTGGAGTCTGAATCCCAGGTTCTGGTAGGGTGGCATTTTCAAATCCAAGGAGACCGGGCCCGACGTCCCAGCCAGCATCATCAAAGCCCAAAGCTTGCCAGCCATTACCCAGGTCCTGGTTGCCATCATGGTATGCCCAATCGTCTCCAAAATCAACCAGAAGCAGGCCCTGGCTCAAGTCCAGCTCGGGTGAATCGATGGCATTTTGCCCGCCAACCAGAGGTTCGAAGCCTGGGGTGCCGCCAGCCTGCTGGCTGAAACCCCATGAGGCTGGGGCTCTGACATCTCCATCTCCGTTCACCAGCACCAGGGAGGGTCCAAGCCCATCGGCTGCGATGGGCCATTGGCCATCATCGCGGTAATCCAGTGCGACCAGGGTGACACCATTCTTATCCTGGAGTTCGATGTGATCCCCGCTATCGGCAAGTCGCCCTTCCCAGGGGCCAAAAACCCTGACTGAGGAGGGTATATTATATTGTGCTCTCAGTTCCTCGGGCGACACCGCACCGATGACAAATCGTTCCCACGGACGTGCAAAAGCTTCCTCAGCCTGGGCGGCGTCAAAGGAAGGGAAGGCATATTCGATGCCGCCGGTTAAACGCCAATCGGCCATGTCAAGTGGCGTGGCGGTCTGATTATAGCATTCGATATACTCAGCTCGCTGATCTTTTGGGTGATAGTGGACCTCAGCCAAGACGATTTGTTCGGCTTTGCCTTGCCCGAAGCCGCAGGTGGCCAGGGCGAGGATGGCGAGTGAGAGCCAGGGGCTGAGAAGGCTAGGTGAGGATGGTTTCATGGAGAATCAATGCTTGCGTCGCTCTGGCTTGGTTGTTTCGAATCGGTGGAGGAAAATAAGTTTGAGATGGGCCGATCCGCAAGCTAGTTCCGTGCCAACGGTTTAAATATTCAATTCAGAGGCCTCTTGGGATCCGCCTCTACAAGGTTGTTGGACCGTGCCCGATCAAAATAAAAGGTGCTGATTGGTGCCGAGCATGAGCAGCATGCCTTGCGGTTTCCATGCTAATTGATAGGGTTCAAAAAGCATCCATTGGTCGAATGTCACCGAATCCATTGAGGTAAAACATTTAAGATTTCACCAAAAAGGATCAATTTTAGCCCTTTAGAATCCAAGCCCATGGCTTTCGGAATGCGCCTGCATGGAATGCGCCTCAAAGCTCAGGCATGGCGACAGGGGCCATGTCACAAAAAAAAAAGTTGTCATTTTGACAAAGTTGGAGGAAATTATTCGAAATGTGGATACCAAGCCACCGGTGGATTTGGTATTTCATTTAATCATAGAGGAACTGATATGAAATTTAACAAATGGACAGTCGCGTTGGCCGCCGCAGGGTTGGTCAGCATCGGACATAGTGCTCAAGCAGAGGAAGGTTATGTTTCTGCTTTGTCAAAAACTACCCTCAGCGGGTTCGTAGACACATCACTCTCTCTCTCCGAGAAGAGCAGTGGAACAGGTCTGGCAGGCCGTGTGCCTTACCAGAACTCCAACAAGATGAACGGCATCAACCTCGATGTCATTCAGCTTTCTCTGGCGAGCCCCATGGACGAAAGTGACTGGGCTGCTGGTTATGCTGTTGATTTGCTCTTTGGCCCTGACGCTTCCGCCTACAGCGTAGGCAGCGCAGGTGAGGCTGATGACGTTGCAATTCGCCAGGCTTACGTGAACACACGTGTTCCTGTTGGTAACGGACTTGACCTCAAGCTGGGTGTCTTCGATGCCATCATTGGCTACGAAGGTTTCTCTAACCGCGACAATCCTAACTACAGCCGCAACATGGCTTACAACCTGCAACCATTCAATCACACTGGTGTGTTGGGTGGCTACCAGATCAACGATTTGATCGGTGTGCAGTTTGGTGTGGCCAACACCGGTAGCAACATCATCACTGACCGTGCTGCTGACTCTGGCGACATTGCCTACATGGGTTCCGTGGCCATTGAAGCTCCAGACAGCCTGGGTGCTCTGGCTGGCTCAACCCTATACGTCGGTTTCATGGAATTCGGCGGTGGCGGTAACGAACAGCAGAACCTCTACGTGGGTTCCACCATCCCTACTCCTATCGAAGGCCTCGCCCTGGGCGCTGCCTGGGATAACGTTCAGGACGTAGCAGGTGGTCTCGATGCCAACGTCTACGCTGGTTACGCTTCCTACCAAGCCACTGACAAAATGTCACTCCACGGTCGTATCGAATACCTCGATGGTGACCATGGTGTGCTGATCAACGCAGTTGACAGCGCAGGCAATGCTGCTGACGACGAAATGCTGTCTCTCACAGCTACCGTTCAGTATGACCTCTGGGAAAACGTCCTGACCCGTGCTGAAGTGCGCTGGGACAACCAGGTTGGTGATGGCGACGGCATCTACAACGGTGACGACGATATCCTCACCTTTACGCTGAACGCTATTTACAGCTTCTAATTCAGGCCTCCTGAATGACACAAATCCCGCAGGTTTATCCTGCGGGATTTTTTTTTATTTTTTCCTGTCTCAAACCCTTGAGTCTTAATTGTCTTACACTATATTTGATTCCAATGATACGATTCTCAAAAACCATTGGTTCAAGCCTGCTGGTTGCTGCTCTGGGAGCGAACCTGTTGCAGGCAGAGGATGGAGCCAACTACAACAAGGCTAAAAAAGCCGAGCTCCGCGAGTTGGCCACGACCTTTTTTGGTGTGCTCCCCGATGCCATGCCAGGCTCGGAAAACGACAACGATTATCGTCGCCACCTGGGAGAAAAGCTTTATTTTGACACACTGCTTTCCAAGAACAACACCCAGTCTTGCAATTCGTGCCATCGGGTGGACCAGGGCTTAGGAGGGGTAGACAACGCCCCAGGCTCGACGGGTGCCTTTGGGGGTGTAGGCGATCGAAATGCCCCGACGGTGCTGAATGCTGGATTCCAACTCGCGCAGTTCTGGGACGGACGGGCTGCTGATCTCCAGGCCCAAGCCAAGGGCCCTGTACTGAACCCGGGCGAAATGGCCATGCCCAGCGAGGAGGCGGTCCTGGACCGACTCCGAATGGATGACACTTATCGTGAGCTGTTTGTGAAGGCTTTTCCCGATGCAGAAACCGCTCTGACCTATGACAACATGGCCGAGGCGATCGCTGCCTTCGAGCGCACCCTGATCACCAAAGATCGTTTTGACGACTTCCAACGTGGTGATGATGAGGCTCTTAGTGATCTCGAACTCAAAGGCTTGGAAACTTTTACTGGCATTGGGTGCACCACCTGCCACACCGGCCCTCTGCTTGGAGGGGGAATGTATCAGAAGGTTGGTCTGGTTCACCCCTATGAAAACTTCAGCGATCTGGGTCGTGAAGCGGTGACGAAGGACGAAGACGACAAATACAAATTCAAGGTGCCAACCCTTCGCAATGTGGCCATTACCGGGCCCTACTTCCATGATGGAGGGGTGAGCACGCTGAATTTTGCCGTCCGTAAGATGGCCTACATGCAACTGGGTATGGAACTCTCAACCGAACAGACCGAGGCCATCGTCGCCTTCCTGGGTGCTCTGACCGACAAGGGTCGCTAAGTGGCATGACAACGTGGGATTCATTTCCCCTTAAGTGCCCAGCAATTTCGGATCAAGGACCTACCCTCAAGGGTGGGTCCTTTTTGCTTCCATGCTGACAAGGGTGGATGCATTCCTGCTGACGGACCCTTTGCGTTCAGCCGAATCAACGGCATGCAGCAGCCCAAGGCCCTCGTTTCTCACAGGCTGAGGCATTGACAACCCCGTCGGGGT
>JALRAZ010000086.1 GCA_023257935.1 Verrucomicrobiota bacterium
AAAACCCTGGGGGATTTTTTTATTCC
Source organism: Verrucomicrobiota bacterium (assembly GCA_023257935.1). GTDB lineage: Bacteria > Verrucomicrobiota > Verrucomicrobiia > Limisphaerales > AAA164-E04 > UBA7971. The sequence continues at coordinate 27 of JALRAZ010000086.1, forward strand.
ATTCCGTATAATCCCGCCATGTCCATTATTCTCGCCATTGATACCTCCAACGCCTATTGTTCCGTAGCGGTGAACTGTCACGGGGAAATTGCAACACGCCGCAGTTCCGATGTGCGTCAACATGCCCGTCAATTGTTGCCGATGATTCAGGAGTCGCTTGCTGGCAAGGGTTCAGATCAGGCTGATGAGTCCGAGGCCAAAGCTCTGGAACAGCGTATCGGAAAGGAAATGAAGCGATACTTTCGGCCTGAGTTCCTCAACCGACTGGATGATATCATCATCTTTCACAGCCTGGGCGAAAAGGAGCTTGCCGTCATTGTCGATATTCAACTGGCGCGTCTGGAGAGCCGGTTGGAAGCCCAGCAACTCAAACTGGAGCTCACGGACGCTGCCAAGGCCTTGATAGGGCGTGATGGCCACGATCCCCAGTTTGGAGCTCGACCACTTAAACGCGCCATCCAGGATCGGGTCCTAGATCCCCTGGCCAGGCGTCTGTTGGCCGGAGAGGTTCAAGCAGGAAGCCAAATTCACATTGATGCCTCTGATCAGGAGCTGATTTGGGATATTAAGCCTTAAATGAAGGAGGGATCCTCACTTGTTTGGGGATCCCCCTGGTTTTTTTTGGTCTTTTCAGGCATATCGCTTGCACTGCCCACTACCCTTGGGTTAACTAAATGTCTTCAAGGGGTTGTCCTCTTTGAACCATGAATTCCGAGCTCATCGCCAAAGCAAAATCTTACGGCTTTTCTGATAAACAAATCGCCCACCTGACCGGCCGCAACGAAGACGACATCCGCGCCTGGCGTCAGGAAAATCAGTTGGTTCCTAGCTATCGCCTCGTTGATACCTGCGCCGCTGAATTTGAGGCCTACACGCCTTACTTCTATTCAACTTATGATCGCGGCGATGACGAGGTCCGTGTGTCGGATGTCCGCAAGGTGATGATTTTGGGTGGTGGCCCCAATCGCATAGGGCAGGGGATTGAGTTCGATTACTGCTGTGTCCACGCTTCTTACGCGCTCAAGGAGGAGGGCATCGAGACCCTCATGGTGAATTCCAACCCCGAAACCGTTTCCACCGACTACGACACCAGCGACAAACTTTTTTTCGAACCGCTCACTTTGGAGGATGTCCTTCACATCTATCAACGGGAGCAATGTTGGGGGGCCATTGTGCAGTTTGGAGGGCAAACGCCTTTGAATCTAGCCATCGGTCTGCGCGAGAATGGGGTCCGGATCATTGGGACATCTCCCGAAAGCATCGAAATGGCCGAGGACCGCAAATTGTTTGCGGCGATGTTGGAAAAGCTCGATATCCCGCAACCAGCCAATGGGCTTGCGGTAAACGAGGAGGAAGCCTTGGAAGCATCCAAGCGCTTGGGTTATCCGGTCCTGGTTCGCCCCAGCTTTGTGTTGGGTGGCCGAGCCATGCAAATTGTTTATTCCGATGCCGAGTTACGGCAATACATGCGATTTGCTGTCGAAGCTTCACCTGAGCGCCCTGTGTTGGTTGACAAATTCCTTGAGCACGCCACCGAGGTGGATGTGGATTGCATCTGCGATGCAGGCAATTTTGATGATCCCGACCAGGCCACGATTGTCATCGGTGGGATGTTGGAGCATATCGAATTTGCTGGAGTACACAGCGGAGACGCAGCCATGGTGCTGCCCCCTCACACCTTAAGTGACTCAGTGATCCAGACTATTCGGCAGTACACACACGCCATGGCTCGCGAGCTGCGGGTCTCAGGCCTGATGAACGTCCAATATGCGGTCAAGGACGAAGTGGTGTATGTGTTGGAAGTCAATCCGCGAGCTTCCCGGACAGTTCCCTTTGTCAGCAAAGCCATCGGTGTGCCACTGGCCAAGCTGGCTGCCAAGGTCATGGCGGGGTCAAGTTTGAAGGAACTTGGCTTCACCGAAGAGATCTGGCCCAAGTATTGGGCCATCAAGGAGTCGGTGTTTCCATTCAATCGTTTTCAGGGGCAGGACATCTTGTTGTCTCCGGAAATGAAATCAACCGGTGAGGTCATGGGACTGGATGCTGATCTAGGCAAGGCTTACGCCAAGTCCCAGATGGCTGCTCATGCGCCCCTGCCGCTTGAGGGCAAGATTTTCATCAGCGTGAGTGAACCGGACAAGGGGCAAATAGCTGAGTTGGCCGGGCAGTTTGCTGAGCTTGGGTTTGAGTTGGTATGCACATCGGGAACAGCTCGAGCGTTGCGTGCCGCTGGCATCGAGGTCCAGGAAATCCGAAAGGTTTCCGAGGGCCGCCCCAACTCACTGGATTTGCTTAAAAACGGTGACATCCAAATGGTAATCAACACGCCAGATGGGCAGGTCCCTCGCGCTGATGAGGTCAAAATTCGCACCACCGCTGTCTACAGCAGGGTTCCTATCATGACTACTTTGAGCAGTGCCAGGGCTGCAGCATCGGCCATAGGCGCCCTAAAAAAAGACGGCTACGATGTCCTGCCCATTCAGTCTTATCACTGAAAAAATGTCATTGAATAACATGCCGACAGCCTTAGTCTGTTACGGCCCTTAGGTTTATCTGCAAATGAATTCCACCATAACCTCTTTTCGTTCCCAAAACTGGAGCCTCATCATCAGCCTTGTGACCTTCGCTTTCAGTTTGGTTCCTCAAGCTGCCGAGGTGAAGTCTCTCTCGCTAGATGAATGTTTTGAAATTGCCCTGGAAAACAACCTGACTGTCCAGATAGAGCGCATCAATCCTGAGCTTGGGCTATATAACCTCAAAGCATCTCAAGGCGTTTACGATCCGTCTTTTTTCTTTCGCTACAATTATTTTGATTCCCAGCAAGCCGGGCGTTTCAATACCGATCTAGGTCTTGAGATCCCGGGATCGACTACCCGAACCGACGCCTTTGCTTCAGGTATCAATGGTTTGCTTCCCACCGGTGGTAATGTCTCCATCCAATCCTCCATCAACCAGACGGTGGGGGATAATTTTAACGGTTCCTTTGAGCAGTTTGCCGGGCGAACCACTGCCTTACAGTTGACTCAGCCTCTGTTGAAGAATTTCTGGATCGACGGGCCAAGGTTGAGTATCCGGCTAGCAAAAAATCAGATTAATCAGTCAGAGCTAACCTTTCAGTGGCGGACCATGAATACGCTCGTTCAGATTGAGCTTGCCTACTACGACCTGATTTTCGCCCAAGAAAACGTGAAGGTTCAGGAAAAGGCTGTTCAACTGGCTGAGCAGCTGCTTTCTGAAAATAAAAAGCGGGTGGAAATCGGGACCATGGCTCCTCTGGATGAGAAACAGGCTGAATCCCAGGTAGCCTCTCGCCGAGCTGACCTCCTCTCCGCTAGCCGTAATCTGATTGTCAGTCAAAATGCGTTAAAAAACTTGCTGAGCGATGAATACACCCAGTGGGCTGAAGTGACCATCGAACCGAAAGGTAGGCTGACAGCCCAGCCCGTCCTGATTGATCTTCAAACCAGCTGGGACAAGGGTATGAGCGCTCGTCCCGACTTGAAGGAGTTCATGCTGGCGCTGGAGAATCAAGGCATTCGGGTTAAATTCTTACGTAATCAGCTTTTCCCCCAATTGGATGTGTTTGGCAGCATTGGTTATAATGCAGGTAATGCAGCAAGCTATCGTGCAGCTTTCCGTCAGATGACCGATCGTGACAATCCCAATTGGTCAGCGGGTGCCACTCTCAGTGTGCCACTGACTCGGCGTCAAGAGCGCTTTGATTACAAGTCAGGGAAGGCCCAGGCCGAACAACTCAAATTGTCCTACAAGCAACTGGAACAACAGGTCATGGTTGACATCGAAAATGCGGTGTCTCTGGTTAAAATCAACCTGCAGCGTGTTGAGGCCACCCGACAGGAGCGGGAGTTTGCCGAGGCGGCTTTGGATGCTGAAGAAAAGAAACTCGATGTGGGTAAAAGCACCAGTTTCATTGTCTTGCAGCTGCAACGTGACCTGACGGCGTCCCGTTCCAATGAAATCAATGCGCTCTCTGAGTATAACAAAGCGCTGGCACAACTTTCACTGAATGAAGGTTCAGTTTATGACCGACATGAAATCCTGGTGAAGGAAATCCTCACTTCGCAGGACAATGTGTCTCATCCCCTGCTTGAGCCGGTTTTTTCTGAGTGATTCACCCTATGGTGAATGCTGACGGCCCATCGGCGACCTCTGAGTCCCTTTGTCGACAATGCACCCTTTGCTGCAGTGGGGTCCTCTTCGTGGACGTTCATCTCAGCAGTCCAACCGAATCCTCACGACTCGAAAAGGAAGGGGTTGAGCTGGAGTGGGATCAAGAGGAGTCTTTTTTGCCTCAACCCTGCCAGTGTCTCAATCAGCAAGGCGATTGCCGGGTTTATCCTCAGAGGCCAGGCATGTGCGCAGCGTTTGAGTGCTCCCTGCTAAAGGATTGGCAACGAGGAGATCTTTCCACCTACCAAACCCTTTCCAGAATCAAAGAGGCCCGAAATCAGGTTGCATCGGTAGAAAACCTATTGGATAAGTTGGGCCAGCGAGATGCTTCCATGCCACTGTTCTTTCGCACAGAGTCTGTCCTTTCACAGCCCTGGGACCTTGAAGGCCAAGCTGATGTGAACCAGTGGCGAGATCAGCTTTTCGATCAGTCTGCATCCCTAAGCGAGTTTCTCGACCGCCACTTCCTCAGGGAACTGGATCCTGAAGATGATCCGCCCAACGAGTCTTTGATCTAGCGCGTTAGATCCTTCAAGAGATCATCACGGGTAGCCACACCGGTGGTGCCCAGTTGATGGATGACACATGATGCTGCCATCATTGCCAGGTGGAGTGCCTCGCTGGCCTCGGCCCCAGCCGCCATGGCTGCAACCAGGTTTGCCGTGACCGCGTCGCCAGCACCGACCACATCGATAGGCCCTCGCACAGGCAGGGCATGACAATGGGCGGTTTGGCCATTGGGATGGGCGGAAACGATGCCATCTTCGGCCATACTCACGAATACCTGGTGCCTCAGGCTCTTGGCTATCTTGACGGCATGCTCGGCCACCGTCTCAGGAGTCAAGGCTCGATCAGCACCCACCCAGTTACCTAGCTCGGATG
>JALRAZ010000364.1 GCA_023257935.1 Verrucomicrobiota bacterium
CACGTCGGCGATCCCATAAGTCATAGACACTGACCCCAATCAGTGCCATCAGGGCCTGCAGCCAATCGGCATCAAACCAATAAAGTGGGCTCTTGTGGCGCTGCCAGGTATCGTCCCCTGTATCCTCTCCCACAGGAGCCAGAAATGCTTCCAGAGGTTCCTCCAGAAAATGACGTAGCCACAAGGCAGCGAGCACGAAGCAAAGCGGCTTGAAGAAGTCATCAAGGCGTCGGGAGGGCATCACCGCAGCCATGGCCAGACCGGCAACCCCCATCCCACACCAGAGCCCTCCTTCGAGGAAAAGGGCAAAAAAGCCAAAGTAAGTGCTCGAGGCATGTCCCGACTCGGTGAAGGAAATTGGATACATGTAGGCAATCGATCCCCCGAAGCCCCACCCAAGTGCTCCGAGAAAGGCGAAAGTCAGGACCCTTTCCCGCCAGTCCTGCCGGCCGGAGAGAACGGCCACAGCAATGGACGACAAGACCCCGGCGACCATGGCGCCTGCTTCATGGCCGAAGTTGCCTCGAATCCCCCAACCCATGGAGAGAGAAAGGGCGATGATCAGGCAGGAAAGCGGATGGCTTAAGGGGCATGACTGGAAGCAATGCCTGGGAACGCTCATGGACAACATCATGGGTAAGCGACCATGAAGAAACAAGTCGAAGGTCCTTGATCCAGCATTGCTCGACACCTGCTCATCGGGGCAGCATGATGCCCATGATGCACCCCCACCCCCGCGAATGGCTCCATGCTTCGAGCATCCAGCGCCGAAGCTTTGTCAAGGCAGCCAGCCTCATGACGATGGCACAGGCCTGGCCGGGCCATCCGTTACATGCGCAGGCACCCAAATCACTGAGAATCGGCCTAGTGTCTGCAGCCAGTTATGGCCATGGCCAACAACCGCGCCGACCGGGTTCTCACCATGGGACGGCCTTTTTGACAGCGTTCAATGGATGGAGGGAAAACAAACTTGAAGGGATCGAAGGGAGCTTTGTGAAATCCGAGCGAAGGATTCCTGGAGCGCGGGTGACCAAACTGTGGGATCCCGATCTCAAGGCAGCCATGAAACTTGCCCATGCCTGTGAGGTGGAGTCGGTCGCGCCCACACCCGAATCATGTTGCGAGGGAGTGGACGCGGTGATTCTGGTGGATGATGGAAGCGGAGAGCAGTGGAAATGGGCCAAGCGCCCTCTCCAATCAGGGATTCCGGTCTTTTGTGATAAACCTCTGGCCATGACGGGGCGCGATGCAAGAGAGATTGCCACGCTGGCAAGATCGTTGAAGGTACCCTTCATGTCTTCGAGCAGTTTGCGTTTTGTTCCAGATATTCTGCAGCTGCGTCAGGACCTCCCTGATCTGGGAAAGGTTCACCTGGCTCAGGTCGTGTGTGGCAATGGATAATATGTAGAAGTCTTGAGTACATTGTGTGGATACATCTCTAAGCCGTCTAACTCTTGTGCATCCATGACTTCACATCCATTAAATATCTTAGTCATTTTCCCACTCTAGATTTATCTATC
>JALRAZ010000406.1 GCA_023257935.1 Verrucomicrobiota bacterium
GCGCTCGATGCCAAAGCCAAAAGCCCAGCCTGACCATTGATCAGGGTCATAACCTACGGCTTGGAATACCTTGGGGTGGACCATGCCACAGCCTGCTATTTCCAGCCACTCTTTGCCCATCTTTCGGGTTAAAGAGCTTGAAAAATCGATTTCCAAGCTGGGTTCCGTGTAAGAAAAGTAATGAGGACGAAATCGCAGTTTGACATCTTTACCAAGCAATTCACGAAAAACAAACTCGACAGTCCCCTTCATGTCTCCGAGCGTGACGCCCTTGTCTACATAGAGTCCCTCAATCTGGTGGAAAGTTGGGTTGTGGGTGGCATCGGCTGTATCGCGTCGGTAGACCCGGCCCGGCACGATGATTCTGATGGGAGGAGCCTGTTCTTCCATCACCCGAATTTGGACCGACGAGGTGTGCGTGCGTAGGAGAGGGCGCTCCTTGGTTTTGAGGTAGAAGGTATCCTGGCTGTCTCTGGCGGGGTGGTCGGCCGGTGTGTTCAGAGCATCGAAACAGTGATATTCGTCTTCGATTTCAGGCCCATCGGCTACCGCAAAGCCGATTTTTCGAAAACTACGAACGATGTCATGGGTCACTTGAGTCAGCGGATGACGCTTGCCTAAGCTTGGCGATCTTCCGGGTAGACTGAAGTCGGCTGCCTCATTGGGCATGGCGGCGTTGAGTTCGAGTTCTTCTTTGCGTTCGGCAAGGATGGATTCGAGTTTTTTCTTGGCCAGGTTGATCTGCTTGCCAGCTTCAGGGCGATCCTCCTTCGGTAGGGATCCCATCTGCTTGAGTAGGGCTGTAAACAGGCCATTGACGCCCAGATACTGGACGCGAGCCTGATCAAGCTCTTCAAGCTTGGAGGCTCCTTCTAGTGCCTGGATGGCTTCCTGAGTCAGTGGTTCGATCTGTTCGAGCATGGTTTGATCTTTTAAATGGCAAGCGTTATTCCGATTCGAAGTAGGTTACCAAAATAAGACAACCGGACGTCCTGGATAGGGCCGCCCGGCTGTTTGTTGTTAAATCGTTGCTGGATGATCGCTATCCCGCGTGACCCGCGTTGTCTCAGGCTGCCTTAGCCTTGAGGCCATCCTGAGCCACTTTGACCAGCTCAGAAAAAGCTTGGATATCAGTGGCTGCAATATCGGCTAGTGCTTTGCGGTCTAGGTCGACCTTGGAAGCCTTCAAGCCTTCAATAAATCGGCTGTAGGTGATCCCAGCAGCCCTGGCTGCAGCGTTGATACGCACCTGCCATAGGCGTCGGAAATCGCGTTTCTTGTTTCGACGATCCCTGTATGCGTAAACTCTGCCATGATCCAAGGCATCGGCTGCGTAGCGATAGAGTTTGGATCTGCGTAAGCGAAAGCCCTTGGTGGCTTGCAAGACGCGCTTGCGGCGCTTGCGGGATGCGACTGCGTTGGTTACTCTCATGGTGCGGTCCTTTTAAAAGTAAGGTTTGGAAAGCCGGTTAGATCCTTCAACGACTGAACGGAAGGTTGGTGATCACGCGCTTGTAATCGGACTTGTCCAATTCAACTGATTGGCCAAGCTTACGGCGCCGTTTTGGACTTTTACATGAAAGCAGATGTCGTTTGCCTGAGTGGTTCCTCATGACTTTGCCTGACCCGGTAATTTTGAACCGTTTGGCTACTGCTTTTCTGGTTTTTGCTCCTCGTGCTCGACGCATAATGTTCAATACTCCTAATTCAAAAGAGCCGCGAATATAAGGATCGGTTCGTGGGCTTGCAAGCGGTAAATCACAAAAAGATGCTACCTCGGCCAAGTTTGTAACTGATTTTCACGCTGCTTGGGCTGAGGGACCTCTTTTTGGCGACGTTTTAGCATGGTTTCGATGCTATCTTGCATCCATCATCTTATTTTCTTATTCGGTAAAGCAGGTTGCTTGCTCACCATGACCTCAGGTGCTAACATACACTGCCTCGGGCGGAGCCCCTGCCCCGGGACAGCCCTGGGGTGGCAGGCTTGACTTCGATCCGAGCTTTTTGTTTGATCTTCACTCGGAGTATCTCCGCTCTTTCTGAGCAAAAAAGCCATTGCACCCCCTTTGGCGACCAAGTATGGTCCACCGGCTCTGAAAGCGAAACTGGATTTTTTGCCTATGTTTCCCAACGTTAAGAAGTCTCTTTACCAATCCAAATTCGAGCATGACGCCTGCGGTGTCGGGTTCGTGGCTAATGTCCATGGTCGCAAAGAGCGGCGCATCCTGGACCATGCTCTGCAAGCCCTCT
>JALRAZ010000420.1 GCA_023257935.1 Verrucomicrobiota bacterium
AGTCAACACCTTCGGCTTCTCGAATGGGAGGTAGGTATGGACGGCAAGTCAGGTAGCTTACCGATATAGAGGTTAACCCAATAGCCAGTCCGAGTCCCTGTCGCCAGGCATCAACCTTCATCGATGGCTTCAGTCCGAATCGATGGGCAACCCACCCCCAGCCGCTGGCCAGCGCAAATATCAAAGCATAAAGACGGTGTGGCTGAGGGGAGAGGGTGGAGGGATACCAGGTGCCCTGCAGTGAATGATCTGCTAGGCCAGGCCATGCTTGGGGAGCATCCAAGGATTCGGCCATAGGATAAAGCATCCATCCTAAAATCAAGCCTGGTAATAGCCATAATGACTGGTAGATCAAGGCCCCTGTCAGCCCCGCATGTTGCCCTACTTGCTGCTTTGGCGATGTCCCTGCCATGATGGCTTTGAGGATGGCATACCCCATGACCCAGCCTACGATTACTTGGCAAGGAGAGTGAACGCCCAAAACGACTCGGGAAATTCCCACCGCCAGGACCATGATTTGAGCCGATCTATGAAGAGCGCGGTGTTGACAATTCTTTGCCGCCAACACCCATACCCACGCCATCATGGCGTGACCTGAGGGCATGCCGAAACTGCCAGCAGGCCCGAGTGCCTGGATTTCCAAGCTCAGCCAGAAAGGTCGAGGGTGGTGCATCATATCCTTGAAAAGGGTCATATACAAACCGCTCACGCTGAGAAACTGAATCACGACCAGGCCATGCTTGGCTCCAGCACGCGCTGCCACCAGAACCACTAATAACACGAGGCAGGGGGCATGCCCTAGTTTACTGACCCACCGCATGGTTTCGAGGAACCAGAAAGGAAAGCTCTGGAGCCAGCCAATCCATTGTAATTCCCAGGGATGGATGAAAGTAGGAGGCATGTATTGAGGGTGTGAGTCAGAGAATCTTTGCTGGAAAGCGTGCCATTGTCGACCTACTATGAGTTCTAGCAGTTAGTGGAGAGTGTTTTTGCGATGCCGCGATCCCTCCTCGAGGATGCTAGCCCACAGGCCGTTTGCTTAAGAATCATCATGCCAGACACCTCATCAGCAAGAGAGAAAGTCCTCAGAGAATGGCATCGAGTCGATACAACAGACGAAGCGATGCGGCGAGATTTTCGTTCCAAGGAGGCTGGTAGTTTGGTTGACCAGGCTCTGGGCGGCTTGCGTTTAGAACAGCGCTCCTCGGAGACCCAGATCCTCAAGGCTTGGAATCACCTGCTTGATCCTGTTTTGTGCGAACATGCCCATCCGGTAGGGATTCGCAAGGGAACTTTGTTTGTGCAGGTTGACCATCCTACGTGGCTTTCAGAGATTGTTCGCTACCGGCGCCATGAGATCCTGGAGCGGCTTCAGCATTGTTTTGGCAAGGAAATGATCCAGCGTGTTTCCTATCGGATCGGGTGAATCAAGCTCCTTGACTAAGGAGAAAGAGGGAAGTCGAAATACCGGTCAGGGAAGGGCTCATCAATCAAGGTGAAATGCCACCACTCCACCGCATAGGCCTTGAATCCTTGTGATTCCATCAGATGCTTGAGTAGCAGACGGTTGGCTCGTTGCTGGGCTGTGAGTTCTGGGTACAAGGTGCTTGCCTCCTCTCCAAAAAAATCAAACCGAGTTCCCATATCAAGCGGCATTGGCATGGCCCCAGAGGCTCGGCTGCAAAGTGTTAGGTCCACCGTACTGCCCCTCGTATGTCCCGATCTTTTGGAGATGTAGCCCTGAGTGAAGAGCTTCGTCTTCTCAAGACGAGGAAAAAACGTTTCCTTAATCCATTCGGGATCGTTATTGGCTTGCGACCAGGTGACAAAAAAATCGACTGCCTTCTGAGGCCTAAACGCGTCGAAGACCATCAAGGAAAGGCCCATGGGTCTTAATCTTTGTTGGACTGCCTCCAGCGCTTCTGCTGCAGGTCGCGTGATCCAGCAGACAGGCCTTTCGTAACCACGCACAACTTGTCCGGTGAAATTGTTTGTCGTCCCATATTGCAGATCCAAGCACAGATCAGGTATGTGTTGGTCCAACCGCACAAAGGCCGTCGGTCGATCACTTTTGTCAACATGGGGTTCGCCAGCTGAAAGCCTGCACCAAGAACACCAAGCTTGTGTTCCTGGCCAACCCGAACAACCCGACCGGCACGATGATTGCGCTGGCCGAGCTGGAACGCCTTGCGAATGGTCTGCCCAAAGGGTGCCTTCTGGTGATTGATGGTGCCTATG
>JALRAZ010000461.1 GCA_023257935.1 Verrucomicrobiota bacterium
TTGATTGGGCGGCAAGGGGATGTGCTGCCTTCTTCCAATGGCCGCCAGGCTCAGCCTTTGACCCAGTGGACTCAAGGGGGCCCGATTCGATGGCCCGAGGTCTTGCTCAGTCACGGCGAATTGGCTTCCGAGGAAGCGGGCGAAGCCTATGTCCTGGATCGTCTGACGCTGCCAGATGGCAATCCGTATGGCCTGGAGTTACGCATTGGGGGTTTCGATTTCTTTGCTGACAGCACCAAAGCAGCCCTGTGCACCTGGGATGGAGATGTGTGGATTGTCAGTGGCATTGATGAGGATCTCGATACACTGGAGTGGAAACGTTTCGCATCTGGGATTCACGAGCCTTTGGGTCTGAAAATTGTGGATGACCTGATATATACGGTGAGTGATGATCAGATCACTCGATTTCATGATCTGAATCAGGACGGTGAAGCTGACTACTACGAGAATTTTAATAATGACTGGGAGCTAACCTCCGGGTTCCATGCCTTCCTATTCGACCTTCACACCGATCCAGAAGGAAATTTTCTTTTTGCCTTTGGCTCACCTGTACGAGGTGGAGGACGCAGCTTCGAGCGGATGAGTGCCCATCACGGATCCGTGCTTAAGGTCAGCCGTGACGGATCGACCATGACCCGCTATGCCAGCGGTCTGCGTGCTCCCAATGGGATTGGGGTCAGTCCGACCGGCCAGGTGACGACCGGTGATAATGAGGGCACCTTTGTGCCTCGCTGTCCCATCAATTGGGTCGAACCAGATGACTTTCTGGGTGTCGTGGATTCCTATGAGCACCGCGATGCGATGAAAACCACGGCTACAGTGGAGGCAAGGCGCGGTGGCAGGCCAACCCAATGGGATCCATCCGAAGAGCCCAGGCCACTGGCTTGGCTTCCCAAGGGTGTGGATAATTCGGGCGGTGGACAGGGCTGGGTGACCAGTGATCGATGGGGCCCCTTGCAAGGACAAATGCTTCATGGTTCTTACGGTCAGAGCTCCCTTTATCTGGTTCTCAAGGAATCGGTGCAGGGACAGATGCAGGGTGGGGTCGTCAAAATTCCTCTTCGCCCGACCTCGAGTGTCATGCGCATGCGCTTCAGTCCGGGAGATGGTCAACTCTACCTCAGTGGTCTCAAAGGTTGGCAGTCCAACGCCGCACAATCTGGCGGTTTTGATCGAGTCAGATACACGGGTCAACCACTGGCTATGCCTGTGGGTTTGAAGACCACTCCCAGCGGCCTGAGGGTTACTTTTTCACAAGCTCTGGATTCAGAGAGTGCCAACGAACTCAGTCGCTACAGTCTGCGCGCCTCAGACATCCTTTGGGATCAGGCTTATGGTTCTCAGGAATACCTGTTGGGTCAGCGGGATGTGGCCCCGGATCAGAAGCAGACCGGGTGGAGTACGCTTTCACTGCTTGAAGCGCGCTTGTCTGCAGACAAGTTGAGCGTTGATCTGAGGGTGCAGGATTGGCGCCCAGCACACATGCTTGAACTCAATCTTGATTTGTTGACTGGCTCTGGCCAATCGATTCGCACCCGGGTGCATCACACCGTTCATGTGATCCCACAGGAGTAGTCACTAGCGAAGTGAGGGGGCCAAAGCTGATTTCACTTAGGCTTTGACGGATCGTTCAAACCTCAACATGTTGAGGTTTGAATGTCCCCTGTTTGGCTCATGATCACGCTCCCATCTCTAATCGTTAGATTGACCTCCGGATGCCTTGGGGCTCTGGCTTGCCTTATCCTGTTACAGGCGGCTCAGGCTCAGGCTGCAACGCCCCCCAACATTGTCCTGATCATGGCTGATGATCTGGGAATTGGAGATATTTCTCCTACCAATCCGAACTGCCGGATCAAGACCCCCAGACTCCAGCGGCTGGCTGAAGAGGGGATGACTTTCCTTGATGCCCACACAACGAGTTCGGTCTGCACACCTACCCGATATGGATTGCTGACCGGTCGCTACAATTGGCGCTCGCGCCTGGCACGAGGTGTACTCAGTGGCACGAGCGAGCACCTCATACCTGCCAGCCGACCTACATTAGGTCACAGGCTCAGAGAGGCTGGATATCAAACCTCCATGATAGGTAAGTGGCATCTAGGTTGGGACTGGCATAAGCCTGACGGTAAGGTAATTGACTTTACCAAAGCTGTTGCCAATGGCCCTGATATCAATGGATTTGACCGTTACTACGCTCATTGTGGCTCCTTGGACATGCCGCCCTATGTCTGGGTGGATACTGGAATAATCACAGCGGCACCGGATCGCGAGGAAGGGGTGACCAAGGCGCAGGATCGTTATGGCTGGTATCGCCAAGGGCCGATTGGTGCGGACTTTCATATCGATCAGGTCCTACCTCACCTTTTTGGCAAGGCTATCGAGCAGATTCAGCAGCATGGCAAGAAAGGCGCGGCAGGCAGTCCCTTCTTCCTTTATCTGGCCTTGCCCGCTCCCCATACACCCATTGTGCCACTGCCTCCCTTCAAGGGGGCCAGTGGACTCAATCCGTATGCTGATTTTGTCATGCAGACCGATCACCTGGTTGGCACCCTGCTGGATGCACTCAAAGCCTCCGATCTGGAAAAGGATACGGTTGTCTTGTTTACCAGCGACAACGGGTGTTCCCCTGAAGCCAATTTTCCTCTGCTGGCAGAAAAGGGGCATCACCCGAGTGCTCGCTACCGAGGCCACAAGGCTGATATCTACGAAGGAGGGCATCGGGTTCCTCTCATCATACGCTGGCCCGGTCAAATCAGCCCCAATAGTCGGTCCAGTCAGCTAGTCTGTCATACGGATCTTTTCCCAACGCTTGAGGCAATCAGTGGTCAACGGCCTCTCAGTCGAGGCGGAGAGGATGGGTTCAACCTGCTTCCATGCCTTATGGGGGAAGGAACTTCAGCCCGTGACTCCCTGATCTCTCATTCCATAGGCGGGTTTTTCGCGATGCGCCAAGGAGACTGGAAGCTTTGTGTCTGCCGTGGGAGTGGCGGTTGGAGTCATCCTAACGAGAAGACTGCAACCCAACAAGCGTTACCTTTTTTGCAGCTTTTCAATCTCGCTGTGGATCCTGCTGAAACCCACAACCTCATTGACGTTTATCCTGCCAAGGCTCAGGCCCTGCTCGCCCTGCTTGATGATCAGGTCAAGCGAGGCCGGTCAACACCTGGAGCTCGATTATCCAATGACCGAGAGGTGACGTATCTTCCAGAGGGGTTCAATCCTGCCCAATTCTGGTGATTTATATCAGCCCACGAGAAAAGGGCTGAATTCATTTCTCCATTGATGGCATAATGCCAGCATGTATCGAACGGCTGTGACGGATTCGACGATCGGGTGGAAGTCCTCCTGGGTGATGATGTATCTCTTGCTCGGGTTGACAGGTTCGGCCTTGGCTCAACGAGTGGCCAATCAGACGCTTAAGATGCCTGAAGTGCCCCCGACCCATTCCTACGAAGTGGTGGATGCCTTGCCTGGATTACGCTTTGCCAACCCAGTGGCCCTAGTGGCTGCCCCGCAAGATGAGACATCTCTTTTTGTCGTTGAAAAAGTCGGTCGGGTCAAAAGGATACAACTCGGATCCGAACCGATCATGGAAGTGTTTCTGGACCTTCGTTCCCAAACCAGAGTCAGTTCCGAACAGGGCCTGCTCGGGCTGGCCTTTCATCCACAGTTCCATGAAAACGGTTACTTCTTTGTCTTTTACACTGCCACTGGTAGTGGCAGCCCCAACCGCCTCTCACGCTTCCAGTGTGATCTTAACGATGGCTGGGAAGTCATCGAAAACTCCGAGGTCATACTGATCAGCCAAAGAGACGACGCCAGCAACCATAACGGTGGTGATTTGCATTTTGGAACCGACGGATACCTTTACGTGGCACTTGGTGACGAAGGAGCTGCCAATGATTCACTCAATAACAGCCAGAAACTCGATGCAGATTTTTTTGCGGGGATACTCCGACTGGATGTCGACCAAAGGCCTGGCAGCCTAGAACCTCAGCCCCATCCTGCTGTCATGGGTCATTATAGCATCCCTCCCGATAACCCCTTTGTGGGTCTGAAATCCCTCAATGGCGTGGCATTGGATCCAGCTCAACTTCGCACTGAGTTCTGGGCGATTGGATTGAGGAATCCGTGGCGCATGTCCTTTGATTCGGTGACAGGAGACCTCTACACAGGGGATGTGGGGCAAAATCGAATCGAGGAAGTGAATCGGATTACCCGAGGGGGTAACTATGGGTGGAACTTTCTTGAGGGAACCCAAAACGGCCCCAAGGCAAGACAGATGCCAAGGGACTTCGAAAGCATCCCTCCTTTACTAGAATACCGACACGGGACGCGGGAGGATCAGGGCAACTCAATCACTGGAGGACTTGTTTATCGCGGGAATCAGTATCCAGATCTTTATGGTGCCTACGTCTTTGCTGATTATGTCAGTGGTCATATCTGGGCCATGCGTCATGATGGCAAGCAGTCCACCCAGTGGTGGAACCTTGCTCGTGAAAGTGGTATTTCTTCCTTCGGGCTGGATCCGACCACAGGTCATTTACTCATGACCGACCATGGTTCGGGAAAGGTTTTGCGTCTTGTGTCAAGCAGCCAGGAACCGGGCCAACCGCTTCCTGAAACCCTCTCCCAAACTGGCGTCTTTGCCGACCTGAGGCGACTGACACCCAATCCCGGCATTGAGCCCTACGAAATCAATGTGCCTTTCTGGTCAGACCATGCCATCAAGCGCCGTTGGTTTTCCTTACCCCGTTTGGATCAATCCATCAGCGTGGTTTCACCGACTCAGTGGGCTTTCCCTGCAGGAGCTATTTGGGTTAAGCATTTTGAAATGGAAATGGTGCGTGGTGATCCCTCGACCGCACGTCGTCTGGAAACCAGACTGCTGATGAGGCACGCCGAAGGTGTTTACGGTCTGACCTATCGCTGGAATGAAGATCAGGATGAGGCTTTCCTGGTAGCAGCTGAAGGGGAAGAGACGACGCTTCGTATCAGGGAGGGCAACCAGTTTGTTGATCAGATTTGGCGCTTTCCTAGTCGTGGCGAGTGCCTGGCATGCCACAATCAACCAGCTGGTATGATCCTTGGTTTCCAGCCCCCACAACTTGCTCGGAAGAGAGGGCCTGCCTCAGGGAATCAATTTCAGCTGGAATGGTTGAAACAAGCCGGCTACTTGAATATCGCTGGCTCCGAGGGGTCTGGAAAGCTTTCTGCTATGGTGCCCTCAAAGGATGCCTCCGCCAGCCTGACTCGGCGTATCAAGTCATACCTGGCCTCCAACTGTGCCTCCTGTCATCGTCCCGGGGGTGAGGCCCTTGGTTTCTGGGATGCTCGCTATCAAGTTCCCATCCTGGAATCGGGGCTGCTGGATGGTGCCCTGGCACGTGAGGAAGGTCGTACCGACCTTGCTGTCATTCGTCCGGGTGACCCAGAACGTTCGGCCATTTATCTCAGGATGCTTAGTCAAGACAGTGGCCGAATGCCCCCGATTGGGAATCATGTGGCTGATGAGGCTGGCATTGCTTTGATGGCGGAGTGGATCAGGAGTCTGAGTGATTTACAAAGTTTTGATTCCTGGAATCAACACTACTTTCAGGGAGCTATGACGCCCGTTGAACATCAGCTGCAGGATGTAGATCGAGATGGTTGGACTAATTGGCAGGAATTTCAACTGGGGAGTGATCCAACCTGGGAGATCGATCGCTGGCGTATGGATTTGCAGGTTGTCGATCAGGTAGCATCCCTTCGCTTTCCCGCGATCCCAAATCCACTGATAGGCTGGAAACTTACCTTGTCCTCTGCCGCGGATTCTCTCAGTGAGCCCACGCTTCTTGGGGAGCGCTCGACGGCCCTGCCAGACCAAGGGATACATACTTATTCAGTCGAAATCTTGCAGCATCCCCAGGCCTTCTTTCATATGGCCATGGAATGGCCCGCATCGCCGCTTCCCGAATAGCAGCCCTGGCTAAGGTCCTTAAGCTGGTTGCTTGCTTTGGGCATTTTTGTGGGTTAAGGATCATGAAGAGATGACAAACAATCGGTTCGTCACCTAGATCCTTTGGTTTTCATGAGGCTTATCGGACATATCAACGGCTCAAGCTCGGCTCAGCAATTTGGTGATTTCCTATACGCCAAAGGTCTGGACAATCGCGTGGACCGTTCAGGAAGCGGGGATCAGTGGGAGGTGTGGGTGCTATCTGAAGATGACGTGAATCAGGCTAAATCCTATTTGCAACAGTTCCAGCAACGCCCCGGTGATGCCTACTTTGCTCAAGAAGCCATGCGGGCACGCGACCTGCGTCTTGAAGCAGCCATGGCTCAGCAGGCCCATGCCCAGAAAATGGAGCGGAGCCGTGAGGCGGTGCAATCTCTAGGTCGCCTCCCTCTAGGTCGATGGACGACTGCGATCATGGTGTTTTGCGGCGTTATTTTCCTGGCTCAGAATCTCGGTGATGCCACCTATCGCAACCTTTTTTACTGGTTGTCTATTTCAACCATGGAACCAGGAGGGGGGTCCATCGGCCTGCCAGAAGTGCGGGGCGGGCAGATATGGCGGCTGGTAACGCCCATTTTCATGCATGGCAACTTCATCCACATTCTCTTCAATTTGCTTTGGTTGAAGGATCTGGGCAGTGTGATCGAATTCCGCGAAGGACCACGGTCTTTTTTGGTCGCCCTCTTGTGGACAGCGATTGTTTCCAACCTAGCTCAGTATTGGATGAGTGGTCCGCTCTTTTTGGGTATTTCAGGGGTGGTCTTCGGTTTACTCGGCTATGTCTGGATGAAAGGTAAATTTGATCCTCGGGCAGGCATGCATTTACCACAGGGTGTGGTTTTCATGATGCTACTTTGGGTGTTCCTCGGTATTTCTGGCGCCATCGAGTCGATGACGGGCATGAGGGTTGCGAACACCGCCCATGTGGCGGGCTTGATAGCCGGCTGCGTTCTGGGCATCCTGAGCGTTGTGCTAGCCAAGGCCAGAGCCTAGCCAAGGTTATTGTCCTAAGTCGATTTGAGGCTGCCTTTTACTTGGCTACCCTTGGAGGGTGAAACCTTCGAAAAGAGTCATCATGAGTTTATACTTCCTATGCCTGACACTCGCCAAGTGGGTGATTGTGACAGCATCAACTTTTTTGCTTCTTGTGGTGCTGGTCGCTCTTCTCACAGAGCCCAAGGTGCATGGAAAGCGCCCAACAGACCTGGAAGCCTCATGAGATAGGTTCGAGCTTATTGTGTCGAGGCGAGATGATCGATCCGCTCATGCCTGGTGTTTCAGGGCCTCAAGGATTTCTTCGGCATGAGATGCTGGTTTGACCTGGGTCCAGATCCTCTGGATGTTCCCCTCGGGATTGATCCAGAAAGTCACTCGATGAACGCCATCAAATGTCTTTCCCATGAATTGCTTGGTTCCCCAAACCCCATAGGCGGTAACGATTTCCTTGGAGGTGTCGGCCAGAAGATCAAAGGGTAGCTCATATTTCGTGGCAAATTTTTGGTGAGAAGCTGCCGTATCAGTACTGACCCCGAGGATCACCACTCCAAGTTGCTTGATGGCAGCATAATGGTCGCGCAGCGAGCAAGCTTGGGTAGTACAACCAGGGGTATTGTCCCTAGGGTAAAAATAAAGCACCACATGTTTTCCCTTGAACTGGCTAAGCTGAATCTGACTGCCGTCCTGATTGAGGGTGGTAAACCCAGGGGCTGGATCCCCCTCCTTGAGCTTGATTGCAATAGTCTTTGCCATATGACTTGTTAACCTCTCAAGTGCTCTGAATCAAGGCCCGGGCGGATCAGGCTGGCGAGAACGATCTCCCATACTGTGGCCAGGGAAATCCCAAGCTCAGCCGTGGCGATCTGGCAGGGGTTTTGGCATCCAATCAATTAGGTGATGGGGGCAGGGTAATGGAGCTGTGGCTTGACTTTCATAGAGCGGATTCGCATGTTGGATGTCCGTCCGTTGTGGCCTAATTTTCCATCCCTCCCAGCAGGCGAGCCGATTTTATTAATATGAGTCAGAACACATTCAATTCACTCCGCTCCTTCACCCTCGGCGATGGTTCGCAGGGTCAGTATCACAGTCTCCCCGCCCTTGAGGAGGCGGGTCTTGGATCCATATCGCGTCTCCCGGTGTCTATTCGGATTGTGCTGGAATCGGTGCTGCGCAATTGTGATGGCATCAAAGTTCCTGAGGAAAGCGTTCGGCAACTCGCGCAGTGGCAGGCCAGTGGGGAACGCACCGCAGAAATACCCTTTGTTGTGTCTCGAATTGTTCTGCAGGATTTTACCGGCGTACCGTTACTTGTGGATCTGGCCGCCATGCGTTCGGCTGTCAATCGCCTGGGTAAGGATCCCAAGATGATCGAACCGCTCGTGCCCGTTGACCTGGTTGTGGATCACTCCGTTCAAGTGGACCATGCTGGAACTAGCGATGCCATGGATCGCAATCTCGACAAGGAATTCAGCCGCAACCGTGAACGCTATCAATTCCTGAAGTGGGGCATGCAGGCCTTCGAAACTTTCAAAGTGGTTCCTCCAGGCATCGGCATCGTTCATCAAGTCAACTTGGAATATCTTGCCAAGGGTGTTTTGGCCCAAGGCGACCTGTATTACCCTGACACCCTTGTTGGGACCGATTCCCACACCACCATGATCAACGGTCTTGGTGTGGTCGGTTGGGGTGTTGGTGGTATTGAGGCAGAGGCGGGGATGCTGGGTCAGCCTGTCTATTTTCTGACTCCTGATGTGGTGGGTGTCTACCTGAGCGGTAGCTTGCAGGAAGGGGTTACAGCCACCGACTTAGCTCTGACCATCACTGAAAAGCTCCGTGCTGCCAAAGTGGTAGGCAAATTTGTCGAATTTTATGGGCCGGGTGCCAAAGCCTTGCCACTGGTCGATCGCGCGACGATTGCCAATATGGCCCCCGAATATGGCGCCACGATGGGCTTCTTCCCTATTGACGAGGAAACGGTGCAGTATCTTCGATCCACCGGGCGTTCCGAGGCACATTGCCAGACCTACGAGAATTACTACCGTGCCCAGGGGCTCTTTGGTATCCCTTCTCGCGGAGACATTGATTATTCAACCGATATTGAGTTGGATCTGGCTTCTGTGGGTCCAAGTGTGGCAGGGCCCAAACGGCCTCAAGATCGCATTGCACTGAACGATCTCAAGCAGAGCTTTGCTGCCACCTTTGCACGGCCTGTCAATCAGGGTGGTTTTGGTAAGGATGAGGCAGCACTTTCTGGTGATCCGATCACAGTTCTTCAGGACGATCAATCTATCTCCCTGCAACACGGCAGTGTTCTGATTGCTGCGATTACCAGTTGCACCAATACCTCCAATCCTGGCGTCATGCTGGCTGCTGGGCTTGTAGCCAAGAAGGCGGTCGAGCGAGGTCTCACTGTCAATCCTGCTGTGAAGGCTTCTCTTGCACCTGGATCGCGTGTGGTCAGTGACTACCTATCCAAAACCGGCCTGCAGACCTATCTGGATCAACTGGGTTTCAACTTGGTTGGATATGGTTGCACGACCTGTATTGGCAACAGTGGCCCTCTTTCCAAGCCTATTGAAGATGCCGTAGTCGGGCATGATTTGGTCGCCGCTTCTGTCCTTTCGGGTAATCGTAACTTTGAGGCCAGGGTTCATCAGAACATCAAGGCTAACTTCCTGATGTCTCCTCCGCTGGTCGTTGCCCTGGCTCTCGCAGGTCGCGTTGACATTGATCTGGCTCGTGAACCCATTGGGATGGACTCAACGGATCAACCGGTCTTCCTAAAGGATCTCTGGCCTTCCCTAGAGGAGATCAGGGTTTTGTTTTCCCAGGCAATGGATCCAGCGGTTTTCCAGAAACTTTACTCGGATTTTGCAGATCAAAATCCCAAGTGGAATGATATCACCTCTTCAACAGGTAATGTCTATCAGTGGGATGAGCAGAGCACCTATATTCAGGAGCCACCCTTCTTCAGTGATTTCTCCATGGAGGCAGGAAGCATCCAATCTATTGAGGGTGCTAGAGCATTGGGTGTTTTTGGTGACAGTGTGACCACCGATCACATCAGCCCCGCTGGTGCCATCAAGCCAGACGCTCCAGCTGGAAAGTTCCTGGAATCCAATCAGGTAGCAGTCAGTGATTTCAACAGTTACGGGTCTCGCCGAGGCAATGACCGGATCATGACCCGCGGCACTTTTGCTAATGTGCGCATCAAGAATCTGATGGTGCCAGGGGTTGAAGGTGGAGTGACTTGCCATCAGCCATCAGGTGAACAGCTCAGTATCTACGATGCAGCCCAGCGCTATGCCGAGGCATCCACACCTCTGGTGGTGTTAGCTGGCCATGAATATGGGACAGGGAGTTCGAGGGATTGGGCCGCAAAAGGTACACGATTGCTTGGGGTCAAGGCAGTTGTTGCTGCCAGTTTCGAACGAATCCATCGTTCTAATCTGGTAGGCATGGGAGTTCTACCGCTGCAGTTTGAAGAAGGTGAAACCATTCAGTCGCATCAATTGGATGGCAGCGAAACCTATGATCTGTTGGGACTTTCTGACTCGCTCAAGCCACGCCAGAAAGTGGTGATGAAGGTCACGCGATCCTCAGGTCAGACCTTGGAGATATCACTTCGCTGCCGCATTGATACAGACATCGAAATTGAATACTACCGTCATGGCGGCATCCTGCCCTATGTCTTACGTCAACTGACAGCGGGTCACTGAACAGGATGACGGTAAGGAGCTTCTAAGGCTTCAGGCCTTAGGCAGTCATTTCAAGGCGCTTCCCTCGGGGAGCGCCTTGCTTGTTGGAGCCGATGCTTGATCCGAAAGCCAGGAGCACCCATGGCTCACAACTTGTTTGCCGTTTCGCTGATTTCCAATAGCTGGGTGTGATGCATGATCTTGAAGGTTAACTCGGGAGTCACTGGGAGTGATGCCATAAGTTCTTCTGGAAGTTGAATGCGCATGGACAGGGTCTGATTGGATGTCGACTCCATCAGATAACCGAAACCCGTGCTGAGCAGGATATTGCCCTGACTGCTGCCTCCTTGCATGCTTAAGCCCATGGGGTCGGGATCCTCGTCGGCGTAAGGTTCGACCATGCCTTTCACACTGATGGCATGAAGGTTGGCTCCATCACGTTCAAGCGTGCCTGCGTAAGTGTAGTGGTTGCTGATGGATGCAAACTGTCCCAGGGTTGTGTTTTCGGTTGATTGCATCTGCCATGGGGTACCGGGTGTCACAGGCACAGGAGGTAGGAAAGGATAACGAATCAGATCCCTAATTTGATCCTCTTGAATCAACCTCTCATAAATGGCATTGGACTGACCTGGCATGGATTCTCTTAGGGTTTGATAAAGCTTATCAAGACCGTCGACTTGGAGGATTTCCCCTGCCTGGTTCAAGGTGACCCGCATGGAATGCCCCATGAGTTTGCTCATGCCCTTGAAAGCAGTTTCTGTGGACGGGTCAGCTTCTTGTTGCGTCTGGTTCTGATCGCTATCGTAATGAATCTGGTTGCCGACCATATCCAGATCCACCTTCGCGCTGAGGTAGGTGATTTCAATCACTTGATGACCCTGTTCATCAACCTGCTGCGGTTCGATAGCATAGGTGAAGATCTGGCTGGCTTCTGATTGAACCATGGTCATGAGAGGTGAATCCTCCGTGGCGGTGGTCTGCTCGCTTGAGGCCTGATAAACAAAGCGCTTATTCGCTGGCCACTGAAGCGAGATTTCTTGAGGCCCTGCTGAGGTATCCAATTCGTTTTCTTCCCACAAATGATGATCCAGTATAGGAAGGGTGTCTCCTTCGTTATCGCCTGTGGCTTGCATTGCAGCCGTCGATGGGTGGGTGGGCGACTGTTCTTGGGAGCAGCTTGCCAGCAGAACCAAACCACTGATCAGCAGTGAGCTTGGCATGGGTCGTTTGGTCCGATTCATACCATACCATGGTCTAACGGGGTAGAAGGATTGGCAAGAAGTTCCACGGCTAGGAGATTGCAATAAGTGATAAAATCCATTACCGATTCGCACATGCCTCAGACTTTACTCAAACTTTTTCTGATGACCTGCCTGGGTGCTTTGAGCCTTGCCGCCCAGGGCTATCGAGCTGGCGTGGCCATACGGGATGTGACCCCTTCACCTTTGCTGCCTGTCTCCGGTGGCATTGGCCCGTCCAATCCGGTGACTGAGACGCGAGGGAAGCTGAGTGTTCGAGCCCTTGCCATTGAATTGGGCAAAACTTCAGTCGTATTTGTTTCCTCCGATTTTCTGGGTTTTCCCTCTGTATTAGGTGATCGAGTCCGTGCCATGGTGGGGTGGATACCTGGTGATCATGTGCTGATCGGAGCAACCCATACCCACAGCGCACCTGATTGCTATGGATTCCCTGACGGACAGGGAGGGCATGGAGGAGATCCCGCCTACTGGGATTGGGTCTGTGCTCAAATGGCCGCTGCCATTCGCTCAGCGCTGACCTCCTTGCAGCCCGCGAGCCTGCGTATTCAAACCGGAGAGGCGAGGGGAAAGATTGCTTACAACTATTACGCTCCCGAACTTTATGATCCTAGATGCTCGGTCATCCAGGCTGCCGACTCGCAGGGAGCGGTGATCGCAACCCTAGTTAACTATGCGGTTCATCCCGAAGTGCTTGGTGCGAATGTGGGTCTTTGTAGCCCTGATCTGATCTGGCCCTTAACCGAACGTATCGAGCAGAAGGCCGGCGGGGTGGCACTATTCATCAATGGGGCGCAGGGAGGTATGGTCACGGCTGATAATCGGCAGCCGGAAGGTGGGGATTCCCGAACCTGGGAAGAATGCGAGCGTATCGGGGAGCTGCTTGCTGATGAGTCTCTTCGAATTCTTGAGCAGGCTGATGAAGACGAACCACTTCATCTCAGAGTTCATTCTCGAAGAGTTCATTTCCCGGTGCAATCCAAGGAGATGCTAGCAGTGCTCGAGGCTTCACCCCTTGGATTTGATGTGGACAGTAAGGGCCGTATTGCCACCACCCTTAATCTGGTCGAGTTGGGTTCGGCTCAGATTCTGACCATACCCGGTGAGGCTCTGCCCAATCTGGGTTACTACCTGAAGCGCCAGATGTCCGGTCAACACAATTTACTCATGGGACTCACCAACGATGCCTTTGGTTACATCATGTCACGAGTCGATTGGAGTAGTTTCAAACGCTATGAATACATCACTCGGGTCTCTCTTGGGGAACAGACCGGAGAGATCTTGATTGCCGAGGCGCAGCGGTTGCTTGACCGTGTGGATTGATATCATGGAGCCTGAAGAAACCCTTTCCAGCTCAGGGCCGCTTCAAGTTGAGGGCGTGAGTGTATCAGCTACTGGAACGAAGGTATTTGCCACCAAACTGCAGGTTCGGCCAGACGATCTGGATTTTTTCAAACATGTTCATGCCAGCCGCTATCAGGATTACGTGCTGGCCGCTCGATTTGATCAGATGGAGCGATGTTATGGAGCTTCCATGCAGCGTTTCATGGAACTAGGGCTGGGGTGGTATGTGAAATCCTTCCAAATCCGCTATCGACGTTCATTGGGCTTGGGCGATTTGTTTGAGGTGCTCACTTGGGTTGAAGAGCTTAAGTCCCGAAGTGCAGTGATTGGTTTCGAAATCAGACTTTTGCCCGAGAGGCTTCTGTGCAGCGAAGGATCCTCCGAATACACCCTGATCAATCTTGAAAATGGACGGCCAGCCAATCTACCAAGCTGGGTGCGGGAGGCTTATGCAATCTAAGGGGGAATTTACTTTTTTAGGGTTTTTAGCGAGGGTAGCCTCTTGGTTACGGCTGATTGTTGTCCCGCCCGGTCATCCCATCATGCCGTTGATGGGGGCCCTGATGACGCAGACGTTATTCATTCCATGAAAAGTGTTTTATTTTTATGCACCGGCAATTGGTATCGCAGCCGACTTTCTGAAATCCTCTTCAACTACTACGCCATGATGGCCAAGCTGGAGTGGAGGGCACAATCGCGAGGTTTGACCGAGACCAGTATCAAAGGCATCTCGCCGGATGCATCCGCTTTTCTTGAAAAGAAAGGCCTGCACGCCCTGATGGATGAGCCCAGAAATCCTGAAGCGGTCAAGGTTTCCGACCTGGAAAAGGCTGATCTGATCATTGTCCTCTGTCGCCATGAACATGAGGGAATGATGCGGGAGCGTTTTGGTCAGATTCCCAAAATACTCGAGACCCAGGGTAAGCTCAGGTTCTGGAATGTTTTTGATGTTCCTGCCGAGACCTCTGGTGGATTCAAAAGTTTCTTTGCAGCCAAGAGCTCTCGGCCGTCGCAACCTGCCTCCAGTAGCTGTGAACATGCAGACATGGCAGTGAAATTGCTGATCCATGAGTTAGGCCAAGTATTGCTGGCCGCGACGCGGGATCAGGACCCTGCTCAGGCTGAGGGCGCATAGCTTCATTTGATTGATGCAGTGGTTTAGCCGACTGCGCCTGCTTTGCCGCGCTGTTTCAGCAAGCCTTGGGTGGGACTCAGAAACCAGGCAATCATGAAGAGCCCACTGCCGGCTACCACCATGCTTCCAGCAATGGAGGTATCCAGCCAAATAGCCAGATGAAGTCCGCCAAGGCTGCTCAGCAGCGCATGGACCACAGAAATGCCTAACATGGTCCTTAGGCTTTGGCTAAGGAGACTGGCCGTGGCTCCGGGGAGAATCAGCATGGCGATGACCAGGATGGCCCCCACGGACTCAAAGGCACTGACCACCACGATTGAAAGCCAGACCATCAGTCCGTAATGAATCCACCGCACTCGGATGCCGGTGGCCTTGGCCAGGCCTGGGTCAAACGAACTGATCAGCAGCTCCTTGTAAAATAAACCGATACCCAGCACGGTCAGGGATGCGACGCCAAGCATCTGAATCACTGGCAAAGGGGCCACGGCCCAACCTCCTACACTCAAGAAGGGTTCCAACGGAATGAAAGCGATCTCGCCATGTAGGATGCAGTCAGCATCAAGATCTACCTTGTCAGCAAAGAGGCTGATCAGAACCACCCCCAGTGCAAAAAGGGTTGAAAAGGTGATGCCGATGGCAGCGTCTTGTTTGATGCGGCTTCGGTGGTGTATGAGTTCGATGAGCAGGCTTGTGACCATGCCGGCCAGGATGGCACCCAAAAGAATGGGCCATCCGTGAAGGAGTCCTTCCTGTAGATTGGCCGTGGCTCCAAGTTGATCTCCTGCATTCTTCCAGCCGCTGGTCACAAGGAAGGCTACCGCCATACCGGGCAGCACGCTGTGACTGA
The DNA here is from genome assembly GCA_023257935.1 of Verrucomicrobiota bacterium. Classification (GTDB taxonomy): domain Bacteria; phylum Verrucomicrobiota; class Verrucomicrobiia; order Limisphaerales; family AAA164-E04; genus UBA7971. The sequence continues at coordinate 15,275 of JALRAZ010000461.1, forward strand.
TAGCATCTCCAATCAATGCCATGCGCCGGAGGATGAGGTAATTACCAATCAATCCACAGGTCGCGCTGATGAGAAAGCCCATGAGCAGGATCCATCCGTATATTTCAGCGCCGGATGTCCAGGGTTCGATCACAACCCGTTGCCAGTCCCATGGTAGGATCAGATTCATCATGAAGGTGTGTGGTAGCCAGTCATGCCATCCGGGTTTCTGTTTTTGGGTTGTCCAGAGATGTCCTGAATGCTGGGGATGGGTTTCCCATGTGGATCTCGATCAACAAAATTCAGCTGTCGCTCCAGCATGCGAACGGTGGCTTCGCCAAGGACGTGTTCGATTTCCTCGGCATCGTCATGGACGTGGTCCGGCCGGTAGTTAGCAGCGTCGGTCAAATACCTTTCCCAGAGACGATGATTTCGAACGATTGTCTGGGCACGTCTCATGCCCTCAGGGGTGAGATAAACAGCTTTTTCCTCGTGAGCGATGGAAGCAAGGCCTGCTCTTGTCAGTTCTCGGCAAGTCTTCTCGGTTTCATGCAGGGTCTGACTTCTTGAATGGGCTAGGTCAATCAGGGTGACTCCCTCTCTAGCAAAGTGCTCCTTTTCCAAAACATGGAAAATTGATTTGAGGGCATTCTCCCTTCGAATACGACTGGACCTTGCATGGCGTGCCCACCATCTGGAAACAAGACCCTGCCTTGGAGCAAAGGCCAGAGCCAGGGCAAATAGGCCAGAGGCGCTCAACACCATGAATGGACCAGTAGGTAACTTCTGGCCAAGGAATGAGAAAAAAGCACCACCTGCTCCGGCAATCATCCCGATTAGACAAGCCCAAAAAAGCATCCAATGCATGCGATCGCACAAGAGATAGGCTGTCGCTGCTGGGATGATCAACATGGCTGAGACCAATACCACACCAACTGCCTCGAGTGAGATGACGATGGCAAAGGCTAACAAGAGCATGAAACCATGTTCGATGGTATGAACAGGAATTTGGATGGAGCCGGAAAACTGGGGATCAAAACTGGTGGTCAGCAGCTCCTTGTAGAAGGTCAGTATCAGGATCAAAACCAGCAATCCAACCACACTCATGAGTTGTATGTCCCCCCAGCCTAGGGAGGCTGCTTGCCCGAAGAGGAATTTGTCTATGCCGCTTTTACTGCCAGTGGGAAGTCGCTGGATCATGCCCATCATGCAGATTCCAATTCCGAAAAACCCAGCTAGCACCATGCCCATGGCAGTGTCCTCCTTGAGTCTTGTTCGCCGTGTCAGTTGCGTGACAAGGACCATGCCAAGCAATCCGGCTGTCGTGGCCCCTATCAGGATGGCAACTGGATCTTTCTCCATGTTCCAAAGGAAACCAGCGGCCACGCCAGGCAAGACGGCGTGTGAGATGGTATCGCCAACCAGGGAAAGTTTCCTGACCACTAGGAAGCTTCCCATCAACCCGCAGAGTAGCCCAAGAATAAGGCCTCCAGCCAAAGCAAATCGAAGGGCAGGATCTTCTAGGGCGACAAAGCGACGAAGCTGATCTAGAGGATGTATATCCACACTTTGCCCAATGCGTTCGGCATGAAGCTGGAGCATCATCAAGGCATTGAGTGCAACAGCCAGGATCGTGATGATGGAGCGACCAAGCATCGTATCAGGAATGGGTTTGCCGCACCGCATCAGCAACCTCCGATAAAATGGTCAATCTCCCTCCATAGGTTTTCTGGAGTTTTTCATAGGTGAACATCTCGGAGGTGGGGCCCAGGCCAACCAGACGCATGTTGAGCAGCATGAGCATGTCAAAGTAGTTCCTGGCTGTGGGGAGGTCATGATGCACCACCATGATGGTCTTGCCTTCTGCCCGAAGGGTATGCAGGAGTTCGATGATGGATGCCTCGGTTGCAGCGTCGACTCCAGCGAAGGGTTCGTCCATCAGGTAGAGGTCGCTTTCCTGGGCAAGTGCCCGGGCTAGGAAGACGCGCTGTTGCTGACCCCCACTGAGATTTGAGATCTGGCGATCGGCATAGGGAGTCAGGTTGACTTTTTCAAGGCAACTCCAGGCGATAGCACGATCCTCCTTACTGGGGCGTCGAATGAGTCCCAGCTTGCCGTACCTGCCCATCAACACCACATCGAGGACATTCACGGGAAAATCCCAGTCCACCGATTCTCTCTGTGGTACGTAGGCAACGCGCTTGAGCTTTGATTTGCGATCAGAGCCAAAAAGTTTCACCCAACCTGCCTCAATGGGGACCAGCCCCATGATGGCCTTGATCAAGGTTGATTTACCGGCTCCATTAGGGCCGATGATGCCCACTAGCTTGCCTTCTGGTATGACAGCATCAATGCCGTATAGGACGGGTTTGTTGTGATAGGCAACCGTCAGGTCATGGATTTCAAGCGGAACTGTCTTAGTTGAAGTGGGATCCATGGTATTTGTTGAGCTGGTTTGACTGATAACGAAAACGCCCACTAATCATCACTTTCAAATCATCATACACCTATGTTGGTTGCAAGCACAAAATTAGGTAAGGCTAATTTTGTTAGCTCGCTAAAAAGTTTTTTTACTGAATCTTTTTTTGAACAGGTTCAGCCAAGCCGATGTCTTTTAATCTGAGAATTGCGGTTTACGTTTT
>JALRAZ010000039.1 GCA_023257935.1 Verrucomicrobiota bacterium
GTGGTCAGGGCATCATTCGTCGTGCCCAATGGCAGGTAGTTCACCTAACGAAGCGCTTATCCTAGCTTGTCTGCGTCCGGACAGCGCCTTTCTGGGAAATGCAGGCCGATGCTATTTTTGATGGCCCGGGTGGAGGGCAAAGGACGTGGCTCGCTGGAGGCAACCAAGCCATGATCGCCCGTACCCCTACCTGAGCAGTCCATGGTTTTCTCTCTAGGCGGGTCAAGCCTTCGGGGAGGCCCTGATCAACATGCTGGAATCCAGTTGAACAGAATCAAACCACTCACACCTTCCGCCTCAGCAAAACTCAGTCAGCGGTCTGGGGCATGCCGGATTGAATCCTCCTGGCCTAGGCTAGCGGTTCTTCCCTGGCTTGAGGGAAGAGGTTCTCTCTGACATCCACAGCACATCCATGTTGTTGGGTGAAGCCACGTTGAGCGGGATGTTTTGCCCGTAGTTCGGAGCCTCAATGGTTCGGGGGTCAACCCACTTCTTGATTTCCGAGTGGCCATCAGCAAAAGAAAAGCCGCACGCACCGTTGTGATAACTGGCTGGAAAATCGATGATCCTTGCCTGGCTCAAGGTGTGTGGGTGCTGCATCTGCACCGCAAAGGCAGCGTCGTTGATGCTTCCGGGATGCTCATCAAGTAGGATCCAGGTCATGGAAGGGCCTGGATCAATTAAATCAGACTCCTTATTGAAAGTCCGATAGGTCGCCCCGGGTAGCCAACCACCATGGTCAAATGCCTGACTCATGGAGTTACTCCTGACTCTAGGTAGGGCCTCACCCCGGACCTTGACCATGGCCTTGTCGGCTGGGCACTTGAAAATATCATGACTGCCCCCGGTGTAGTCCCACAGTGGGCTCGCTTCGATGTGCATGGTCACATCCCAGTTGGCACGGTTCCCGCCATCGTAGTTGAGGGTGCCATCAATCCATTCAGGTCGACCATTGTGAAGGTTGAGTGAGGACACGAGCCAGCCGTTGTTGTCATCGGCATAGTAGCGCCAGGCTAGCATGAGTTGCCGAAGATTGTTCATGCAACTGATGCCCTGTGCCTTGGTCTTGGCCTTCGAAAGAGCGGGCAGGAGCATGCCTGCCAAGATCGCAATGATGGCAATCACCACAAGCAGTTCTATCAGCGTGAAACCGCTGCGACTTTGGGTGCGGTGGAGAGATGGGTCCTTTTTCATAACGGGGATTCGATCACCATAGAGACTGAATACCTGCTGTCAACAGAGGTTTTGGTTTGGGCTCTGAGAAGCCAAAGAACGCTCTTTTATGACTTTCAGATTGCCACCACCTCGTTGAAGCGTTCAAAATAACGTTTTCTCCGTAAAACCATATGCAACCAAGAAATTTTATTTCTCGTAGGATTCCTGGCCTAGGTATTGCCCTTTGCCTCCTGGTCTTATTTCAAAGCTTGCAGGCCCAGCTCCAGCTCAAGGATGGAGATAGGGTTTGCGTGATCGGAAACTCCCTGGCTAGTCGCATGCAGTATAGCGGTTGGTTGGAAGCGATGATGCAAAGTCAATCCCAAGGCAAACATCTGGTTTTTAGGAATTTAGGTTTCCCTGGGGATCGAGTGGAAAAACGCCCCCGCAATCAGGGTTTCATGACCCCTGAGGAATATCTTAAGCACTGCGAGGCCGATGTGATTTTTGCTATGTTTGGTTACAACGAATCTTTCGCGGGTGAGGCAGGGGTCAAAGATTTTTCAAAGGCTACTGGCGAGATGATTGACCAATACCGCGAACTCCGTCCCAATGGAGAATCTGAACCCACCATCATTCTGTTTTCCCCAATCGCCCACGAGGACCTTGGCAATCGCAATTTACCCGATGGTAGCGATAATAATCCCAGACTGGCTCTCTACACCGCAGCATTGAGGCAGGTAGCCATCGAGAAGAATGTCACATTTGTCGATCTCTTCGCAGCTAGCCAAGCCCTTTATCAAGCATCGGATGAACCCTTGACGCTCAACGGTATTCATCTCAATGACGAGGGCAATCGTTTGATCGGTCAGTTCATCGCCTCAACCCTGCTTAACACAACGATATCCGCCACATCTCAGCTGGAACCGCTGCGCCAGCTTGTATTGGACAAAAACTGGCATTGGTTCAATCGCTACCGGGCGACTGATGGCAACGATGTCTGGGGAGGTCGTTCGACGCTGAAGTTTGTTAATGAACAAACCAATCGCGAAGTGCTCATGCACGAGCTCATCCAGCTCGATATCATGACCGCCAACCGCGACCTGCGAATTTGGATGAATCTTGAAGGACGTGGGGAGGTAGGTGTTGACGATAGCAACGTGCCCCCATCGGTAGCCGTCATTTCCAACGTGGGAGGCGGTAGCCCTAGTTCAAGCGCCCAAAAGGAGGGGAATCTCAGCTACATCAGTGGTGAGGAAGGGCTTTCCAAGATGGAGATGCCCGAAGGTTTCTCCATGAACTTATTCGCGGATGAAAAGCAGTTTCCCGAGTTGATCAACCCAGTTCAGTTGGCGGTTGATCCCAAAGGCAGGCTATGGGCTGCGGCTTGGCAAACCTACCCCAAGTGGGAGCCTCTCAAAGAAATGGATGATCGCCTCCTCATCCTCCCGGATGAGAATCGTGACGGGGTGGCCGATCGTGCGATCACTTTTGCCAAAGTTCACAACCCAACGGGGTTTGAATTTTGGAACGGGGGTGTTTTGGTGGCATCCCAGCCTGACATCCTTTTTCTCAAGGACAACGATGGTGATGATATTGCTGATGAGCGCATTGTTTATCTTGAGGGCATCGGCTCAGCGGATACCCATCATGCTGCCAATGCCTTTGTTTATGGTCCTGATGGAGGGATTTACTGGCAGAGTGGTATTTTCTTGGTCAACAACATCGAGCATCCGTGGAGTGTCTCGCTCAATACCGGCTCGTCAGGGATGTTCCGCTTTGATCCCAGGCGCTTTCACATCAGCTACCATGCTGACAATAGCCCCAATCCACACGGCATCAGCTTCGACAAGTGGGGATACCATTATGCCACCGATGGTACCGGTGGGCGTGCTTATCAGGTGGTTCCTGCTGAAAAAGGCTTCAAAATGCAAAAGCTTTTGGAAATGCAAGTCAGACCAGTTCCAGCTAATGGTGTGATCTCCAGCGAAAATTTTCCGGATTCCTATCAAGGGAAGTTCATGATAGCTAACACCATTGGGTTTCTTGGCATCAAGCATTACGACCTGAAGCGGGATGGGACTCAGGGTAAGGTTTGGGGTGAACCTCTGGGTGATCTGCTCTCCTCCAAGGATAAGAATTTTCGCCCGAGTGACATTGAGTTTGGATCCGATGGAGCGCTTTACATCTCCGATTGGCACAACGTGATCATCGGTCACATGCAGCATAATGTGCGCGATCCCAATCGTGATCATGCCTACGGCCGTGTTTACCGTATGACTTACAAGGATCGCCCCCTCCAGAAGGACGTTGCGATTGCTGGTGCCTCGCTTGAGCAGCTCATGAAAAATCTGGAGCATCCCGTTGACGGGGTTCGCTATCGCACTCGCATTGAGCTCAGTGCTCGCCCTACTCAGGATGTGGTCGCAGCAGCAGAGCGCTGGATGGCCAAGCTAGATCATGGAAATCCAGAGCATGCACATCATCTTCTCGAGGCTCTATGGTTGCATCAGCAGCACAACGTGCGTAACACCGACTTGCTCACCCAATTGTTGCAATCGCCTGTGGATCATGTCCGCATCGCTGCGCAAACCGTCCAGCATCATTGGTTTGGGTCAGATCAGGCGCCTCCAGCTCTTGATCCTCAAGACGTGCTGGAGGTCAGTGTGGCTTCAGGGGTGACATCGCGCTCAGACAGCCTGGTCGAGGTGACCCTCGGTACTGTCCCAGAAAAAATGAGTTACGATCTCAAAACATTCGAGGTCAAGGCCGGGGCCACACTCAAAGTGCGTTTCATTAACCATGATTTCATGCCTCACAATTTGGTTTTTGCTCAGCCTGGTTCAGCCAATGCCATCGGTATGGCTGCGATCGCATTGGGGGCCGAAGGCTTTGCCAAGGCATTCATCCCGGAAAGTGATCAAATCCTGATGGCCTCCAAGTTGCTCGCAAGCAAGGAAGAACAAGTGATGGAATTCAAGGTCCCCACGAGGGCAGGGGACTATGATTACCTCTGTACCTTTCCAGGTCATCACCTGCTGATGAGAGGGATCATGAAGGTGATTGAGTAAAAGGTCTTTTGAGCGTCATCTTGAAGCTTGATTCACCTTGTAGGGGTGACTGTTTTCCATGGTTTCAAGAAACCAGTCTGGGGAACTTTCTTAGAGAGCTACCTCAAGATTAGACTTAAAAAATCAAAAGCGCGTGATCGGAGCAACCCCTTGCTGATCACGCGCTTTTTTCGTCTAGGGCTGGCAGGTTGTGCCTCCCCCTTCACGAATCCTTATCAAATCATCCAGCCTGGTCGGTATTCTCGCTGAATGAGATCTGAAATATCCATATTTGTGGCCTTGAGGTGTGTGCTGTCCCACTGGATCTTACTATCGACCTTCAAGGCAGCGTTGCCCAGCAAGATGGCCTCGGTCATCTGTGAAGCGTAGTCAAAGTTGGACATCGCAGGCTTGCCTCCCTTCATGGCCTCCACCCACTCGTTTTTCATAGCCTGATCACCACCGCCAATCCGGGGAATCCATGCCTCGGGAGCCTGGAAGTCCTTGAAGTCACCTTCGGGTAGCAGTTTCCAGTCCGAGCCATAATCATTGGGTGAATAAAGAACTCCCTTGTCCCCGACTAGCAGAGAACCACTGTCTGTTGGTTTTTGACCGTGGAAGAGTTCCTTTGGAGGAAGGTTCTTTTTCCCATCAGGGTATTTGCCTTCATACCAGAAATAGCTGACCGGCGGCATGGTTCCTCGGGCTCCGAATTCGGTTCGAGTGGTTGCCCAGGCAGGGAAGGTTTCCTGGTTGATAGGGCCGTGATCGAGGGCTTCAATGCTTAGAGGATGCCCTAGTCTCAGTGCCATGAAAGCTAAATTGGCGGTGTGACAGCTCATATCACCAATTGCTCCTGTACCGAAATCCCACCAGCCACGCCACTTGAACGGATGGTAGGCATTGTGATAAGGGCGGTCGGGAGCCGGTCCTAGGAAGAGATACCAATCTACGTGGTTAGGAACTGCCATGGACTCCGCCGGGCGAGCGGTGATATCAGGAGACTGGGGCCACACAGGCCGATTGGTCCAGACATGGACTTCCCTTACAGCTCCAATGGCACCGGATTGAATGACCTCAACGCCCTGACGCAGGCCATCAGATGCCGTTCCCTGATTGCCCATCTGCGTTGCCACCTTGTATTGGCGAGCAACCTGACCCATCCTTCTCGCTTCGTAGATTGAATGTGTCAGAGGTTTTTGGCAGTAAACATGCTTGCCCAGGCTCATGGCCATCAAACCAGCTGGAGCATGGGTGTGGTCAGGAGTACTGATGGTCACCGCATCGATTTCGGTATGCATTTCTTCCAGCATTTTCCTGAAATCCTTATACTTTTTGGCTTTCGGGAATTTTTGTCCCTTGGCATCAAGATTACCCAGATCAATGTCGCAGATGGCAACGACATCTCCTAAATTTCCAGCTTGGTCAATGTCGCCTGAGCCCTTGCCACCGATGCCAATGCCCGCGAAAGCGATGCGATCGTTAGCACCGAAAACACTTTTTGGGAAAAAATTGAAAGCAAAGGCTGATGCAGAAGCTGAGCCGATGAATGACCGTCTTGAGAAGTAAGTTTTTGAGTAAGTCTTTTTCATAACCGGATGGTTGGTTTTATTTTGCTCAATAGGAATTCTAGTAGCTTAATCATTATGGCTGGATCAAAGCAAGGCTCGCTTAAGGGTTGAAGGCCAAAAATGCAGGATTGATTTGGGTTTGCATGGCGGGACAAAAAAATGACACTATTTCACCCGTCAGGATTAACTATGAAAAAGCCTGAGAAGAAAAATGCGCTTGGGCGTGGTCTTGGAGAGTTGTTGGGAGAATCTCAGCCCGCGGCTCAGAGCGATCCAGTTCCGAAAACCTCTTCGCAAGCCATTCCTGGAGCCAGTCTGAACCAAGAGGCAACTTCTGCGGATACCAAGGCGGGAATCTCTCGGTTGTTGGAAGGCGGGCAGCAGAAGGCGATCTCACCAGCTTCTCGTGTTGCTCTCCAGCCTGATTTGGAGAATCAAAAATCTCAAGGCCCCGAGATGACTCCAGGCCTCATGGGGAGACTCATCCCCAACCAAGTCTTTTACCTGGGTGATCTCGTGCTGATGTCATTTGCTTTGTGGTATGTCCTTCGGCCAGTTGGTAGTGACTTCGGCCCTTCGTGGGGGATTGCCCTCACACTTGCTTTGCTTGGTGCTGGCCTAGCCATTATTCCGTGGATACGGCGGGAGCGTATGCAAGCAAGCATCGAAAGTCTCTCGAAACTGCCGCGTTGGAATCTCATCACTCAATCTGAGGCTGAAGGTGTCTCCAGGCATTTTGTGATGCATTTGCAGCATCCTCCGGTAGCCATCGAGATGCGTTCCACTAGTTGGGGTGAAATCCAACCGCGCCCAATTTGGTTGGCAGGGCTTCCTGATATCTCCCCGGAGCAACTGCAAAACCTCCTCCTGCATGCCAGGCGCTTTTTTGAGGATCAGATGAATCAGTCGGTCAAGGGGACTAAGGGGCGCGTGAACGCGGCTTGAGTAGCTTCTTATCGACTGGGTATGAATTAAGTGTAAATCCGCCCTCTTCTGCTAGATTAGCCGCTCATTTTGTTAACAGGCTGATTCTTTTGGCTTCCTGTCAGTAAAGCTTTGAATGTACCGACCGTCGAACTGTGGTTCTAGGACTGCGGCGAGTCTTTCTTCTGGTAGATTTCTCCCCCTCAAGGAGCCTGCACCCACCATGGTTTTTGGAGATCTAAAAAACCGTCAAAAAGATCAATGAGTAACAATTTATTTGTTAAAAAAACCATCTGCATGAAATTTAAAAAATACCTATAAAACATAGGTTTGACGCCTTCATGTGGGTTCCTATAATGCGCTGCAGGATGAGGTTCTGATTAGAAATAACTAAAAATAAAACCTCTCACTAACCTGCTGCCATGTTCAGATCTCTGGCACGATTGCTACCCTTTTCTCTACTCGCCTTCTACTCTCTTCAGGGAGCCATCCTTTTGGATAACACGCAGGTAATGGAGGATCGTCCTGATGAGGAGAGCTTTCAAGCTATCGGACAGTCTTGGGGAAGATTCGTCGCTTTCAAGACAACCCAGAAGCCATACGCCCTGGACTCAGTCAGCTTTGTTCTGGCTCAGGACGCTTCACGTCGGGGCAGAGCAGTCGATGCGACGGTTTC
>JALRAZ010000157.1 GCA_023257935.1 Verrucomicrobiota bacterium
ACTCCTTTGTGGTGGATTTAGCACTTGTCTAAATCGTTGAAAATTAGTAGCTAACGATTTGAACTAAACTCCCAACCCTGTTTCTCGGAAGCCGTTTTCAAAGTCATGGCTTCCCTGCATGCCGGAGGATGTCCGTGCAGATGACAGCTTGCGGGCCTGTTTCCGGGGTGGGCAACAGTCACCAGATTGAAAGGATTCACAACATGATCGCATCAACCAACTCATGGTCCAAGCGCTTGCTCCCTATGATGGGAGTCTCATTGCTAATCATCCAGTTTCATGCCCTCCTAGGGCAAGGGGCCAACGGAGCGCCACCGGTAGTGTCTCCAGAGGTTGCAGGCAAGCAAATTACTTTTCGTCTCATGGCGCCCAAGGCAGCTGCGGTTGGGTTGAACGCCTCAGACATTCCTGGGGTTAACCGCGAAACCCAGCTCAGCAAGGACCAGAGTGGGCTTTGGAGCATCACTCTGGAAGTCGATCCGGGATCTTATCGTTACCAATTCATGGTCGACGGGCAACCCGTGCTGGATCCTCGCAATCCATCGACCAGCGAATCCAACAACAATGCCTGGAGTCTGGTTCACGTCAGCGGAGCACCGTGGATGGATGTCCTGGATGTCCCGCACGGGGCCATTGCCGAGGTGACCTATCACTCCACTTCATTGAAGCGCTTTCGTCGTATGCATGTCTACACCCCACCAGGCTATCAAAAGGGTGAGGGACATTTCCCGGTCTTTTATTTGCTCCATGGAGCAGGTGATTGCGATGATTCCTGGACGACTGTAGGTCGGGCAGGGTTTATCCTTGATAACCTGATCGCTCAGGGCCAAGCCAAACCCATGGTGGTCGTGATGACAGCCGGTCATACTGGCCCGTTCCGGATGGGTGGGCCTGACCTGTTTGCTGAGGATTTTGTTCAGGACGTGATGCCTTATGTCGAATCAAACTATCGGGTCAAGACCGATCGTGCCAATCGGGCCATGGCTGGCCTGTCCATGGGAGGTGGTCAGACGCTTAATATCGGCATTCCCCATTTAGAAAAATTTGCTTACCTGGGAGTTTTCAGTTCGGGAGTCTTTGGGATCATTCCTCGTCCGGGTCGCCCAGTTCAAAGTCCGACCTTCGAGGAGCGACACGCTGCCATCCTGGACAATGCTTCGCTCAAAGAAGGTCTGAAACTGTTCTGGTTCGCCACCGGAAAGGATGACTTTTTGGTGGAGACTTCCCGAGCAACCGTGGAAATGTTCCGCAAGCACCATTTTGAGACGGTCTACGAAGAAGGTGAAGGGGCTCACACCTGGATTGTTTGGAGAGAGTATTTGCGCACCTTTGCTTCAACCCTTTTCCAATGAGCCTATTTCAACTTACCAAGGGTCATTTGCTGAGGCATTTGCTGCTTTATTTCATTTGCCTCATCTGCCACGGGAGTTGCCTGAGCGCTCAAGGGCAGAGCGCAGGGTCTCTCCCGAGAAGTAAGCCAAGTGATCAAGGACTGGATCCCGTCCAGCTTTCGAACTTTGTGCGTTCCCTGGATGAACAGATTCAGGGGATGCACAGTCTGATGATCCTACGTCACGGCATGGTGGTGGCCGAAGGGTGGTGGGCACCCTATCGGGCTGAGGATCCTCATGTGCTCTATTCGTTGAGCAAGAGCTTTACCTCCACGGCACTGGGAATGGCCGTGAGTGAGGGACGTCTGTCCATTGACGATCGCTTGGTGGATCTGTTTCCGGACCAGGTCCCCAAAGACGCTTCTGGCAATCTTAAAGCCATGCGAGTACGCGACTTGCTCACCATGACCACTGGACACCAGGAAGAGCCACCTATTAGTCCAGATGAAGTTTCGGTAGCCTCTTTCATGAGGGCACCGGTGCCTCACTTGCCGGGCACGCACTTCAAATACAACACAGCTGCGACCTTCATGCAGTCGGCCATTGTCCACCATCTGACTCAGACGAGTCTGCTGGATTATTTGCAGCCCAGATTCTTCAAGCCATTGGGAATCGAGAATCCGGTATGGGACTCGAATGCCGAGGGGATCGCGCTAGGAGGATACGGTCTTCGAGCCCGAACCGAAGATATTGCTAAACTCGGGCAATTGTATCTGCAAAAAGGGAGGTGGGGCCAGCAAGTGCTTCTTGCTGAGGATTGGGTGCAGCTGGCTACCTCCAAACAGGTCTCCAATGGCAGTCATCCCGACAACGACTGGAACCAAGGTTACGGTTTCCAATTCTGGAGATGCCGTCATGATGCCTTCCGGGGGGATGGTGCCTTTGGTCAATATTGCGTCGTCCTACCGAAACTGGACGTGGTCCTTGCCATCACCAGTGGTGTGAGTGACATGCAGGCTACCCTCAACATGATCTGGGACCAATTCTTGCCTGCCTGCCTGCCAGTAAAAAGGCTGAAGGCGTCCACCGCCGATGCCGCACTCCAAAAAAGTTTGTCTGAACTGAAGATCCCCGGCGTCCAAGGGAAGGCCACTTCAAGCGCCTTCCCTTACCAGGAGCGAGTGTTTCGTCTGGAAGAAAATCCTGATGGTTTCAAGTATTTGCGTCTCAGCCAGGATGCGGACTCACAAAGTTTGTTGCTTTCCCTGGAAGGAGCAGAGACTCATGTGCAACTTTGCGCAGGGTATCAAGGTTGGAAGCGGGGCACTTCCGATATACCTGTTGGGCGGTTGGCCCATTTTCAGCGGGAACCGATTGCCGGTACCTATGCTTGGGAGAATCCCCAAAAGCTCGTCATGAAGGTTTGTGCCACCCAAACCCCTTTTCACCTGTTGGTGAGCCTTGCCTTTGATGGAGAGGTCGTCGAGATGAATTGGGCATCCAATGTCGCTTTTGGTAAACGTGAAAAAGAAACCCTGCAGGGTCGCGCCATGCAACCCTGAATCAGAGACCCTCGACTCAAGAATCCCTTAGCCTCTTAAACCAACCAGTTCCATGCGCTTGGCGGTTTCTCGATAAGCCTCTTCAACCCATGAGACAATGCGTTGGGGATTGGGTGAATATTCCAATTCGATGGCGACCGTGCCATCGATAGCGAGTTCCTTGATTGCCTGAAGATAAGGTTCAAATTTAACAACCCCGCGCCCAGGTGGCAGATCACCGTGTACTTTTCCATCACAGTCGCTGATATGAACGTGTATGGCCTGACCTTTGAGTTTCTTCAAATCGGTGGAGGGTGTGTCTGAAAGGACCAGGTGACTGATATCGATATTGGCCTTAACCCGCGGGTGGTCGCATTCCTTGATGAATCGACTCATCGAGGACACATTATGCAATAGGCTCATGCGAAAAGGCTCCAATTCCAAGGCAATGCTGACTCCCTTGCCATCGCCGTAGTCGCCTAGTTCACGGCAGGTTTCAAGACCCCACTGCCATTGATCCTTTGCAGCGATCACTTCTCGCTGCCAGATGTATTCACCGAGAACCAGCAGAATGTTTGAAGCTCCCCATCGATTAGCCAGATCAATGAACCGTTTGCAGCGCTCCACATGAAATCGACGGACCGGCCCATTGAAATCAATGAGGCCCACCGCTACCACGGGTAGGGAGACGATGGGGAGTTGGAGCTGACGGCAAGTCCGTTGGATATCTCGCGCCTGCGAGACTTTTAACTCCATGGCCTCGGTGAAAATATCGACCGAGTCGAATCCAATTCTGGCGATATGTTCCAGGCCCGTGCGAGTATCCATGCCGACCTGTTCAAAAGCGCTATTGATAATGCCTAGTTTCATGTTTTCGAGTGAAGCTGGTTTTGAGTCAGTGCATTGTGATGATGAT
>JALRAZ010000205.1 GCA_023257935.1 Verrucomicrobiota bacterium
CTTCAAAAGTGCTCATTCAAAAGCAGAAGCGTCGATGGCTTCTGCCTGATTGGAGGTCGGTAGAAGAAACAAAAGGTTGTCTAAACTCTCGGCCTCTGGCAGGGGAATCTTCAGCAAATCCTCACAGAGTTGCTGCGCAGCCTCTGGTGGCAGGGTGTTCCGACTATGGTTTTTCTCCTGAGCCAATTTTTCTTGAGCCAAGATTCCCAGGATGGATTGTTTGCGTTCCATGGTCATGCGGTGCCTATTTGTGGCCGAGCCGCTGAGTGACCGGTGGTAGGCCACTTTGTGATTCCATATTTTTGCCAATGTGAGAGGGGTTAGGCGGAGGCCTTGCTCGAACAAATGGTTTTGCAGGCTGTTGAAGGCAGAGCTTTGGGTGATGGGGTTTCGTAGCAATTCTCGAGTCATCTCGATCATCCCCAGAATTGAAAGATTCCCTGAATCAGAGGATGGCAGATTGGATTCCAAGTCGGGTGATGCTTGGCTGGGATTCGCGATGTCTGCGATGAACGATTCGATGCTGTCGTAAGTGATCACCTGCACGCCTTCCAATAATGAAGGATTTTCTTGCTGGTTTGGACTGGGGATGATCCTCAGCCCTTTGATGTCACGACCCAGGTTCATGGTGCCAAGGGTCTGTGCCTGGGCTGGAAATAACATGAGCGGAATAATCGTTAGCAAGCACCATCCGATCCTCGAAGCCATGTGAGCAGCGCGACGGTGCTCGGTCCAAGGCGAACCGTATGCCAAACCCAATGCCCAAGGCACGGGCCATATCGACCGTAATCTGGTATCATGATTTGAATGAGGCTCAGCCATGGATTTTGGTCCCAATAGGATTGCAGGCAGGATCATCCATCGAGTCTGCTTCGGTTGATTCGTGAGGGTTCTGTTCGATCTGGGCGGGCTTGGCGTTGCGTTTTGCATGCATTGCTGAGCCCTCACTTGGCAAGTGCATGGGCTGCTGCATGAGGCCGTCCCTTTGCGCAATGCTACCGTCCTGGCTAAATGTCCCAGCCAGAGGGAAGGCGAGCTCCCAACGATTCTGCTTCTCCTTGGCATGAAACTCGGCCACATCAAAGAGACCCTTCATGTTCAACTCCCCATCAGCTGCCTTGACTAGCAAGTCCCCGAAAACATCATGGGGAATGATGGTTATCGTTACACCATGCTTGCCGTCCTCAGTCTTCAGGACCTCTTGGTAACACTGATCCAGTAAGCTATTTAGTGTTTTACCGCCCTCAACTATAACCGGCTTCTCCCCGTGGAGCTGGTGCGAGAGGGTGAACAGGGAGATAACCAGAAATAGGGCAAAGATCTGAGGCAATGAGACTCTCCAAGGTCTGGTTTTGCACGAGCTATGAGACTCCCCTCGTGTGTCTTGCGCATGCCCGTATTGTGGGGCGTGATTGTTAGGTGGAATCGTTCGATTCATTCTTCCCTCCTGGAATAATACGACACGTTAGGATTGGAGGTGATCAAGGACTCCCCTGCCTTCATCTTGGCAATCAC
>JALRAZ010000283.1 GCA_023257935.1 Verrucomicrobiota bacterium
AATCAACCGTCGCTAAAATCACCGTTTGGTCATCCGAACCAAAAAAAACGGCCCCACCTGATGGTGAGGCCGCATGGCTCAGTTCTGTTTGAACCGGATACCAAACTGGTATCAGGGCATCAATTTATAAAAGCCCTGATCGCTCATGGGGGCAGTATATGGGCTACTCGCCCCAACCACTTCTTGGAAAGGTTGGTCGATAGCCTGACTATAAAAGAGGCGATAATTCCCGTCCCATGACAGTTCAATATTGGCTGCATCGGCCACTTGCAAGTTCAGCGTTGGAGCTGGCTGATCCCCGCCGAAGTCAACAACGAAATCACGCGAGACACCCAAGCCTTCCCTGTCGAGAACGACTAGTTTGAACCGACCAATACCCTGGGCTTTGCCTGTTTGGTTGATAATCAACTGCCGTTCACTACCCTGGCCTACTATCAACAAATCGCCCTGTGTCAGGTAGCGCGTTTCCTGAGTCTGCACATAGATCAACAAGCTTGAGGCCTCATCGTCCGAATCACCAACGGTGAATGGGATAATGATTGCTCTACCAGCTGCATTGATCTGTGCAGGGATGGCGGTGATGGTTGGCAGGTCGTTGGCTTCAAGCACCGTCAATCGGAACGATTCCTGGCTGACAAGCTCACCATCACTGAGAGTGATACTGATATTGGCAAACCCAGATTTCTGAGATACCGGCACGATCCTCAAACTGTATTGGCCTGCTAAGGCACCTGGGACGACAAGGATATTGGCCTCGGGTATCAGATGCGGATTATCAGACCCGACACTGATCGCCAAGTTACTGGGGCTGGTGTGATCATCACTCACATTAAACTCAACCACCTCGAGGACACCGTCTTCCCGCATAGTCTGATCTTCAATGGCAGAAATAACTGGAGCCTGATTCTTGTCATTACTCAGAAGGGTCACAGTGATGAGCGACGGTTCGCCGAGGATGGCATCGCTACTATCTGAATCTGCCAGGGACAGCACCAGATTGAAGGATTCATCCTCTTCAAGCAGTTGATCGTCGATGATGCTCAACTTGACCGAACGCCTGACATCTCCATCGCCAAAGCTCAGCTGCCTGGTGACTAGGACAAAGTCCTGTCCCTGAATGGCCTCTCCTGTTGATTTAACTGCCACATTCATGACAACCTCACCCTTGGTGCCGCCGAGACGTTCAACCATGACGGAAGCCTCTCCGGTCCCTTCCCCTATCTGGAGGGTATCGGTCGCAAACTGGAAGCTACCGGCACTGTCATTGTCAAGGACTTGAATCGCTGCAGTAGATTGAGCCCCTAACTTCACTGCCGACGGTGTCCCCTTGGGTAACCTGAGGGCAAGAGACAGGGATTCCGCCGACTCGGTGATTGAATCATCAATTAGCAGTTCGCTCATCGAAAGAGTCCGACTGATTTCCTGGTCATTGAATTCAACCCTTAGTGTTGCTGCTTTGAAATCCTCTCCAGCCGTGGCCGTCCCAGCGGAAACCACCACTTCTAGGGTAACCTGCCCAAGGTTACCATCTCGACGGAGAATCTTAAGCGGACGATCGCCCTTGCCAGATTCATCATAGGTGTAATGGGCCCCAGAGAATTCAAAGCTCCCAGCCCTGACATCCACACCGTTCAGCGGTCCAGCCACTGTCTCGTCAGCCAGCTGCTGAATGCTTGCAAGGTCATATTTGGCAGCGACGCTCGAAACGGAGGAAGTGCCCGCAGCCACCGCAACCAAATCTTCCGATAAGACCGACTGAGCCACCGCTTGAACTTTGGCAATAGCCAAAGCCGCCTCGGCAGATGTGCTTGAGCCTGCTGCTGCGGAAACCTTGAGCTGGTTGGCGCTGGCGATGATGGACGATGCCGCGTCGCGCACAGCAGGCGAAACAATCTTCTGAGCTTTTTGAGCTGAAGCATCCACCAGTTCGCTCACGGCGGCAGGATTGTTCAGTTCAAGGGCCTGACCTTGGTTGATTCGATCAATTAAGGCAGTGGTCACCACCTCAGTACCGGTGCCAGCACTCACTCCAATGGCGCTGGCAACCTGAACCACGGTATCCTGCACTGCTGCCGCAGCCTGGATAACCTCCACAGCTGTAGAGCTGCCATTGCTGGCCTCGTTGATCATGTCATAGCTCAACAAATCAACAGCGGAGTTAAGTCCAAGCGCCTCACCCACCTTGGCCGAGGCTTGTGACTCATTGAGGCTCCCATCGCTGGCGAGCAAGGCACTGACCAAAGTCGTGAGTGGGTTGACCACGGAGGCGGTAGGTGGTGCTGTCAGCGGGTGGTCCAGTGGCAGGCCGGTGGCCGTATCCAGCCCCCCAATAGCCACGATGCTCCCGTCCTTAGCATCCACAACCCCATCCCCATTCTGATCAAATTGACTGGCTGGCAGATCAAGCTGGTAGCTGCCGAGTTTATCAGTCAGCGTGACAGGCTCCCCTTCATCTTGCTGCCCATTGCCATTGATATCAAAAAACACCGTAGCACCGGAGACCAAACCATCGGATACAATCCCATAGTTGGTGACCTCGTTGTCTCTGATGGTCAACTCCATCCTGCCGAGTTCTCGGTAAAGGGATTTGATCGAAACCGATACCGACTGGTCTCCATTCGAGAAAACATCGTCGATGGCTGTCACGGCAAAGTTTACCTCTCTGGATCCAGCAGGTACCGAGAGGATGCCACTGGAGAGCCTGATTCGATTGATCGGTGAAGCCTCGACGTAGAGGAAAACCCGTTCAGCAGCTGGCTGAGTCAAGTAAACCTTGATTTGAGTCGAGCCACCGTTTTCGCTGATCACAGGTTGTGTGGCAACGATGCTGTGCAGAGCCAGCCCATCCCCAACGGTCACAACTCTGGTTACCTGAGCAGTGTTACCTGAGGCATCGGTCGCTGAATAGACAAGTTCATACTGACCCAGCTCATTCACATCAACGGTGCCGGAAACCACGACTTCAAGATTGCCATCAACAAGATCAGTGGCCGCAGCACCCGGGTCCACAAATGGCTTGGATACGGGGAGTATGGCCTCTGCCTCACCAAGCAGGCTGAGAACCGGAGCGGTGGTGTCCACAACATGCACCAACCTTGTCACCGTAGTTGCCTGATTACCTGCCTGGTCAGCCGCTGAATAGGTCAACTGATAGGTTCCTAGGGTTGAAGTATCGACCACTCCTTGAACGGTGACCAG
>JALRAZ010000365.1 GCA_023257935.1 Verrucomicrobiota bacterium
GCCACGTAGGAGTTGATAGATCGGTGCGCTATGGCAATCTGCTGTGTAGAAGTTGCCAAGCGGGTCTAGGGTCATGCCGAACGGGTTAACCTGGCCAAAAGTGTGCGGTTCCACCCTGGAACCATCCAGCCGGATACGGTAGGTGTGACCGGAATTCATAAACAATTCGGAGCCGTCCTGACCTTGTATGGTCGTGTTGTTGTTAAATCCATGGGTGGCGTAGAGCCACCCATCATAGCCACGGGTAAAAGAGGCATTCATGCCATGAGTATCGCGCTCCCAACCCAGGGGCCCGTAGCGTCTCTCCTTGAGGTCAGCCTTCCCATCTCCGTCGGTATCTTCTAACCACCAGATATTAGGAATGCTCCAGGCCAGGACGCCGTTGCGATAGGGATAGAGACCTATGGGAATATTCAGGCCTTCGGCGAAGGTCGTAATCTGATCGAAGGTCCCATCTCCATTGGTGTCCGTCAGGACCTTAATCGAATCCCTCCCCTTTTCATCCACACCAACCGGATAAGGATACTCAAGGGTATCACTGACCCATAGTCGCCCCTGTGTGTCAAAAGCCATGTTCATGGGCTTGGCGATACTGGGTTCAGCTGCCACAAGTTCGATTTGAAACCCTGGGGGCAAATCAAACATCTGGAGTTGCTGAGCTGGCGAAAGTGGATCGCTGGATCGGACCCCTGCAGTCAATGGATCCTCATTGTTGGCTGCATTGAGCTGAGATAATAGAGTCAGCAGTATGGACACCACACCCAGGCAGGCGGGACTACAACAAGAAAGCACGGCCCACGTTGAGGGAGTATGATTGGGAGTAAAGATTATCATGATTATTCCAAGGGTCCGAAACGTAAGGCATAGAGATCTGAATCTCTGAGGTGAATCCGAAGCCTTATGATGCCATCAGCCGGCAATCTGAGCTGACCCCCACCCTGCCATCGATAGAGGCGATTGATATGATTGCCGATCAGTTCGGTGGCTTCATCTGCACCATAGCCGTTGATAGGTTCTAGATCTGAATCGAGGCATTCCACCTTCAGATAGCCAGATGCCGATGTCCAATAGTTGAAAAAGACTCCCTGAGCGTTAGCCTTGAAAGCTTTTGTCAGCAGCCATCCAGGTTGGTTGCCTGCATGCCACGAACTCAGCCCATCAAGCCTGAACTCATACCGGTGCAAATGAGCGGTGGGTTGCCCGTAGTCTTGATTGGTATAGAGCGACATGGTCGTGTCCGAAGTCTGGACAATCCCCAACACTGGATAATTAGATCTGGAAACCCAATTGCCAGGTCCCATCCCCGGTCGCAACAAAGCTTCCATGTGAGTCCTGTCATAGACCAGCCCCCCCCTTGAAGTCATCAGTCCAGCGTCGGAGGTGTCGTTGTAATACTTGGGATGCACTTGAACCTCACGTGCCTCGGCCTCACTTAGCACCTGCCTACCTGGGAAGAAACGGGCCGGAGTGGCCAAATAGACATGCGGGGCTCTGAAATAAGGATGGGTTTGGCTGGTGTAGAGATGATGGCTAGGCACAATCGTACCTGTGTCGCTGAAAACCATCTGCCCCTCTGCCTGCCAATGGATAAAATCTCTAGAGGAAGCTCTGGCGATGCTCCGCACCCCATTGACCGAAGAACGATAGTAGCAGAGATATTTTCCCTCGGAAACTGACCAGAATGAGACATTCTGCGAATCCAAAACCCAGCCATCAGGCTTAAAAACCGGCTCATCTCCAAGAGGGGTCCAAACCATGCCATCGGTTGAGCCAAATGCCTTCAAGCCCGAAGAAGCGATACCAGCTAACGCCTTGAACCGATAAAGGCCGGGCTCTGGGTTTCGATCCAGAAAAGGAGAGAAGTTGTGACTGAATGGGGCCTGATGGGCAAGGACGACATTGTTGGTTGGATAACCCTCGAGAGGAAAGAGATTAAGCTCTGGCTTGCGCCACACAAGCCCGTCATCAGAAGTGGCATAGCAGGTTACTTCGGCAGTACTCCCATCCTGACCAGCACTTGGCAACCCTCGGTAATAGAGATGGAACTGCCCCTCATCCTCAATCAAGGTAGCGTAGCCGCTGAAAGCACCCTCCCAAGGTTGATCAAAAGCCATGACACGACCTCGGTCAATAGGAGTGTGGAGACGCATGCTCACCCCCCCATTGGATTTTTCAATCAGATAGCTGTCGACCATGGGCTCAAGCCGCCCGGACAGATCAAGAGGCATGCTTGAGTCAGCTTCCAACCTGAGCATGATCAGTAGACCTGTTACAATCAGCATTGGAAGCGGGGAATGCATGCAAAGAATAATATTTTTATGCATCAGACAAGTGATCCACTCAAGCCCCGAATCCTACACAGCTATGATTTGGTGACACCAGTCACTGGGATATGCTGTCCATTCTGAGAACTCAATAATTCCCTCAAGAGAACCGGATCAGGCCTGTCGTGGTGGCCTAATGCATCAAGGTGCTTGAAGCATCGGCCACTGGTCACCTACGACCATCACTCGTTCGATTCGATGACACGGTAAATCCGTTGCTACCGGTCTTCTGCTTGCCAAGCAGAGGGGGTTTCCTTGCTGCATCAAAGACCTGATGTGGCAAGCAGCATTCTCAAAAGTCATCCAGGCACCGGCATCGCCCAGGGTTGCTGGGTAGTGAAGCCAATAAGGCTTGGGATGCAGGGCCCATTGCCAGCAAAGGGATGGGGATTCTAAAGAATCCAGTTCAGACACACGCACCCAGGTGCCACGCTCATGTTCGGGATGGGCTCCAACTGGCAAGCCGATCGAAGCCGGATGAGTTGGATGATAGAAGAGCACCCCTCGAGCAAGCGGAAGAGCCAGGTCACATGAGGGATGCCTTGGGCTTCTCAAGGGGAGCTGAACTGTCATCATTCGACGGCGTTTTCTCTCGAGCGAATCGCGAGGATCTGGGCCAATGAATGTCCACTTGCCCGGCGAGGATGAATCAGGATAGCTGAGATAACATTTATAGCAGCATTCAACTTGGATCATCAGGCCATCGTCGAAAGTCATTAAAAAGTCGATTTCACCCAAGGTTCGCCCACCCTCACGCACTATGATATTGCGATGAATGTTGCGCAGCCCCTTCAGTGATGAAAGCCCAGCGTGAACAATATGCTCAAAATAACGTCCCACCACTGGGATCGGTCGCCAAGGTGTTCTGCCCAAATCAGGGGATCCAGAAAAACCAACTGACGCACCGTATCGGCGCATAAGATATTGCAGCGCATCTGCGCCCTCAAATAATGGACTGGCCCGAAACAACCACTCGATATCCCAAGGAATCGCTTCGAGTAATTTCCGGGGTGCTAGGTTTGATTCAAATTCGAGCATTCAAATCCAATGGGCGGTCGGCATCACCGAAAGAAGTGATGGTCATCCCCATTTTTTGCATGAGGGTGAGGTAGAGCCCACATGCACGGCGTTCTTCAGCGGGACGCGAACCAAGATCCAACACTCGGCCACCAGGCAATTGAGACCCTCCACCTGCGAGAATCATAGGCATTTCATCGGCTTGATGCTTATCCCCATCAAAAAGATTGGAACAAAAAAGGAGCAGACAGTTATCAAGCAGTTTGGAATCACCCTCCTCAATGGAGCGCAGACGCTCCATGAGGTATACTAACTGCTGAACGTGAAACTGATTGGTCCTGAGATACATGGCCTCAAGGGCCGGATCCCTCCCATTATGGGTTAAATCTAGGTGAAGGCTTCCTGAAACACCTTCAAGAAAGCCAAAATTCATCTGGGAAAGATCATTGTTAAGCATGTAGGTAGCCACCCGTGTGCGGTCCATTTGAAAAGCCATAACCAGAAGGTCCGACATAAGTTTCATATGCCTTGGAATGTCCTGTGGAAGGCCTTCGGCTGGTGGTGGCAGATTGGGTTCGGTGAGGGTGGGCTGCCAGCCCTCCAAGGATTCCTCTTCGGCAGCCATTTCAATGCGGCGTTCAATGCTGCGGATGGATTCCAGATACTCATCTAGCTTGATTCTGTCCCGGTGATTCAGGCGATTTCGAATCGACCTGGCATCCTGAAGAGTCTCATCAAGCACGCTACGATCGAGTTGACGCTGAGTCCCATCACCCACCAACGCCTCAAAGACGCGTGAAGGATATATCTCCTTCATGGCTGGCTTGGTGTCACTTTCCCAAGAAATGCACGAGCCATAGAGCATCGACAATCCATCCTCAAGACGCATCTCGGTGGGCTCGATACCGAGGACCAAGCTGGGAAGCCTGGTTCGCATCCCTAGATGCTTGGCCAGACGTTGATCCATGGTTTCACCCACCTTGATCAGATCTTGATCATCACTCACCCATGCTCCCGACAGCAGGTTGGGGACTCTTCCAAGATGGGGGCTTGGGTGCTTCACCGCTTGCTGATTAAATAAACCTTTGAGGAAAACAATATCTTGGGAGAACGAACGAAGCGGCGCTAACCCCGGACCCATGACCATCCCTCCCTTGTCTTCTCTGGCCCACCAGTGCTCTGGCTCGACACCGTTACTGAAGTAGAGGCAAGCAAATCGCGTAGGAGGGCTGAGCGGGGACACTGAATACGAGAGTTTACCGGTGGCTTCACTCCGCAACCCCAACGAAGGCATCCAAGGCAAGGCAAGGCTGATTCCCATGGAGCGCAGAAAAGTCCGGCGGGATAGATTCTGATCGAACGCGTTGGATTTCGGAATAATAGATTTAGAATGGGCCATTTATTTTGATTCCTGAGTGCGTTGATTTTGAAACTGAGGGCTGAGAATCATCAATTTGAGTTGCGCAGAAAGAGGGTCACCCGCACGGAGTGACTGCATCAGAGCCTCAACCAAGGCATGGTCGGTTAATTGTTCAGCTCTCCCCAGCGAATAGCCGATGAGTTTGCGACAAAAGGTTCGGTAAAACAATTCGATGTGGTCACTCATATAATCCCGCAGGCCTTGATACCCATCAATCAGCCTCCCATCAGCCATCGTTCCGGTTTGTTCTACCGGCAGACCCTCCTCATAGACCAGTCGGGGTTGTCCCAGCACCCCAAAACCTTCCATGGCAAACCCAAGTGGATCCATGCGAGCATGACAACTCACGCATGAGGCATCACGTTGGTGGAATGCCAACAAGTCCCTAATCGAGGTGGCCTCACCCTCGCGACGGGATTCCTGAAGACTGCCTGCATCATCAGGTGGCGGAGGAACAGGTGTCCCGAGCACGCGGCGCAAAATCCAATCCCCACGCTTCACGACACTGGTTCTTGCTGGGGCCGAGGTCAATGCATGGATGGCACCTAAGGCCAGAAGCCCCCCGCGCCCATGCTCACCAAGTGAAGAAATCTTAACAAAGCCAGCCCCTTCCAACTCAGCTGCTTCAGGCAGGCCATAGTGTTGGGCCAATCGCTGATTGATAAATCCAGCATCGGAAAAGAGAATTTCCGATACACGCCCATCCCGCATGACAAGATCTTCAAAGAAGAGAGTCGCCTCAGTCTGAAGGTCTTGCCTCAAAGCATCTTCCCAGTTGGGAAAGCGGCTGGTATCCACGCCCCGGAATTCAACAAACCGATAAAAACCAAACCATTGCCCAAAAAATTCTGAAGCGAAACGACGCATCCTTGGATGGATGCGCATCCGATTGAAATGGCTGAGCAAATGCTCAGATTCCACAATGTTTTGATTTCGACCGTCATTCAGCAGTGCCAGATCGGGCATTGACCCCCAAAGCATGAAAGACAACCGGGTCGCAAGGGATTCACCTGTCAGGGCGATGACCTCCCGACTCTCCAGCGGCGACTTCTGGGGAGGTTCCAATCGATATAAAAATTTGGGAGAAACTAGAATGCGGACTAAAAGGGACTGGAGAGCTTCGCGGTGACTGAGCTGATCCATTTCGCGTCTTGTGCGGTAAAATGTGAGCAATTGCTGCCTATCACCCTCAGTCAAGTCATGGCGCCAAGCCAAGCGGGCCATTTCCAAGCACTGATCCAGATGCCCAGGATAAGCCAGTCTGTGAGCCTCTCCAACCTCGCGCCAGTGGGCATGCAAAGCCCTCACCCATCCTCGAAGATCATCTTCCAAGAGATCGATCGATTGGGCATCAAGCTCCTCAATGCGAGGAATCCCATCCTCGGCAATTGGTTGAAAATGCTCATAGAGTAAGTTGAGATTGGCCTGGTGATAGTCAAATGCCGATAAAAGGTCATCCCAGGCCTGATCCAGCTGCTCTCGTTCCTTGGGACCAAGGAGGTAGCGAACCAAATAATCATCTTGGCGGTGATATTTTACCTGATAGTGGAAGGCATTGCGCTCCGGGTGATTGTATTGGCTCGTGAAGGGTCTGGGAATCGGATCACGATCCGATGGAGCTGGCTCTCGGTGAGATACAGTTGGGAAGGCCAAGGCAAACTGCATAGCGGCTGGACTTGGTGAGGCTTGCCCCATCAGAGCTACAGCATCCAATAAATCGGTTTCCTCACGATCTGCTTTGGCTCGGGCAAGCTTTTGCTGCCATTGTCTGACCTGGGCCACCACAGGATCCATGAGGGCTGAGGAAGACTCAAAAGAGGGAGCACTCAGGGGGTCGTGCGCGGGAAGCTCCTTGAAAGCCTTTGATACAGCCTGAAGGGGTTCGAAAGCATCGGCTCGCTGGAGTTGATAATAAATGTGTTCAGCGAAGGCAGGGGATATCTCCAGCCGACGACTTAGGGAAACGATGGCCTCTGACTCTGCCTCCTCATCCTCATGAGTCTGATTGGCAAGCCTCCAACACAGATAAAACACCCTCGGCCAAAGATCTAAACCATAGGGCTCAGCCCCCTCTCCAGCTCCGTTTCGAAAGCCATGATGTCGATATATTTCATTAATGCGCGTAATCGCCGACCATTCCTGCCCTAGCATGCCGGGGTCCTGATAAAAAAATAACGGACCAGCACCAATCACCATGCGAGCGGCTATAGCTTTGGCTGCATCTAAGTATCTTTCCAGATCGCTGGACTGAACAAATTGCACCTGGCCATGACTGGCAAAACCCTCCCCACCTACCGCATCACCTGGTAGCAAATCCCAGAAATCAAGTGTTAAACCTGTCAGGTCCTTGATGACGTGGTGGTATTCTCCCCGAGTCAGGCGCCTCATGATCACCGCACCGGGGTCCCCACTGCCTTGAGCCGACTCATTGCGAATTGTCTCAGCTATGAGTTCAGTCAGCTCGAGTTTCTCTTGAGGAGAGGGTTGATCCGCCTCCGCGGGGGGCATCTCGCCTTGAGCAACCCTATCGAGCACCGAGGACCATTCTGGATAATAACGCTGAAACTGCCCTGGGGTGAGCATGATCTCAAGGTCAAGCTCACCTTTAGGCATTTGGCTTGAATGACATTCAAGGCAGTGATCTCGAATAAAGGCCCCTGCACGCACCTCAAATGACTCGAGAGCGAAACCTTCTGAGATGCTTCCCAATGCTACAAGGCAAGCCATGCCAATCAACCGTGCGTCGATAGCCAAGGGCCTATCCTGTTTTGCCTGGAACGGTAACAGGGGGAGCATGATTGAGCCTAGTCCGCTAACCTAGAGGGAACAAGCCATTCTTGAGTGAAAGCAGCCCCTAATGAGCAGCTTTGGGCACGCAGCAGGGTCCTCAAGTCATGCCTACAAATGCCGAATGTGATGGCGATATTTTTCAGCCAGCCGGGCGTTATGGGCATCACCATCACTATTGCTGCTGATATAGATTTCAGGCTCCCCTCCTCCAGCCTGGACGGTGGCAACGGCAGTGACCACCAGCAGATTCACAAGGAATGCTCCAGTGATCGTGGATGTCGCAGCAACTCTACCAGGGATGCCCTCCATTTTGATCGCAGCATCCCCCTCAATGCCGGCGTTGTCCAACACGAGGTCCGCCACGTCGCCCAAATTTTTCCCTGATGGATGCCTTGAAGGCCAGGCTGCCGCGTGATTTGCATTCAACAGGGCAATGACTTTCATGCCTTTCTCGCGAGCATGCAGGGCCATTTCAATGGGCAGCGGGTTTCTCCCTGAGTTGGATGCGACCAGAATCACATCCCCCTTCCCAACTGGGTAATCCTCTAGGAGTTTGAGTGCAGCACCCTCTTGCCGTTCAAAGTCGGTCGCATTTTGAGCGCCGGCACTGAAATAAATCATTGGATCCAGAATAGGCACCGCGCGAGTCAATCCTCCAGCACGGTGGAAAACTTCTTCCGCCAGCAGACGAGAGTGCCCCGTGCCGAATGTATAAAACCAACGGTCATTGAGCAGTGCCTCACCAATCCACTGACCACCCATGCGGATATTTTCCCACTGGCTTTGCCTGATACTGCCGAGTTGCTGATGCACGATTTCAACATAACGCTCGGCTTGCTGCATGATTGGATCCATGCCCTCATTGGTGAGATTATTCATGACTCAATCAAGCTTTTTCCAAGGTAAAGAATTTGTTCTGTAGGGAGATCGGCTAACTCTAAGAACTCGTAGCCATGGGCTTCAAAAAAAAGTCTAGCTCTATGATTATCGGGGTTTAGCCCCACATGCACACCTTGACTGTGTTTTGAGCGCAACCAAGCCTCTGCCTGTTGAAGGATTTTGCTCCCTAGGCCCAACCGCTGCAACCTCGGAAGGATTGATAAATGGAGTTCGCTTGGGTAAGTATCCATCCAAGGTGGTTGGTACGATTCCTCTTCATCCCAAAGAAAATCCAGGAGACTTTCGTCCAGATGCTTGGCTTGCCCCTTGTCCAACTGAGCGCCTCTGGAGGTTCTAAGCTGGGGAAGCCATTGCTTCCTGAACCAAACCTGGTAAGCCCTAGCATCAAGCGTCATGAGGCGATAACCAGCCATTCCCTGAGCATCTTCAATGATATCGGCCCATCCCCCTGAAAAGGCCAAATAACCGCCCACGTAAAGGTCACCTAAGAGGGTCACGTCACCGAATAAATGCGAGGCATCACCGCCAGCATCCGCCGTCCTTAGGCAGACATCATAAAGTGCCTCAAGATCTTGAAAACAAGCAGGTCTAAGCGTGTGGGGCGCAGGTTTTTTCATGTTCTTGGCCTCATACCGAGACAAAAACTGTGCTCACTCAGTGAGGTAAAAACGCGAGGTTGATCGATCCCTACCCGGGAGGACAAGTAGAATGTGGATCCATGGTTGCATCGACCTATTTCCAGGTGTAATGTCGTGCGAGTCGAGATGTCAAAAAACACTCCAAACAACCAAAAAAACGGCGATAAGCCAAGCGGTGGGGACATGAAAGTGCCACCCAAGACCCTGCTAGTATGGATGGCCATCCTGGGGCTCATTCCGCTGATCCTCTTCCTGCAGCGCCAAACTCCCATCGGCAATCCGGAAACAATAGACTACGCACAGCTTAAATTTTTTGCGGATAACGATCTGATCGATAAGGCAGTGATCAATTACGATCCACAAAGCCATCTTCAGGAAATCACAGGTCTCTATCGCAAGCATACCCTGAGTAGTGGGGGCGACATTAGCTTGTCGCTGGATGAAGCAAATGAGCCTGAACTTCAGCCTTTCGTGATCAAGACAGTCTTGATGGACACTTTTCGATCGCAATTGCTGGAGAGCGGTCGCTTTCGGGAAACTGAACCTAATACCATGCTGACGAGTTTCCTGTTTTCCATCCTTCCTTTTCTGCTCATTGCGGCCCTTATTTATTTCTTTTTGATTCGTCAGATACGTATGGCGGGCAAAGGGGCATTGAGTTTTGGCAAAAGCAAAGCCCGGATGCTCAGCAAAGAGAAGAACCGAACAACCTTCAAGGATGTCGCTGGGGTCGACGAAGCAAAGGAAGAGGTTTCCGAATTGGTAGAATTCCTGAAGGATCCAAAGAAATTCCAAAAGCTGGGGGGGCGCATCCCCAAGGGCATCCTGATGATTGGCTCCCCCGGAACGGGTAAAACACTACTGGCAAAGGCCATAGCTGGTGAAGCCGATGCCTCTTTTTTCAGCATCAGTGGATCGGATTTCGTCGAAATGTTCGTGGGTGTCGGGGCCAGCCGTGTGAGAGACATGTTCGACCAGGCTCGTAAGAGCACCCCCTGCCTGATTTTCATCGACGAAATCGATGCAGTAGGCCGTAGTCGCGGACATGGCCTCGGTGGCGGGACTGATGAGAGGGAACAGACCCTGAACGCTTTGTTGGCAACAAAGGCATTGGACAACGCTGGTTTGGCATAATTAGTCGCATCATCTGCACATAGCATAAGCAGCTCTTGTTCAGGGTTCAGCTTGCGAAATTCACGTGCTACAGCATAGCCTGCCATACCTGAGCCAATGATGACGATGGGATGCATAAGGTTCTCCAGAGATTATTTTAAAGACGTAAAAAAAGACCATGCTGCATGGTCTTTAACACTATGAATTAGATTTCAACCATTTCAAAATCGATTTTTGACACGCCACAATCTGGGCAAGTCCAATCGTCAGGGATATCGTCCCATTTCGTTCCCGCCACGATGCCATCTTGTGGCCAACCTTCTGCTTCGTCATAAATCCATCCACAAACGATGCATTGATACTTCTTCATTTGACTCTCCAAAACGCTGAACAAGAAAGGGTTCAGCAAAATAATCCATTACGCAAGCTGCTATTCATCTGAGTGGTTAGCATACTTCGCTAATCTAAATTTTTACGCAGTTCTAATACGAATGTAAAGTAAATATCGGAGTTTAATGATTGAATCTATCTGCTAAAAGCGATGATCAGGACAAAACGTATCATTTAAAACCAGATCGCATTTTGCGAATGTGTGAAGGTTATAGATGATTACATCTAAAAAAGATGCTTTATTTCAGTCAGCTAGCCTTATAAAATTATTGATGTATAGACTAAGGTCGTGCTGTAAACTCAAAGTTAAATTGCTATTTTAATATTGAGTGTATCTATACCTAATATTTATTAAATAAATGACTCAATTAAAAACAATAGCTTACACAAATATTTGGGTTGTTCAGTCGGCTGCATGGCCAGTACTTGACTGTTTTTTTAACAGATAAAGCTGTAAAATTCATCTATTCCTTTTCAAATTTTATTGATCTCCTATGAACAACTTGTCTACAACGTTGTGGTCGCACATTCGTACGGTCCAAGATTTTCCAAAACCTGGGATTTGCTTCTTCGATTTAACACCATTGTTTATGAGCAATATTGAGCCTTTAACCGACGCGTTAATTGCAAGTATTCCTGCTGAGCAGTTGGCGGAAGTAGATAGTTTTGTTGCTGTAGAAGCGCGTGGTTTTGTGCTTGCGAGCTTATTGGCACAACGTTTAGGTAAAGGTTTATTGTTGGTGCGTAAAGCAGGCAAGCTGCCACCACCGGTAGTGGGTGTGGGTTATAGTTTGGAATATGGATTAGACCGCTTAGAAATGGCAGCCAATACGCCATCGCAAAAAGTGATTATTGTAGATGACGTTTTAGCGACAGGCGGGACATTAAAAGCCGTTAAACAGTTAGTGG
>JALRAZ010000165.1 GCA_023257935.1 Verrucomicrobiota bacterium
CCATTTTGATTTTTTACCCATCACCCCCTTTTAAAGTTTCATGTCCATCCTAGTTGATTCAAATACCAAAGTATTGGTTCAGGGCATCACCGGTTCTTTCGGTGGGCGCCATGCAAGCCTCAGCCTTGATTATGGAAGTCAGATCGTTGCCGGAGTGACTCCCGGTAAAGGCGGCCAACGTTTTCAGGACAAAGTGCCTGTTTTTGACACGGTCCAGCAGGCTGTGGAAGCTACCGGTGCTACCACTTCAGCCATTTTCGTTCCGCCTCCATTTGCTGCGGATGCTATCCTTGAGGGCGTTGATGCTGGCCTCGAGCTTGTTATCTGTATCACTGAGGGTATTCCCGTTAAGGACATGATTCAGGTAAAGGATGCCATGAAAGGCAGTTCAACCAGATTAATCGGGCCCAATTGTCCAGGAATTGTGACACCAGGTGAGGGCGAGGATTCTAAGGGGGGATGTCGTATTGGCATCGCTCCGGGCTACATTCACAAGAAGGGAAACATAGGTGTTGTCTCCCGCAGCGGCACCTTGACCTATGAGGCCGTTTGGCAATTGACCAGCCGAGGCGTCGGACAATCAACCTGCGTCGGCATTGGTGGTGATCCCGTCAACGGGACTTCCCATCTAGATGTGATCAAGATGTTTAATGATGATCCTGAAACGCATGGGATCATCATGATCGGAGAAATTGGTGGTTCTGCAGAAGAGGAAGCGGCAGCCTGGATCAAGGAACATTGCCAGAAACCTGTTGCAGGATTTATCGCTGGTACCACAGCACCTCCCGGACGTCGCATGGGACATGCTGGGGCGATTGTCAGCGGTGGTAAGGGCACAGCGGAGGCCAAGATCGAGGCATTCAGGGAGGCTGGCATTCACGTAGCCCAAACACCCTCGGAAATGGCAGATGTATTGTTGAAGGCGATGTAGTCTAACGAGGCGGTAGCCTCAAGTATCCATAGCCACGAGTTGTTCGACTCGAGCTCCAAGGCGGGGCTCGGCCTGGTTCAAATCATTTTCTGAATGCCTTAACCATGAGCAGGCCTCACCGGTATGCGCATAACTACTTGTAGGGTCCCTACCAGACTGGGGATTCGCTCAGATAGCGCAACAGTGGCGGTAGCAGCACCCACAAGCAAAAGCCAATGGCAATCAAGAAGGCGGTGATCAGGATGCCAATGATGGCGCTTTCCTTGAACCCAAATGCCTTGGAATCACCTCTTCTGGACTTGCGTCGTTTGCGCGTCCTGCGTCGGGACCGAATATGCTCTGTATCATCCTGCATGTGCTCAACAACTCAGGACGACCATAAGGATTTAGCGACTATTGGCAACATCCTCTCGCCTTTGTTTAAAAAAGGATCGGTAAAAGGGTATATTGATGGCCGTTTTTGGATTCGCTGAAGCTTCCTGAGCCATCCATGCCTCAACGCGGCTCTTTGATCCACTGGTGAGTGACACCAATTGGTCTAACATGTCACGAAAGGCCGCTTGTTGTTCGGGCTGTTCCATCCAGCGCACGAAAGCATCAGATCCGCCATAAAAGCTACCTCGACTTCGGTTGCCGAACGCAAGGTCGGAATCCCATTGAAGCCACTGAAAGCGTCCATCATGAGCTCGTCGGTAGAAATAAGCATTCTTTCCTCGGGATTGCGTGAAAGTGTCCCAGTCGGCAACAAACCCCAAAACGGCTGTCAGCTGCAACGAGGCACGGATATCGAGTTTTGACCCAATTGCCTGAACCGCTTCTGGCGACTGATTGACTAAGGTGAAAAAATCCAGAAGCGCGCTGTAATCATCCTCCTCCTCGCGCGATCGTTTCATCCAGGCATGACGATAGAAACCTTTTTGCACGGTTTCTTGGAGATCCCAACTCGCATCCCTGTGACGTTGACTCCAATGGTCTGACATCCACCATTCATCATCCACGCGATAAAGCTCTCCCTGGTTGCCATCCTCGAAATGACGCTTGAGGAAATCCGAATCCACCGGTTCGACATCCTCGCGAAGCATAAACGGTCCATCGTTGATGATGACGTGAATGAACTCGTTTTGTCCGCTGGGGTGTCCCAGCAGGTAAAGGAGATACCTGACCAGGCGGTTGTGGTGGCGGAACATCCCACCCTGACGAGTGGGGTCATCATCGTAGGTAAATTTTGAGTGATTCCTGAAAGGGCTGTCTGTCGGGAGTTTCCATTTGCCGCGTTCCATATTTGATTGGCGCGTCCATGCACTCCCGCTGGCTCGGAGCTTTGCGCCGTGGAAGACCTGCTGTTCGTTTGAAATAAAGGTTGCGTTGAAATACTGGTTTGAAAGCCGAGGGTATCGATACTGATAGGCTTGGCTTTCACCTCGCTCAATGGCCTCAAGGTCTCGAGCTCTTATCAGGAACCGGCATACCCTCAAATCATTTGGGATGCCTCTTTGGTCGATGATACAAAGCGAGGCATGGGTCTGAGGTTTGACAGGAAGGGTGACTCGCTCCTCTGAAGAGGTGGTGGCTTCAAAGTAGTATTCTAGGAGGTCACCTTGTTTAAACGGTTCCTTCAACGTAGTGCTGTAAATCAGGGGCTTGGCCGTCTCTAAAGGTGCTTTGGTCTCGGCTGCTTGCATGCTCCTTCGTCGCCACGGTTCCTGATCCAAAGCATCCAGGCGATAAACCAATTCGAGCTGTCCGACTTCTTTTGGCCATCGAGCCTGCACTTGAAAAGTGATAGGTTCTCCAGGTGAAGGAACCACGGGATGATGGTATGGCGCATCTAGCTGTGGAGGAGGGGCGGTTTTAAACTGGGTGTTGGGCCTGCCTGGGCTACCAAGCGAAGAGGGGATTTCCAAACCAATCGAGGCTGAAAGGCTATCATCCCAGGTCCTGAGAATGAATCTCGGCGTGCCCTGAATCCATCTTGCCTCAAACTGGAGCTGATAACGCTCTCCTTCTTCAAGATTCAATACATCGATTTCTATGCGGTTGGCCTTGTTGTCTCCATGGCCTGTTGAAACAAGGTGTAACTGCCCATTGGCTATAAAACTGTCAGAATGGTTGCCTTGCATGAGCCAACCTGTCGCCCCATCACCTTCGATGGATTTTCTCTGCTGATTTTTGAGTAAATTTTTTTCTGGATGTGCCTCTGCTGTGAGCCTGAGTTGACGTATGGCCACATGTCCTTGGCCTGTCAGATAAGCGTGTAACTCTTTGCGATCATGGATGCCCCATATTGGGATCCGGTCTTGATAGACGAAGTTCAGGGTGTGAGTGCGGAATTTGGCGCTCCTTGACTGACGGCTGGCAGCCCAAGCTGAAGGTAGATCGTTATCCAGGCTTGGATGGATCAATTCCATGCTACTTCCCAGCCCTGCTGATCCATCTGGCCAACGGCCTTCAGCGCCAAAATCCACTGCATCGACTATATTTCCTGAGGCATCCTGCAAAGTGATGCGTTCCCCTCGATTGGCGAGTTTGCCTTGGTAAGCCCCGATCGGACCTTTTCCGGGGTAAGCAAGCGAGAAGGCCTTCGGATCCTGAGCTATCACGATGAACGCCCATGGAAGGATTTGAGTGTTTTTGGGGAAAGTGAAATCAACTGCTTCGCTTAATCGCCAGTCCGTCAAGTCAACGGGCTGTTTCGATGCGTTGTGGAG
>JALRAZ010000431.1 GCA_023257935.1 Verrucomicrobiota bacterium
AAGAAGCCAGACAGCGCATTGAAAAACAGGAACGCGTGCTGGTAACGACCTTGACAAAACGAACGGCCGAAGAGCTAACCGATTACCTCAATGACCTCGGCATACGTGTGAGGTATTTACATAGTGAAATCGACGCTATCGAACGAGTCGAAATTTTGCGTGCCCTGCGGCAGGGGGATTTCGACATCTTGATTGGTATCAACCTACTTCGTGAAGGACTTGATCTACCTGAGGTTTCAATGGTTGCCATCCTTGATGCTGATAAAGAGGGATACTTGAGATCGACCACCAGCCTCATCCAAACAGCTGGTAGGGCAGCACGTCATCTCAACGGCAAGGTCTATCTCTACGCTGATGTCATGACACAAAGTATCCGAGCGTTCTTGGCTGTTTCGACTTATCGAAGGCAAAAACAAATCGCACACAATAAGAAGCATGGGATCACCCCTCGGAGTGTGCAACGCAGCTTGGAGGATGGACTTACCTATCACCTCAAGACGCGGGACACACAGAAGCAGGTTCTGGGTGAGGGAGGCCAGGACCTTGATTTGCAGAGTACCCTTGATGAATTGCGCCAAGACATGCAGCAGGCTTCGGAAAACTTGGAATTCGAAAAAGCAGCACTGCTTCGAGACCAGATTCGCCAGCTTCAGCAAGTTGGTGGGACCAGTGCAGAGACTCCAACTCAGCGCCAAGTAGGCCAAGGACGCCTCAAGGTGCCTCAGCGAAATCGCCCCTCCCGTTCGACTGGGAAAAAACGACGCATCTCACTTAAAAAGCGTTCTAATTAAGCTCCATGAAACCACTGCACAAGCGATTTCCATTCCTGGGCCTGATCGCATCAATGTTGTTCCTCTGCACTCAGATCCGGGGGCAGGACGCCTGGCGAGTACAGACCATCGCA
This sequence comes from Verrucomicrobiota bacterium, assembly GCA_023257935.1. Lineage (GTDB taxonomy): Bacteria > Verrucomicrobiota > Verrucomicrobiia > Limisphaerales > AAA164-E04 > UBA7971. Next base: position 905 of record JALRAZ010000431.1, read on the forward strand.
GGGGATGGTGAATCCGGCTACCGTGGGGATGGTGGCCCAGCGTCCGAAGCAAGAATCAACAACCCGTATGGCCTGACCATAGGGCCGGAAAATGCTCTCTACTTCTGTGACATGGACAACCACGTGATCAGGCGAATCGATCGCTCAGGTGTGATACAGACCGTGGCAGGCTGCGGGATGGCAGGTTTTAGCGGAGAGGGGGGACTTGCCACCGAAGCCAAGATGTATCAACCCTACGAGGTTCGTTTCGACCGGGAGGGGAATCTTTTTGTCGTGGAAATGCCTAATCATGTGATTAGGCGAGTTGATCGCATAACCGGCATCATCACCACCGTAGCCGGCACGGGGCAACCGGGCTATACAGGGGATGGTGCTCTGGCGGTAAAGGGGCAATTATTTCGTCCTCACAGCATTCAGTTCGATGCTTCTGGTAACCTGATTGTCTGCGATATTGGCAATCATCGCCTTCGCTCCATAGGTCATCTTGATGGCATGATCACAACCCTATCCGGCAATGGTAAACCGCTCTTCACACCGGATGGAGCAAGCATTCAAAATGCACCCCTCAATGGTCCCAGGGCCATTGATTTCGCTCCTAGTGGCGATGCCTGGCTCGCGCTGCGTGAGGGCAATGCTGTTTATCGCTTAGACCACAAACAAGAGCGCTGGCATCATGTTGCTGGCACGGGAGCGAAGGGGTTTACGGGCCATGACGGGGATGCCAGGGTAGCGACTCTTTCTGGACCCAAGGGGATCAGCGTAGATCCTACCGGAAATATTTGGTTGGCAGATACTGAAAGCCACAGTGTCCGAATGATTGAAAGCGAGTCTGGCATCATTCGACTTGTGGTTGGCAATGGTTCGCGTGGTGATGGCCCCGACGGGGAGGCCTCCCGTTGTCAGCTGGCTCGACCGCATGGGATTTTTGCGGCCGAAGGTGGCGTTATCTACGTGGGAGATAGTGAAAATCACCGCATCCGCAAAATCACATCTCTGCGCTGATTAAAAGCTAAAGTTCCCGCAGCCTTATCCGACGATAGTGAACCTCGCCGGGAGGGCCACTGTGAATTTGAAGTGCGATCACCCCTTCTTGGACAATGCGTGAGTCCTCTTCGGTGTAATCCACAGTGGGATGCCCATTGATCCAAAGTCGAATGCGGTTGCCGATGCAAAGTATGCGATAGACATTCCAATCTTGTTCCTTGATTATCCCCGCGAGTTCACCGGGTTTAGGGCCTGCCAAGATCTTGTTGCGTCTTGATTCATCGTAAAGACACCCTGTGTAAGATTGACCTAGATCTGCTTGATAACCGATGACTTCATGGTGATCAGGTATGCGCTGGCTTCGAAGCTGTATCCCCGCATTGGTATCCTCTCCGAGCAACTTGAACTCAAGCTGCAACTCGAAGTCACGATAAGACCGATGGGTGGCTAGAAACTGGTTGCGCGGTATTTTGGCATACAGCATGCCACCTACCAGTGCATGGTCCTCAATGCGGAAATAACGATAGTTGCCTTCCCAACCATCGAATCCTTTTCCGTCGAAAAGGATCTGCCAGGCATCCTCATCGGAGTATGAGCCAAGGCAATGCAAGGCAAGGAAGATCAGTGACAGCAGCCAGGTCTTGGTTGAATGGTTGGGTGTATTCATGGACTTCGGGTCTGGACAAGAAGAATCCTATCATGATCCACTAGACATTGACAATGGCTCCAAAAATGAATCCAGGCGAACCTAAACCAGAAACTACCGATAAGAGATCTGGAGCAAATCCAGTCAAGGCGGTTGAACGTCTTTACCCGTTTGCGCGGCGTTCGCGTATCGTGATGGTAGGGGAGCAATCACTGCACGCCTGCAGAAAAAAACTGGCTTTCCTCATGGTTTCCTTAGACATCCCACCCGCTAGGCTGGAAAGCATTCGTAAACGGTTTGCTCCTTTGCCGGTCTTCAATCGCCATTCGGTTGAGGAGTTCGAGATCCATTTTGGGTTCCGAAACACCAAGGTAGCCGGGTTTAAAAAAAGTGCTCTGGCCACTTCCATGCTGCGAGAGTTGAAGCAGTCACCGAACTGAGTCGACCCAAACCGCATCCCTAAAAAGCCTGCTCTCGTCCTGTCCCCATACAATGGAACGTATTGCTGCCACTTATCATATCGAGACACCTCATGCGCCTGAGCAAGTAGGACTCATCATGGCTGGAGAGCAATCAACCGGAACATTTGTGAGTGTTCCCGGAGAAACCGATGCCCTCAAGCAATCACATGGAGCGCGCCTCGAAAAAATCGTGCCACTTGACGATAGCCAAGGGCCTTCTTTACCAAGTCCAAAAATTGAGGGAGAGCGCTTTCAACGGGCTAAGATCGTGCTTTCATGGCCGGTGGAGAATATGGGCCACAATTTGATGGCATTGATCAGCACCCTGCAGGGAAACCTCTATGAGCTGAGACAGCTGACGGGTATCAAACTCATGGATATCCACCTCCCAGCGGGATTTACTAAGGCATTTTCAGGCCCTACTTTTGGCGCCATTGGATCAAGGCGCAGGATGGGTGTCGCTCATGGACCCATGATCGGGACAATCATCAAACCCAGTGTGGGTTTAAGTCCAACTCAAACTGCTGAGCAGGTCAGGCAACTCATCGATGCGGGTATCGACTTCATCAAGGATGATGAGCTAACGGTTAACCCTCCCCATGCGCCCCTGGTAGATCGGGTTGAGGCAGTGATGGCCGTCATTAACCAACATGCCGATCGGGTCGGCA
>JALRAZ010000457.1 GCA_023257935.1 Verrucomicrobiota bacterium
CTTGGGCCCTTTGTTAAGGACGAGTTGTTGAGGACAATCTGGATATCTTATGAGTTAAATTGCGACTTGCTAACACATTCAGCCTGAATGCTCGCCTCTGTGACGGTTCACATGCACACGCCCCTTGTGAGGGGAAGGGCGCTGCGATACTCGCGTTCTTTCTTGAGCACAGTTTGTTCCCCTGCTCCTCGAACGGTGACCCGGCTGCGAAGATGAAGCGAATCCCCCATCTGGTAGACACCAGGGCCGATCTCCACCACTCCTCCGCCCAACTGACCCACGTAATCCACGGCCGCCTGCAGGGCACGGTGATCCTTGCCAATGATGTCGGCATCATGCTGCCCCACGCGGATCACCACGGCAGGGCGGGCATGCAGTGAGTTCTCGGCATACTCACGACCCGCCTGATCCCCGAAGCAGACCCCGATTGATAAAACGACCCAAGAACCAAAGAACGTAAGGAGTGGTTTCACAGGGAGAATTTGCCACAGTCTTGAGGATTTCTTCTAGGACAAAGTCTTGGGACGACTTGATCCAGGGAAACCAAGGAAAGGGCAGATGACAGAACATCCCTTCTTTGGTAGCTTGACCCCCATGCTCCTGAGTCGACTTTACTGCTTTGCCTGGCTGTGCCTCCAATTGCAGGATCTCCCCAGCACACAAGCTCAGAAACCCGTCAATCAGCCTAACATTGTATTGATTCTAGCTGATGATGTGGGGCGGGAAGCCCTTGGCTGCTACGGTGGCACCTCGTATCCGACACCGCGCTTGGATCAATTAGCCAAGGAAGGCATGCGCTTGACCCACTTTTTTGCCGCTCCGGTATGCCACCCTACTCGCGTCACCTTAATTTCTGGCCGCTACCTGCACCATATGCAGAACCCAACCTGGGGTTATTATCCCAAGGGGGAGGCCGAGACACAGACCTTGCCTCATGCGCTCAAGCGTGCCGGATACGCCACGGCAGCCGCTGGCAAGTGGCATCTGGCCATGCTGAAGGACGATCCCCAACACCCTTCTCGCATGGGGTTTGATGAACATTGCTTTTTCGGGTGGCATGAAGGCCCGCGTTACTGGGAACCGCTACTTTGGCAAAATGGATCGATTCGCGAAGATGTGGCCCATCGCTTTGGCCCAAATGTTTACGTTGAATTCCTGCTCGACTTCATGAAGCGCCACAAGGAGGGGCCGTTTTTTGCCTACTACCCCATGGCTCTGAGTCACGCTGTCTCAGACGACCTCAACCCCCATCCTCCCCATGGCCCTGAAGGACGCTACATGACCTACGCGGAAATGATGCAGGCACTCGATCAGCATGTGGGGAGACTCCTCGATGGCATCGATCAGCTTGGGTTACGCGAGAATACATTGATTTTTTTCACCAGTGACAATGGCACCACTCCCAAGAACTTCATCCGCCACGAAGGCCGCTCCCTGATTAAGGAACCCACCGTGACTTCAACGATACTTGGGCAACGGTTAGAAGGCCAGAAGGGCCAGTTCAACGACTGGGGCACGCGCGTTCCCACCCTTGTTCGATGGCCTGGCAAGGTCACACCCGGCAGCACCGACGACCTACTGGCCGACATCGCCGATCTGCTCCCCACCTTTGCCGCACTGGCCGGTCGGCCCCAACTCCCTCATGGGGTCGATGGCCATAGTTTTGCTACCCTCTTCACCGAAGGACGGGCGAGCTCACGCCCCTGGGTCGCTCCGCAGACCCGCTCGGAAATTTCCATCCGCACCCGAGACTGGAAATTACTTAATGACGGTCAACTTTTCGACATGCGAGGGGATCCTTTTCACGAGGTCGCCATCCCAGCCTC
>JALRAZ010000024.1 GCA_023257935.1 Verrucomicrobiota bacterium
TAGTCATTGCCATTTAGTCACCCAACCCTAGGCGGCAATTCCCTCGGCACGCCGAAGCTTGGTTCTTTGATGGCTCGATTCTTCCCTCAGGGCTACGCTTGCTAAGAGAATCGTCCATAGCCGGATGACTCGGTTTTTGGATCATCAATCCACCCAGTTGCCCTCGGCCACGCACATCGTGGGCACAAGCCTTTCGTTTGGCTTTGGGCCCTAAGCTGGGGATTGCCATGCCAGCCAGTTTTGAAGTGAGAGACCTGATGGGGAGCTTGGAACAGTCTCAAATTCAAGCATTCATGATGAGAATGCTGTTTCGAACTTTTCGATGCATGGTCTGGGGCTATTGTCGGAGTCATGAGTGCTTTCATCTCCATCGCGTAGGTGAGTAGGTCTTTGATGCCTAGCCCGCCGACCCCAAGATTTCTCATGAGTCCTCCCAGGGTAGTCATCATTGGGAATTTTGCGTGCCAAGGGTCTGGTTCTGAGGCATTTTGTGAACATGTTCCTGAGTTTTGCTGCATCTCCAAAGACGACAATCCTCAATGCCTTCGGGGGTAAGATTCACTGGAGACACTTGCTGCTGGTATGTCTTTTAGGATGGGTTTCGGCTGCTTACAGCCAAGATCAGGTTCAAGCTTATGTGCCGCTCTCTGAGCGTGGGTTGGAGATCCAGCTATGGGCCAAGGAACCGATGCTCCGCAATCCCGTGGCCCTGAGCTTTGACGATCAGGGGGCGGTTTATGTCGTTGAGACGGCCCGTCGAGGAAGCGTCGACATTGATATCCGCTCGCACAAGGAATGGGTTCTTCGTGATCTGGCCTCCGATACTTATTCATCTCAGGTGGCGGCCTTCAAGGACTGGATGTCACCGCAAAACAGTGAGGATAACCGTTCATGGCTCAAGGACTACAATGGTGACGGGTCGCACGATTGGCATGACCTGACCATGGTCAAAGAGAAGGTTCATCGTCTTGAGGACACTGATAACGATGGGGTCGCCGATATCAGTCAGGTTTTTGCCGAGGGGTTCAGTGAATTGAACCATGGAGCTGCTGCCGGGGTGTTACCTCACGAGGGTGCTGTTTATTTCACTATCTATCCTGATGTTTGGCGGCTTATTGATGAGGATAAGGATGGGGTTGCTGATCGAAAGGAAATCATGCATCGCGGTTTTGGGGTGCACGCTGCTTATGATGGGCATGACATTCATGGGCTGACTGTTGGCCCCGATGGCTACATTTACTTCTCGGTGGGTGACAATGGTATTTCCCTGACCACCCGGGAGGGACGTAGGCTTTACCATCCTAACACAGGTGGTGTGCTGCGCATGCGGCCCGATGGCTCAGATCTGCAGGTGTTTGCCCTTGGGTTGCGCAATGTTCAGGAATTGGCTTTTGATGAATGGGGGAACCTGTTCTCTGTAGATAATGATGGGGATATACGCGGTGAGAGAGAGCGGTTCGTATACATAGCCGAAGGTTCGGACTCAGGGTGGAGGCTAAACTGGCAATTCAAAACCAAAGGATGGGCACCTTACACTGGGGCCCCTGATTACAATCCTTGGATTGAGGAAAAGATGTGGATTCCCCATCACTTGGAACAGCCGGCTCACATCACGCCACCCCTTTCCAACTACAGCGTTGGACCAGGCGGTTTTGCCTTTAATCCAGGCACAGCGCTGAATGATCAATACAAACAGACATTTTTCTTAGCGCAATTTCCGGTCAAGAAAATCACCGCCTTCAAGGTTCGCCCGCTTGGCGCTTTTTTCGAAATGTATGACGAACACATTTTTCATCAGGGCCTCATGGCCAGTGCCATGAAGTTTGGACCTGATGGGGCTGCCTACATTGCTGACTGGGACGGCATGTGGATGCCTAACCAAAAGGGCAGTATTTATCGTGTCGACGATCCTACGCAGAGTCATTCAGCTCTTAGGCAGGAGGTGCGTGGTCTGTTGAAGCGTGATTTTTCTGATGCCCCTTCCAGTTTGATCGCTTCTTGGATCGCGCATCCTGACCAGCGTGTTCGCCTCAAGGCGCAATTTGAATGGGTTAGGCGAGGGGACTTGAGCAACTTGATTCGAATGGTTTTGGACGCACGCCAACCTGTTTTGGGTCGCGTGCACGCGCTTTGGGGCCTGTCCCAACTTGGAAAAGGCCTCAGTCAGGAACAGATCAAGGCATTGCCTCTGGATGATGATCACCCTGAACTGCGTGCTCAGAGTGCCAAGCTGCTGGGGGATTTGCACGTTTCTATGAGGCTTCCAGAGCTGATCGGTGCGCTGCAGGATCCCTCTGATCGCGTCAAATATCATGCGGCCTTGGCGATCGGTAAATTGAAGAACGCCGGCAAGGAAGCACTGAACCCTGTCCTGTCAATGTTGGCTTCCAATGCGGATCGTGATCCATTTTTACGCCATGCTGGGGTGATGGCCATGAGTGGTATGGCATCCATCGAGTCGCTTCTTGCTTGTGTAGATCATCCCTCCATGTCCGTGCGACGAGCTGCCGTGGTGGCACTTAGGAGGCTCGGTGCCCCCGGTGTCAGTCTTTATCTGAACGATGAACATCCCTGGGTGGTAAGGGAAGCAGCCAGGGCCATTCATGATGATTTTTCGATTTCATCGGCGCTTCCTGACTTAGCAAGCCTGCTGGACCATCCCTCACCTTCTTGGATCAACGATGAGGCTGTTATTAGGCGATCGATTAGTGCCAACCGCCGACTGGGGCAGTCAGAGGATGCCAAACGCCTCCTGGTTTTTGGTTTTGGTGACTCTGGCAATGAGGCCATGCGCATGGAAGCCCTCATGAGCCTGGCTACTTGGGATGACGAACCCTTTCTGGATCGAGTTGTGGGTCGGATCAGGCGCCCCCAAGGCAGGTTTGCTGGTCGCGGGTCCTCGTTGCTGAAGGAGGCTTTCACTCCTGAACTGCAGAAGGCATCAGGTTCCTGGCGTAAGGGCCTGATGTCCTTGATTCTTGAATATGATATCCCAGTGGATGAAAGGATCATGATGGACTGGGTGAGTGATGGAGCCCTCCATCCTGATATGCGGCAACATGCCCTTAGTGTGCTGCTGAGAAACCTCACGCCAGCATCCCTAGATGTGATACGTCAATTCCTTGAGCGCCGGGATGAGCCTTTGTATTTTACCGCACTTTGTGGCTTGGCTCAGGCCGATCCTGCCTTCTTTGCCCACGAGTTGGCTGAGGTTTTTGATCAATTGCCTCGGCACCAGCAGCAGGAGGGAATCGGTCTGATTGGACGTCTTCCAGCGTCGAGCAGTCTACCTTTTTTGAAGTATCAATTCCAAAAATTCAAAGAGGGTAAACTCAATCGCGAGCTTCATTTGGATTTGCTTGAGGCATTTCACTTGATTGAGCCATCCATCCTGCCAGATGGGATTCGCCAAGACCCGTTTTTGCAACGTGACACAAACAACGAGCAGTATCGTCATGCTCTTCTATGGGGTGGTAACCCTGACAAAGGGAAGGAAGTCTACCAATCGCATCCACTGGCTCAGTGCGTTCGTTGTCATGAGGCCGGAGGGCAGGGGCTTCAGGTGGGGCCGGTTCTTTCAGGTCTTGGCCAGAGGGTGGATCGTTCCTACCTCCTGGAATCTTTGATCGAACCCTCAGCCACTGTGGTGGATGGCTACCAAGGAGTCGAGTTGAGTCTGGTTGATGGAGATGAGCTCTCAGGACGTTTGCTTGAGGACACTGCTGATAGCTTGCAACTCCAGTTGCTGGATGGTTCAAAGCGGGATGTGCCAAAGTCGTCCATTGATTCTTTCCTGATTTCCTCCGTTTCTTCAATGCCGCCGATGGGTGATATCCTTTCCACCTTTGAATTGAGGGATCTGATTGTTTACTTGCACCAAAATCACTGATGAACAGGTCCAGCGCAGAGGCTATGCAAGCTCAACAAGCAGCCAACCGATCCCTAGCCCCCGAGGAGATACTCTGTCTGGGCTGTGGTTTTTGTTGTGATGGGACCTTGTTTGCCTCGGTGACCTTAGAGAGTCAGGAAGGCCAGCAGGCAGTTGCTTGCAAAGCATCTGGCATCAAGGTAGGTATGGGTTCAGCTCCTCTCATGCCCCAACCTTGCTGCCATCATCAGTCTGGCCATTGTCAGGTTTATGCACAGAGGCCAACTCGGTGTCATACCTTTCGTTGCAAATTGCTTTCCGAGCTGATTGCCCAAGACATATCGCTTGGCGATGCTCAGACCAAAGTGGCCGAAACCAGGGAGCTGCGCGATGATGTGAAGCATGGACTCAATCGGGTCCTGCCATCCACGCGAGGCCTCCCGCTTGTCGTCGCCTTGAAGGGGTTCAGGAAACAGGCCAAAAGTCTTCAGGGTGCTTCGCTGGCACGCTTTCTTGGCGAAAAGCGTCACTTGGTCGGATTGAAAAAACGGCTTGAGGAACGTCTCAATCAGGACTTTTATCCCGTAACCTGACCGCTAGTTGACCTATCAAGGCTTTAGGAGAAGGAGGGGTTTGATCCCTCGTTCATGCCCTATTTCCATATCCCCTTGACCCACTCCAAAGCCAAAGTTAATTTCAGTGACGTTGGGCTAGCTCGCTCAAAGCCTCCTGAAGACGGTTTGAAAACCTCCAATCTGTATGGATCGAAGGCGTTTTTAGGTTCCTGCAAAGATTGAGCCAATCAAGGCCTGGCTGATCTGACACAAAAATCATGATAGCAAATAAGGAAGAGGCTGATTCACCAAGCAGACAATCGCTCCCATGCTCGACGCGTGTTTACCTCTCTGGGCAGCAATACCCAGAGCTCCGCGTTCCCATGCGAGAAATTGCCTTGCATGACACCCATTCAACCAGTGGTGAGGTGACCCACAACCCTCCGGTTCGTGTCTATGATACCAGCGGCCCTTGGGGAGACCCTTCCTTCCGTGGACAGGTTTCCGAAGGGTTACCTTCGCTTAGGGCTGATTGGATTCAGTCTCGTGGCGATGTTGAAAGCTACGAAGGGCGTGCGGTGCTGCCTGGCGATAATGGGTATTTATCGACCAAGCATGCCGAATCTGCCTCTCAGTCCAGACCTGATGCAGCGTTGAAAGTCTTCCCTGGGCTCAAACGGCAGCCGCTCAGGGCATCGAAGGGACATCCTGTCACCCAGCTTTGGTATGCCAGACAAGGCATCATCACTCCTGAGATGGAATTCATTGCCATCAGGGAGAACATGGGCAGAGCCAAGATGGCAGAGCATTTACGGACGAACTCTCAGACCAGCCTGGAGCATCAGCATCCTGGACAGCCTTGGGGCGCCCAAATCCCGAGTCAGATCACCCCAGAGTTCGTCAGGGACGAGATAGCCAGGGGTCGAGCCATCATTCCCTGTAATATCAATCACCCCGAGCTGGAGCCCATGATTATCGGGAGGAATTTTCTCGTCAAAATCAACGCCAATATTGGGAATTCAGCGGTTGCCTCAAGTATTGAGGAGGAAGTTGAAAAAATGCGCTGGGCTATCAAATGGGGTGCCGATACGGTCATGGATCTCTCGACGGGCAAGAATATCCACGCTACCCGAGAATGGATCCTTCGCAACTCGCCCGTGCCCATCGGGACTGTGCCCATCTACCAGGCTCTTGAAAAAGTTAACGGCCGTGCGGAAGACCTGACTTGGGAGATCTTCCGAGATACATTGATTGAGCAGGCTGAGCAGGGGGTGGATTACTTCACCATTCACGCGGGTGTGCTGTTGCGCTTTGTGCCCATGACTGCAAGACGGGCTACCGGTATTGTCTCCCGAGGGGGATCGATTATGGCCAAATGGTGTCTTGCTCATCATGAGGAGAATTTTCTCTACACTCACTGGGATGAGATTTGTGACATCATGGCAGCTTATGACATCAGTTTTTCCATCGGTGATGGTTTGCGACCAGGTTCGATTGCGGATGCCAATGATGAGGCTCAGTTTGCGGAACTTAAGGTCCAAGGCGAACTGACTCAGCGTGCTTGGGATCGGGGTGTCCAAGTCATGAACGAAGGGCCAGGGCATGTTCCCATGCACAAGATTCAAGAGAACATGACCAAGCAGCTGGAATGGTGTCAGGAGGCCCCTTTCTACACCCTCGGCCCGCTGACAACGGATATCGCTCCAGGATACGACCATATCACCAGTGGCATCGGAGCCGCCATGATAGGCTGGTACGGGTGCGCCATGTTATGCTATGTGACGCCTAAAGAGCATTTAGGCCTACCTAATCGAGAGGATGTCAAGGAAGGTGTGATCACCTACAAGATTGCAGCCCATGCGGCGGATCTGGCCAAGGGTCACCCAGGTGCCCAGTATCGTGATAACGCTCTGAGTAAGGCACGATTTGAATTCCGGTGGGAAGACCAATTCAACCTTGGCCTGGATCCCGAACGAGCCCGCGAATTTCACGACGAGACCTTACCTCAGGATGGTGCCAAGACAGCGCATTTTTGTTCGATGTGCGGGCCTCATTTCTGCGCCATGAAAATAACCGAGGATGTCAGGCAATATGCGCGCGAACAGGGGCTCAGTGAGGAGGAAGCACTTGCTCAAGGTATGGATCAGAAATCGAGAGAATTTACCGATAAAGGTTCAGAAATTTATCACAAGAGTTGATCCAACCTGCATCCTGACAAGCTATCCCAGCGAGTCAGATCTGTTCGCAGATAGGGTAATCAGGGTTCCTGTGGCACAAATTCGATTGGGTATTTTGCAACGGCTTGATCGGTGAGGTCAGGCGTAGCCTCTACCACATCACCTAAAAATAAGCGGTAAAATCGCAGCGGCACTCCCGCAGCTTGGTTATCTGTGGTGCTCACAGGACGTGTGGTGAATTTGAATTCTAAGAGGTTCTGCCAACTCTTCATGTCTGAGCTAGCTTGCAGAGAGCATGGCATTCCCGTCGGGCCGGCTAGGGTCATCTTCGTGGTTCCGTCTTGCTGTCTGCTAAAACCACTCAGGGCCATGGGAGTGCTGTTGGCAAAAGCCGCACGGTAGGTGCGTGGCTGTCCCGGGGTGAACCCGCGATCGACAACCTCCAGCTTGCGGCCGGCCAAGGTGCCAAGTGTCAGGGGTTCCCAAGTGATCTCATCATCCGAGCCATAGACGATAACTGTTTGGTCGCGTGGGCCCGTTACAGTGAAAGATGGAGGCTCTGTGCCATGTTCGTGTTTATCTATGATCTGCAGTTGGGTGTCGATTTCGGCGATCACCATGCATGCAAAATTTGCTACAGGATTCCCATTGAAGCGGTAGGGTGCCCATCCATTGCCGAACTTTACCCAAATGTCATCAAAGCTGAGCCCAATATTGGGCGGATGGCGTAACACCAAGCCAGCGCGGTCACTGGATATCCCCCGCAGTCCGGCGAATTCAACCGTCCAGGTAAAACTCACAGGGACATCAACATTGATGTCCGTGATTGAGGCGGTGTTGAAATCAGGAAAGATGGCAAAAGGCTCGCTTTCGAAAATAAGAGTTCCTGGTGGAAGCGTTTCAATGTTGTTCACGAGGATTGATTCGCCGTCGTTAGCATAGAAACGCAGGATACAGGTCTCGTCGCCATTGGCTTCGAATTGCCCGTTGTATTCGAAGTAAAAGCTGATGACATGATTGCTGTCACCTCCCAGGATAATTTGATCCCCATATTCCTGGCTTTTTGAGTAAACACCGGCGACATCACCGATGGCATTCTGGTAGACAGTTTCGGTAAGCGTCACAGCAGCTTTTGAGTCAAGCAGGGTCAAAGATGCAAGCAATACGATGATGTAGAGGAGTGATCTGGTGGAGACCTGTTGACTCAAAACATTGTTCAGGATAACTGGGAAACGAGGGCCAATGGAGTGTTTGGCGCAAAGCCTTAAAAGTTTTGGAATCATTGGGGCCAAGGGTGAACAAATATGCTGGTTTGACAGTGTCAAAATGAGCCTTAACACGCTCTGGGTGGTAAGAAAATTAGCTAAGAGGAATCGCCCAAAAGACCCATTTGAGGTGATGAAAACTTTTGAAACACCTGAATGTAAAGGTTGGTACCCCGAGTAGGACTCGAACCTACAACCAATTGATTAAGAGTCAACTGCTCTACCAATTGAGCTATCGAGGCACGAGAACTAAAATGGTTTCGATAGGACGGTTTGTCAAATGCTAATCGGCAAAAGTCTCATCTCGCTAGCTACTCCAACCTCGACGGGCTTGGCCTGACTGGACGTTTGCGCATTAGGGGTGCATCTTAAGAAGTGGGTCTTAAATTGGGCCAAATTAAAAGAGTGACCCTCACGGTTTCAACATTCAGTCATCTGACCATGCAATGAATCTACTGCTCGAGGACTTCCTTCATTATCTGAGACAGGAGCGCGGCCATGCTGCACACACTGTGAGCACCTACGCAGGGATCCTGCACAGAGCTGCCACCTGGTTTCAGCAGGAGGCGCAGGTTTCAGACTGGAAAAACGTCGACCTTCACTTGCTAACAGGGTGGATCGAATATCAGCGCCAAAGAGTGATTCAAGTGGGCGACTCGGAGAAAAAAAAGCCGATAAGTCCCGAAACCATCTATCTCCAAATTGCTGCGCTCCGCTGCTTTTTTGGATTTTGTCTACGAGAGGGGCACCTGATGCTCAACCCGGCTGAACACCTCACCCTTCCCAAAAGATGGCAGCGCCTCCCTCGTAGCCTTTCTGTGAGGCAAGTGGAACAGTACTTGACCCCGCAGGCTACAGAAACTCCAACAGGATTGTGTGAGCAGGCTTTTGTGGAACTTGCCTACGCTTCAGGACTTCGGCTTTCGGAACTGGCTGCGATACGACTAGAGCAGCTTCACCTAGAAGCTGGCTTTGTGCAGGTTATTGGCAAGGGAAGCAAGGAGCGGGTGATTCCTATTGG
>JALRAZ010000054.1 GCA_023257935.1 Verrucomicrobiota bacterium
CAGAAGCAATAAAAACATCCCCCAGGCACCCGCCCAGCCCTAGGGGTTGAAAATCCCAAGGTCCCGACAGGATGCTCATTAAGCCCAAGACAGCATGATCCTGACTCAAGGCGGCGCGCATGAACGCATTCGGGCAGTTCCAGTCTGGATGCCATGAAGAGTAAAGTCCCAAAAAGGCTACATCCGGCAAGGAATTGGCCTGGGCGAAATGTTCTGATTGAAGTGTCCGCTCGCCGATTACCATGGTTGAGGGACCTCCGTAGCCACTGATAAACCCCCAAAGCGCGCCACGATCCCCGTCAACGAGTTTGCCAGGACGTATTTTGCCAGCATTTGAGTCATAGAGCAGAGAACCAGACTTCAGGGCAGCAGCCCGAAGCTTGTGTCCCATTATCGCAGGGAGCGTCTCCTCAACCAAGGTCTCATCAGCGAAGCTCAGTCGTTTGCTCCGATACAAAATATCCTTTTCCAGATAACGACGAATCAAGTTGATTTCTTCCTGCTTCCGGCGAGCTGAGGAGGCAAAGAACCGGCGAGCATTCAACGCTGGCAGGTTCGCAAAGTCCACCCGTCCCACTCCGACTTCAAGGCGGGTTGGCGCACTTTCCTGATCAAATTTACCATCCCCTGGCACATTGGTGTTAGCCTCTGAAATACGATTCACGTGGTCTACTTGCTGATCGGTCCACACCCCATCCAAATCGGCGTAAACCATGTCAGCTGGCCAGGCTCCACGATGGTCGTCCTCAGGTTTGACATGCCCATCGAGTGCATGAAACCCCGAGTAAGGCACCGCCACATGCCCGATAAGCATCACCAGTCGAGGTTCCGTTTTAACCTGACCAAGTTGCTGGATGATCGTTTGTTTGGTGCGGTCAATGCGCTCGGGATTGGAACGCCAGCTACGATCGTCATGGCGTGGTGCTTGAGCCCTTTTAACCAGCCAACCGTCCTTTCTCAGAACCTCACTGAACAAATCCAGATCCTTCTGGAGGGCTTCATTGAGCGTCTGATCAACCAAAAGGAGAATCGTCCCGGAGTGATGCTTGGGCCCCAGACTATGGGCTACCGAAATTTCTTGCAGCGACCCACCTTGGCTTCTGTCTTGCACTTGATATTGGTAGGTCTGCCCGCGACCGAGCCCATTCCAGCTATCAAGATAAGCAAAGCCTTCCCATTGAGTCTCAAGCAAATCCCATTTGGTTTTGCCACTGAGACGACGGCGAATGGCGAAAGGCCCCCCCTTTGAAACGGGCCAGCTTAATAAAATGCCTGGTGCCAAGTAATCGCTGTCGATCACTCGTCCTCTCAAACCCCAAGGTCCTGACTCAAGCTCAAGATCCTGCAGCGGATAATTAAACCATCGGATTTCATCCATCACACCCTGAACGGGCTGATTTCCCCCTGGTGCATTGCCAATATTCAACCCAGTTTCCTTAAGCGAAGCCACCGGGGGTAAGAAACTCACCCCTTGGCCTGGACCATGCTGAACGTCGTTGACATGAATCCAGGAACCCTCTGGAGCAAAACTGACGGTAATGCGATACCATTGACCACGCGAAAACGAAATCGGGGCCACCAGATAGGTTATTCCCTGAGATGCCGACTGCGCTCCAAATTGTATTTGGCGACCGGTGGGATCGATGGTGATACCCCAAAAACCTTTCAGATCAGGAGGTAAACGCCACTGCCCGAAAGCGGCAAGGGTCGCATGATGACCTGGGCCTTCACCTGAATCCCAGTCTGGCTTAAACCAGCATTGGAAGGTGCCGCGCACAAAAGGGTCGGCAGCCTGAAGGGGACCTGATGGCTCCAGCACAATCCCATCGAAAGGTTCACGACAAATCAGCCCTTGGGTGCTTATTCCCTTTTCCTGGCGGTTGAGCAATGGACCACCGGGCTGCACCTGCCATTGAGGGCCAAGCACCTGTGGTGGCTCAAGCAAGGTATCATCAAAGGCAAGATGCAACGTGCATCCAGGTTCTCCGGGCCCAACTGCCGCATGCCCCGAGGTTGTCGAGCCCAAGAGCAAAGATCCCAAAATGAGGAAGATTAAGCAAAGGCGTTGGGTAAAATATGTCATGCTGATATCAGGAAGGACCGGGAGCTCTTGGGGCTGCAGGAGCCATCTATGGGCGAAAAATATCCATGAGCTTGCTGATTGAGACAATCCAAAACGTCCTGCCTCAACCTATCCCCCAGTAAAGGTATCGGATAAAATGACCAGAAACTGAATATGGGGGCAGCTGGATCAAAATTTTCCTAATGGGTATTGAATTGCCACATGAACCGTGCAAAGTCTACACCATGATGATGTTCCTGAGCAAAACCACGCTCCCACTGGGAATCCTACTCATGCTCCTGACATGCCCAGTTCAGGCGCTTGAGTTAAGCTCGCGTCAAAGTGGCAAAATCACCGAAGTAGTAGGTCAAGTCCTAAGCCAGAGCCACTTAAGACAAAAATTTTTGGATAACGAGCTATCCGAGATTTTTTTCGATAACTACATCGATGCCTTGGATCTGAACCACCAAATATTCCTACAAGCTGACATTGATGAGTTCCAAGAACGCTATCGTGTTCAGTTGGATGACTTCACCCTAGGCGTCCTCAACCAGAAACGTGTCCCTAATGCAGCCCCTGCATTCGAGATATTCGAACGATTCAAGGAACGACTCGTAGAACGTCGTACGATGATTGAGGAACTTCTCGAGGCTGAATATGTCTTTAACGTCCCAGACCAGATTCAGGTTAAACGTTCCGAAGAGCCATGGCCCACTACGGCTGAAGAGGCCAAGGACCTATGGCGTCTCCGAATCAAATACGACCTGCTCCAAGGAAAAATTGGGGACGAAGAACTCACCAAGGTTAAGGAGCGCATAGCCAAGCGCTACGACCGCCTCGTTAGGGACTACCAGAGCCTCGAACCTGATGAAATCCTGCAAATTTACCTAACCAGTCTCGCCTCAGCTTATGACCCCCACTCAGATTACATGAGCCCAACAACGGCTGAGGACTTTTACATTAAAAATGTCAATAATGAGCTCACAGGCATTGGAGCTCTGCTTAGAAGTAACGAAGGATATTGTCAGATTGTCAGCCTGGTACCTGGCGGTCCGGCTGACAAAAGCAAGCAAATCAAGCCCGGGGACAAAATCATTGGTGTGGCTCAGGGCGAGCAAGAAGCTGTTGATGTCGTCGAAATGAAGCTGAATAAGGTCGTTCAGATGATTCGAGGCGAACTGAACACCGAGGTGCGCCTGACCATCATCCCTGCCAAGTCGGTCGATGGATCGGAAACCAAGGTTGTGTCGCTGATTCGCGATAGAATCGAATTGAAGGATCAATTTTCCAAAGCTCGTATCATCTCGCTCCCAGATGAGAAAGGTCGCACCCTTCGCTTAGGGGTGCTGACAGTGCCACAGTACTATGACAATGTGGCAGCAGACACGGCTGCCTTGCTTAAGCGTCTTGAGAAGGAACAGGTAGAAGGCATCGCACTGGACCTCAGGAAAAACGGAGGTGG
>JALRAZ010000067.1 GCA_023257935.1 Verrucomicrobiota bacterium
ATCTCGGTGCCGGCAGCATCAGGCACACGGTAAAGGTAATCATCTTTGACGACATAGGGCACATCGACCCCATCGTAAACAACGTCCAGGTTCTCATGGGTTGGGTTGTTGCCTGTCATGCCAGAGGCTGCATCGGCACCTGTCTGAGCATTGAGCTCGTCATTGTCGGTGATAGTCAAGGTGACATCTCGATCGGCCCCGCCCCCGAAGTCGGTCAGATTCCAGGTGGCATTCCCATCGTCAAAATCGTCGAAGGTCCAGGTGCCAACCACGTCCCAGTCGGTGAGTTCGACTCCATCGGCATCATTTTGATTGGCACCGAAGTCGATCTTGAACAAAGCAGCCTGGCTGGAAAAACTCCACAGGCAGCTAGTGATAACTGCCAGCAGTAGGGCGGCAGTCAGGGTTAGTCTTGGTTTTGCTTTCATGCTATTGAGGCAATTAATGTACCACTCTAATTGATTTCATCTTCCCGGCTCATTTATGAGGTTGAGTCAGTCATCTCCCTGATTTGAGGAGAATACACCGGTCCCCTAGTGTTTATCTTGCCATGGAATAGTCTTATTTTGATCTGATCTGATGCCAATTGTCAATGTATCATAGCGCCTTGGATTGGGTTTTGCAGGGTCATGCCCTGTTTACGAGCCGCCCGGTTTAGAACGTAGCCAAGTGGCAAGTAGCTGGCTGAATGTGGGGTGAATCAGGTAGCCGACCGAAGCATGAGGATTGGATCGATCAGCTCTAAGGTTGAGATTATGAATGAAATGGTCGTGAAGCCCCCCCGGCAAGAGCCCAAGTTCCCTCATGCCATCAAAGTCGTCACAAAGAAGGCGATCATGGCAAATATAGTCATCCTTGGCAGCCAAGTTTTCCCAACGGTTGATGCAAGTAGGGTAGCGATTCAAACCCTTCAAATTTGCTCCCATAAGCTGCCGTTGGACCGTCCTGTCTCCCAGAGGCGATCCTAGGGTGATCAAAAGGTCGATCTTTTGTGCATGTTTATTATGTTGGGGGCTTGTGTCGGCCCAAGAGCATTGCCACAGGGTGTCGTAGGCGATAATGGAGCCCAGGCTATGCGCTACCAACAAGATCTCGTCATGGCCGGACCATGCCTCATGCAGAACGTGTTTGAGGCGATTTCTGAGTTGGGTGCCATGGTTTGACTTGGCTGACCAATAGGCTCGCAAGTCAGCTGCTATGATCCCAATAAATGGCTTGGCCAAGCCTAAGCGTCCTAAGGGGCTAGCCAGCCAGCTGATGAGGGCAGGTTTGATCCAGGAGGCTCCTCGCATCCTTTGGTATCCTTGCGCGCTGAATTGAGCTCGATCTAGCGCCTGTAGCCTTCCAAGTGCTTCCCAGCGACTCTCTGGATCCTCAGCCGATTCCCCAAGCACAGCATTGCTTAGGTCACCGAAGTAGACGAATTCCTTTTTGGTTTGTTCGAATTGCTTTCGAATCGCCAGGCCGTGATCTCTCTGCAAACCATGAGCCGCTGCTTCCAACCATATTGCCTCAAGGTTTTCCTTTGAGGGTTTCCGATCCCTCCCATGAATGAACAGGATACGCTTTGCCATGAGCTTATGAGAGTTCAGGTGCGTGCTCTTTAGAGTTCACCTTAAGTACTGGAAATTGTCGAACGCCCTCTTTAATGAGAAGGGTTCTTTCTGGTTTCTTGTTTGACGCATCAGGCGCAATTTCTAAGATGCCTCATCGATTTCCACTCAAGGTAATTTTATGAGCAAAGCCAAGACAGTTCGGGGTCAGAAAAAATCCTCCAGTAACATCCAATCCATGTTGAAAGAGGAGCGTGTATTCAAACCTACAAAGGAATTTTCCAGTCAGGCTCACATTGGATCGATGGCCGCCTACAAGCGGATGTATGAGCGTTCCATAGCCAAGCCTGAGGCCTTTTGGGCAGAGCAAGCAGAGAAGGAACTGGTATGGTTCAAGCCATGGAAGAAGGTGTTGCAATGGAAGGCACCCAATGCGAAATGGTTCGTGGGTGGGCAGACCAATGTCAGTATGAATTGTCTGGATCGCTTTCTTGATTCAGATAAGGCCAATCAAGCAGCCCTCATTTGGGAGGGAGAGCCAGCTGCACCAGGAAAGCCAGGTGAGGAGAGAACCCTTACCTATCGCCAGTTGCACCGTGAGGTTTGCTTGTTTGCCAACGTGCTCAAGGCCCGGGGCATCCAACGCGGAGATGTGGTGCTGATCTACATGCCCATGGTACCCGAGGCCGCTGTGGCCATGCTTGCCTGCAGTCGCATTGGTGCGATTCATTCCGTCGTGTTCGGTGGTTTCAGCGCTCAATCGGTAGCCGATCGTGTGCAGGATTCTCAGGCCAAGATGATCTTAACAGCCGATGGTGGCTATCGTCGCGGGGGTGTCGTCCCCTTGAAGGAAAATGTCGATAATGCTCTTAAGATTAAGGTCAAGGGACGTTTCATCACCAAATCCATCGAGTCGGTTATCGTTCTCCGAAGGACCGAGAATCAAGTCACGATGAAGCGAGGACGAGACTTCTGGTGGCACGAAGAAGTGGCCAAGGCTTCTCCTGTTTGTCCTCCAGCCAAGCTCAGCAGTGAGCACCCTCTTTTCATTCTTTATACCAGTGGTTCAACGGGCAAGCCCAAGGGTATCCTGCACACCACTGCGGGTTACTTGCTGGGAGCCAAACTGACCTCGAAGTATGTCTTTGATCTCAAGGACGATGATGTTTATTGGTGCACCGCTGACATTGGATGGATCACGGGTCATAGCTACATTGTTTACGGACCGCTTGCCAATGGAGCGACCATCCTCATGTATGAGGGAGCCCCGAATTGGCCCGAACCCGATCGCTTTTGGGACATCGTTGCCAAGCATCGGGTTAGTATTCTCTACACCGCTCCCACAGCCATCCGTGCGTTCATGAAGTGGGGCGAACAGTGGCCAGCCAAACATGATCTGAGCTCCCTGCGATTGTTGGGCACAGTGGGTGAACCCATCAACCCAGAAGCATGGATGTGGTATCATCGTGTGATTGGCCAAGGGCGCTGCCCCATTGTGGACACCTGGTGGCAGACCGAAACCGGAAGCATCATGATCACGCCTTTACCCGGAGCCACCCCGACCAAACCGGGAACGGCTACACTCCCGTTTTTTGGGATCAAGCCTGAGGTGGTGGATGATCAGGGTAAGGCTGTTCCGCGAAACACCGGAGGCAAACTTGTGGTCCGGCAGCCCTGGCCCAGTATGTTGCGGGGTATCTGGGGAGATCCCAAGCGCTTTGTTGAAACCTACTGGAGCGAGGTCAAAGGCAGTTACTTTACCGGTGATGGCGTGCGGCAGGACAAGGATGGATACTTCTGGATCGTGGGTCGCATTGATGATGTGCTCAATGTATCAGGGCATCGCATTGGGACTGCGGAGGTGGAGAGCGCCTTGGTCAGTCACCCCAAGGTTGCTGAAGCGGCCGTTGTCGGTCGTCCGGATGAAATCAAGGGACAGGCACTCGTCGCTTTCGTGACCCTCAAGGGTCACGTCAAGGCAGACAAGGCTCTGCGGGACGAACTGCGTCAGCATGTGGGCAAGGAGATTGGTCCTGTGGCTAAGCCAGACAACATCCGTTTTGCCGATGCTCTGCCAAAGACACGATCCGGTAAGATCATGCGTCGCTTACTCAAGCAAATTGCTGCAGGTAATACTCAAGTGCAGGGAGATACCAGCACGCTCGAAGACATCAGCGTGATTGCCCAACTGAGCCAGGATGAGGGTTAGTGCCACTCGGTGCCGTTGGCCAAACCAGGGTGGGTTTCTTGCTGCCCTCTTTTTCTGATTGCCATGACTGGCTGAGCGGAGGGGGTGATCCCTCCGCCCGATGCGCTCAGACGAGCAAGCCGACCATGGTCGCGGTCAGGTAGCAGGCCATCAAACCGGCTATCATGCTCCAAAAGCCCATGCGTGCAAATTCGTGGCGTCGCTCAGGGACCAGAGCGCTGAGCCCCCCAATCTGGACAGCAATGCTTCCCAGGTTGGCGAAACCGCACAGTGCATAGCTGGTGATCAGGAAACTGCGTTCATCAAGCACTGCCCGGTTTTCGGTGAGAGAAAGGTATCCAAAAAGTTCATTCAAGACCACCCGCTCACCTAGCATGCTGCCTACCAAGGTACAGTGATCCCAGGGGATTCCGATGACCCAGGCAAGTGGCGCATGCACCCAACCAAGGATTGCTTCCAGGGTAAAGGGCTGGTCGATTCCTAGCAGGCTCTGTGCCGCCTGAAGGCTCTCATTTGCAAGAGCCACTAGGGCCACCATGGCCAGCACCATCACCGAGACGTTGAGCGCCAGTAAACCTCCGTCCTGAGCGCCTTTACAGATAGCATCAATACTGTTGGTGGTCTGGGGTTGCGGTTGGCTGGCAGTCTGAGTTGAGGTACTCGAAGGGTGTGTTTCTGGAATCAAGATCTTGGCGATGACCAGTGCTGCTGGAGCACTCATCAGCGAGGCGGTGACCAGATGCCCTGCCAGATCAGGGAAGCCTACATTGGTTCCAAATTGTGCGTAGACCGCCAGCATCCCTCCGGCGATGGTGGCCATCCCTCCGGTCATCAATGCCATCAGTTCACTCTGTGTCATCTTGCTTAAGTAGGGTTTGATCAGCAGTGGAGCCTCTGTATGTCCCACAAAGCAGTTGGCTGCCGTGGCCAGTGTTTCGCTGCCGGAAGTGCCCATGAGACGCCGCATCACCCAAGCCATGCCACGAACAACCCATTGAAGTATGCGCCAGTGATAGAGTAGGGAGGAAAGGGCTCCAACGACGATGATCGTGGCAGAGATGGAAACGGCGAAGATGAAGGCGTTAGCCGCTCCAAAAGTCTCACTCAGGATGGCTCCATCGGCAAGGGGACCAAAAATCATTCTGGCTCCAACCTGCGAGACCTCGTTGAGCTTGAGTACCGCCTGCTGGGCGAGATTGAAAAGCTTCAACCCCACTGAGGTTCTGAGGATAAGCAGGCCAAGTAAGAGTTGAAGGCCCAGTCCCCACAGGACAGTCTTGAAGGGAAAATGTCGTCGGTGCTTTGACAAAAGCCATGCCGATAACAAGAGGATGGCAATGCCCAGAAGGCTACGAAAAATTTCCATTGGTTCAAAGCTGATAGGCGGTTGGCATGCCCTCTCTCAGTGGTTTTGGAAGCTGGCTAGAAGTCGTATTGATCGATGTTTTCCTGATTGAAGACAAGGATGTCACCCAGCAGGACTTGATCTCCAGCGACTTCTTTTTCGCCCAGTTTGCCTGCCACGAATTGTTCATCCCCTGGGTTCAGGGTGCCATTGGCTAGAGCGGCTCCAACCTGGACAGTGAGGTAACCCAGTTCGGCAGTGTTCCAGAGAACCACTGACTTGACCGTGCCATCCTGGACGTAGGCCTTCATGCTGTTTGGCGTGGCGAGTCCTGTCACCATGACTTCGCCTGAGCGACCAGCTTGCTTCACGGCCTCAGCCGCGCCCGGAAAAGAGACCGAACTGATACCAAAGAATCCTTTGATATCAGGGTAGGCTTTCATGAGATCCTGTGTCACCTTGAACGCCAGTTTTTGGTCTTCATCCGAGGGTTTGATAGCAACCAGATCGAGATTGGGGTACGTATCAGCCATGCGCGCCTTCATGTGTTCGATCCAGATATTTTGATTCGCAGCGGTCAGGTAGGCGGTCACGATGGCGACTTGGGCCTTGACCTCTGGCCCTCCCAGATCCTGAACCATGGTGTCGACCATGCCATAGGCAATGGCCTGAGCGGTGGATTGGTTGACAAAGTAGGATCGTGCGTCAGTGACCGCGTCCGCATCCCAGGTAATCACATGAATACCTTTCTCGCGAGCTTTGCGCATGGCGGGTGCTACCACCTCTGGATCATTGGGGGAGACAGCGATCACATCGACCCCCTTGAGGGCATACTGTTCGATCATGGAAGCCTGTTTTTCAGGGGACCCGTCGGTGGGGCCATCGTAGATGAGGTCCACATTCCCTAGCTCCCTGGCTGCTTCCTCGGCTCCACTGGCGCAGGAAGTGAAGTAGGGAAGCCCTTTTTTCTTTGGAATCAGGGCGATGGTTATCCTTTTCCCAGATGACAAAATGCTTTCCGACTCTGAGCCAATCTGTGAGTTCTCCGATGGGCTGCAGGCGCCAAATATGAGGCCAAAGGCCAGCAGGGTGAGTGTGGAGTAGACCCCTTGGACGGAAGCTTCAGAGCGACTTTTCATGATCAGGATGATCGTTTATGTCCCAAAAGTTGCTGAAAAACAACCGAAAGAATAAGCAAGCTTCCGAGTGCCAGCAGGTTGAGTTCATCGCGACTCCAGTGCCAGCTGACAAATTCTCGCGTTTCGTGGATGAGTACAAGACCCAAGCAGACCCCAAAGAGTGAGCCCCGTCCACCGAAGATGCTCACCCCTCCCATGACCACGGCTGTGATCACGCCCAGTTCCACCCCGACACCAATATCTGCCTTGGCCGTGTTGCGACGGGCCATGAACAGGATGGCTGCGATCGAAGCGCTGAGGCCAGAGAGGCAGTATAGCCCAAGAAGGATGCGATTGACGCGAATACCCGAGTAACGAGTAGCCACTTCATTATAGCCAATGGCGTGTATGTAGCGCCCCAGTCGGTGGCCATGCATTATCCAAGCGCATAAAGCCAGGCATCCTAGAAATAGCCAGCCTGCCAAGGGGATACCAAGCCAGCTAGCCTGACCGAGCCAGGTAAAGGATTTAGGGAACCCCGACAGGGGGCGTGCCTGACTGACTCCCTCGGCAATGCCTCTAAAAGCTGCCATGGTGGCTAGAGTGATGATTAGCGGATGCACTTTGAGACGGGTAATAAACCAGCCGTTGAACCAACCACCAGCCAGCCCGACCAGTGCCGCAGCCAGGCATCCCATAGGCAACGGCACGCCATGTTGGTGCAGCATGCCTGCGGTGATGGCGCACAAACTCATGGTGGAGCCAATGGACAGGTCAATGCCTCCAGTGAGGATGATCAGGGTCATGGGCAGGGCCATCAGAGCTGTTTCCCAAATATGGGTTGATAACTCCTTTTGCACCTCCCATTGAAGGAAGGTAGGGTCCACGTTGCATATCCACCCCAGCATGACCAAGGTCAAGCAAGACAGGAGGCTTTCTGGATGGCTTAACCATGAGAACCATTTTGTTTTCATGAGCTTTTTTTGGACCGAACGAGGTGATCAAGCAGGATGGCACCCAAGATGAACAATCCTTGGATGGCTCGCGACCAATAGGTGGCGTTTTCGCCCAGCTTCATGAAGATGAGCAGTGTGGAAATCATGGTCATGAGAAGCACGGCGAAAACCACACCACTCAGGTGACCCGTGCCTCCGCTGACTGAAGTCCCACCTACCACCACACAGGTGACCACAAGTAATTCCATGCCCACTCCAATCCCTGAGTCCACCACTGAAAGCTGAGGGACGCTGACCAGGGTGGCCAGAGCCGTCAGGAAACCCGTCCAAGCAAAGACGAGGAACTTGACCCGCTGGATGGGGAGGCCTGCTAGATGGGCTGCCCGTGGTTGACTCCCGATGGCAAAAATGCGGCGCCCCAGCGGTGTGCGGTGAATCAACCAGGTAGAAAGGACAATAACCCCCGCACAAACCCATAAGCAGATGGGTAGGCCCATCCAGCTGCCCGTGCCCAGATAGCGTATGCCTGGAGGCAGGTCGGTGATCCATGTCCCCCCCATGATGACTTCGGTGACCCCTCGCAGGGCGGTGAGCATCCCCAGAGTGACCATGATGGAAGGGACTCGCAAATAGGCGATCAGCCACCCATTGAGAGCCCCCATCAGCGTACCAAGTATCAAAGTCAGGATAACCGCAATCCAGGGTGAGAGGCCCCAGCGTGTGGCTGAAACCATGGCTCCCATGGACGCAGCAAGGACTCCCATCATAGATCCTACAGAAATGTCAATCTCACCCAGAACAAGCACAAGCATCAGGCCGCAGCTGATGATGCATACCGGAGCTGCCTGAACCGCTATGTCGCGCAGGTTTCCCCAGGCCAGAAAGGCTGGGTTGATGAGGCTGACCAGCCCCAGAGCCAGGAAAGTGAAACAGAAGAGCCCTGCGGCGCGTTGTTTTAGGAGGCCGAGCATCCACTTTCCTAAGCGTAATCCTTGGAAACCATCTTTCATGAAAGTGCATCCCTTTCCTCTGGCAGTGCCCATTGGAGCAGGATTTCCTGGGTGGCTTCATGGCTGGCTATTTCCCCTTTGATTCGTCCCTGACACAGTGTCAGGATGCGATCGCTAAGCCGAAGAATTTCCGGCATATCGGAGGAAATGAGCAGGATGGCCGATCCGCCTGCGGCCAATTGCTCGATCATGCGGTGCACTTCCTCTTTAGCCCCAACATCGACCCCTCTGGTTGGCTCGTCCAGAATGAAAAGGCGCGGTTGGCGGTATACCCATTTGCCGAGAACAATCTTCTGCTGATTGCCACCAGAGAGAGACTGGGCAGAGCTTGCCCGAGATGCTGTCTTGATTCCCATTTGCTCGATCAATGAGCGCGAGGCTTCATGCCTTGGCTTGCGATGCATTCCCATCCAGCCGGACAACTCGATCAGAGATGGAAGGGTCAGGTTGTCTTCCACCGAAGCAGGTAACACGAGTCCTTCTCGCTGCCGGTCTTCGGGGACCATGGCCATCCCCATCGCCATCGTATCCTGAATGGTAAATCCTTCCGGAAGGCAGCGACCCTCAAACCAAATTTCACCCTCATCTACCGGGTCCAGACCGAAGATGGCCCTGGCTATCTCGCTTCGCCCAGCCCCTACCAGTCCAGATAATCCAAGGATTTCTCCCGCATATACTTCAAGATGAATGTCCTGAAAGACGGGATCGCGTCGCATACCCCTGATTTTCAGGATTGGCTTATCAGACTTTGATTTGGTTTTCTTTTGCTGCCGACTCGGATTATCTACGGGGCGTCCCACCATCATCCGAATCAGTTCGGATCGACTGAGGGAGCTAGTGGGTTGAGTTCCAGCGCACTGCCCATCTCGCAGTATGGTCACCTGCTGAGCGAGTTGAAAGACCTCCTCCAGGCGGTGACTGACATACAGGATACCAACGCCCTGCTGCTGTAATCGATCCATGGTGGCAAACAGGGACCTGCTTTCTCGAGCCGAAAGGGAAGCCGTGGGCTCATCCAAGATGAGGATGCGACACTCGTGCAGCAGGGCTCGCCCCATGCTGACCATCTGACGCTGTGCCAATGAAAGCTGCCCCACAGGGATATCCAGAGAGAAGGCTTCCCCCAAAGAGTGCATGATTTGGCACGCTTGTTCCCTCATGCCCTTCTTGTTCAGCCATAAGCCTCCTACCTTACTTTGCTCCCGTCCCACAAACAGGTTGTCGACGGTGTTGAGATGGGGAAAAACGACCGGTTCTTGATGGACGGCAACAATCCCGATCTGTTCGACTGCATGCACCCTGCCTAACGGGATGGGTTGACCATTCAGGGTGACCTCTCCGCTGTCAGGGGTTTCGACCCCACTCAGGATCTTGATCAGGGTTGATTTGCCGGCGCCGTTTTCACCACACAGGGCGTGGATGCTTCCAGGCAGTAGCTCGATGGACACCTCAGACAGTGCGCGGGTGCCACCATAAGATCGACTGATCTGCTTTGCTTGGAGGGCTGACATCGCGGGCTTAGGCGTACGAACTCTGCTGAGAGATCCCCATTGCCAGACGGCGCTCATGCCTTTCCCTGCCACGTTGCTGGAGAATCCCGCTTTGTTCAAAGGCCTCAAGGGGCTTATCAGGCAGACCCTTGGCCTGTCTCCAGGCCACTAATGCAGGGAGCACGTCTGTCATGAAGGCTCTCTGATAGCATTGCTCGGCCTCAATAATTTGCCCTCGTCTCTGATGGAATCTCAACTGCTCCAAATCAATCAGGCATGCCTTGGCATAGAGTTCCTGGGCCCAGGCTACGGTTTGGATCATGGCAGGAATCTTGGGTTTGAGATTGTGGGATTGATCGATCATGTAATCCAGTTCCACCCGATGCCCTTGATCGGCTCCAAATGCCTGGATTTCGGCAAAAATTCTAAATACTTGGTAAGGATCAATTGAGCCTAGGGTCAGGTCATCATCGGCGTATTTTCGATCATTAAAATGAAATCCACCCAATCGACCCTCATCAAGTAGCCAGGCGACGATTTGTTCAATGTTCTGAGAGCTGTAGTGATGCCCGGTGTCGACGAGGACTTTGGCCTGGGCACCGGTCTTTTGAGCCAGATTCAAGGCCATGCCCCAGTCTGCAATGTCGGTGTGGTAAAAGGCTGGTTCGAAAGGCTTGTATTCGATGAGCAAGGTTTGTTCTGGGCTGAGAGCCTGGTGGCAGGCTTGCAGACCTTCCTCAAAGCAGCGTTTGCGCCGACGTATGTCGTCCTGCCCCGGATAATTAGTTCCATCAGCAAACCAGAGGGATATGACCCGACTCCCGCATTCTTTGGCTATGTTGATGCTATCCAAGCAGTGATCGAGTGCTTGTTGCCGAACTTGACCATCGGGGTGGGCAAAGGAACCCAGCTTATAATGGGCATCTTGGAAAAGGTTGGGGTTGATACTACCAATCCGGATCCCAGCTTCTGCTGCCACGGCGGACACTTTCGAGGGCGTGTTTTCAGAGGAGAAATCCCATAGGACATGCACAGCCATCTTGGAAGCTGCCCCCGTGAGTTGATGCACAGTTGCCGCATCGGCAATTTTGTCGTAAATATCGATGGCGGCTGCTTCTTGGTAAAACTTGCCGAATCGGGTTCCAGTGTCGGCAAAACCCCATGAAGGTAATTCGATATCCAAGCGATCAAGTGCCTGGAAAACGCGCTCGTTGAGTTTGGCCTCATTCATGAGTGCCAAGAGGTTAAATGACACCAAGACCCGTGAGAAGCAAAAGCATGTCAGCCCTTTTTGTCGTGGCTGGATCCCTGTCACTTGTCCTAGCAGTCCTTGGCATGTTCCTGCCTCTGCTGCCAACCACCCCACTGCTATTGCTTGCTGCTGGCTGCTACGCCCGCGGTTCGACCAAATTCCATCACTGGCTCATTCACCACCCATGGTTTGGAGATACCATCCGACGTTACCAGGCTGGAGACGGTATTCCGCGCCGGGCTCGCAACAAGACTTTGCTTATTCTCTGGGTGACCTTGATGGTCTCGGCGTGGGTGGTCAGACAAAAGCCCTGGCTCTGGGGCGTTTTGGCTATGGTCGGGGTGGGAGTCAGCACCTACCTCATGCGCTTGCCTCTGGCTCGGCCTGATGAGGACCATTGAGGCATCCTCGCTCAGAGTAGGGGTAACCTTTTGCTTTTCGGTAGGATCCTCAAACCCACACTGACTTCCTTCCTGCAGGCTGTGTGATGTGGCCATGATCAGGTCCAATGGGCTGGTATGGATGAGAAACTTTTGACCTGTCTTGCTTGAGCTGGCGCGGATCCGGGCTGACTCGCGTCATTTTGTCGATTCCCCTTGCATTGATTCAGGACGTCTTGTGCGGAGACATGCAGTCATTTGAGCCTGAGATATAGATTGATGGATCAGGAACACCTCTGGGAACCGGGTGAGGTGCCAGGCTGACTTGGAACAGGGCAGGGGCCCTCCAGCGTGCGTTCCTGCATCATGCCTGAAGGGTGACTCCTGGTCGATAGCACCAAAGAGTAGCGGGAACTTGATGGATCCCAATCACTGCGGAGCTTGTTGTGCATGCCCAAATCAAGGCATGAGGCAAGTGAAATCAGGGTTGGATCAGGTGCTGGCTGAAGCCAGCCCTCGAGGCTTGGATGCCGATCCTATGCCGGATTGACTCCCCATGGAACGACTACGGTGGCGTTCATAATAGGCATATCCTTCCCGATTCTTCTCATCAATCATCGATTGATCCACAGACGACATACGCTTACTTGTGCGCTTTATGGATTTCATTGATAAACAGAGGTGCTTTCTCCAACCGACCTTGGGTCCCACGAAGCCTTGCATAGCTCGACCATGATGAGAGGTGAGCCTCAGCCTCTCTCCAGAGAGAGACTAGGATCGTGAGAGCTGGCTGAAAAAAGAACCCTATAATCTGCCACAAACACCAAACATTTCAAGTGCACCAGTTATGGATGGATCCTTGGACCTGATCGCTTGGAGCGATGCATCATGTTGGCATCTATCGGGCAGACGTCGGGAATAGGGGACTTATTGTTCGTTTTCGGCCAACTGAGATTCGATAGCGGCAGCTTCTTGTTTCAAGCCTGCCTGCAAGGCCAGTTGTTTCATGCGTTTGAGCATCATGGTTTGCTGCGGGAAAGAGGGATCCTTGCTTAGCAGCGTTTTCATTCTATTCAGTGCTTGGGCCCAGTTGCCATCTTGCTGATCCATTTTGGCTAGGTTGAGAAGCAGGCGGTTTTGTTGATCCCTGGTGGGCTTGAGTAGCAGGGCTCGCTCGTAGGCCTCTCTGGCCTCTTCCAGTCGGTTGACACTCACATAAAGGTCGGCCAGTTTTTCACACACTGCTGGATGGGTTTGTGAGAGGATGTTTTGTTCCAAAAAGTCAATGGCCTGCGGTTTTTCGGTTCCTTGGCTCAAGGCCTGGTTGACTCGCTGAATATGTAACCATCCAAGTAGGGAACTTTTGGCTTCAGTCAGTTCCATTTCCAGCCAAGCCATGGGTTTGCGGAATGGGTAATAGAGGGGATCACCCACGACGGTGGTCTGCCATGAGAGCACACGTTGCGAAGCATAGGCGGCCTCACCAAAGCTAAAGCCCAATAGCAATTTTTCCATGAAGACATTCAGTTCTGGGGTGGCGCTCAGATAGGGTTCATCCACACACCCCATGGTGGCGGTGGCCCCTGCATGCAGGAGTGGACCAACCCAGTGCTTATCGGTGGCCCGGATGGTGGCGCCACTGAATGAATGGAGGTGGTAGGCGATGGCCCCCGGGGCAAAGGGTACATCCTTTCGCGTGAAAGGACCGTGGACGTTTTCAGCATACCAACCAAAATAGAGGGCAATATGACTCATGGGATAGCCCGGATCCATTAATGACTCGTTGGTATCAATCACGGTTTCAAAACCCGCATCCGAGGCCCATTTAGCTGCCCCCTCAATCCAGGTATCTCCCTGAAGGTAGGGCCCACTCTTCAATCCTCGGGTGTCAAAGTAAGCCCGTCCCCAGAGGCCGATCTGTTCAGCTTCCATGGCCTTGTCAACGAGTCCCATCGCGATTTCCGGAGTGGGGCCATCGAGTCTGGCAACTATCATGACCCCATTCTCCGGCTTGATGTCTACCGATCGACTTGCATTGTAAAGGGGGTTTTCAAATGGGCCGCTCAGCAAAACCTGTTTGGGATCCCTGCCCAGCCAGGCTAGTTCATGGTCTACGGCTGCACGATTTTTCCGTAGTTCGATACGAACCGATTCAGCCCCTGTCTCCTTGAGTTGAGAATCTTCGGCGATGATTACCGGGATGCCGTAACAAGGGACGAGATAACGTATTGAGGAAGTTTCTAGATGCTCCAATACCACCCCCGGGCGCTCGCGTGTAGCGGGGATGATTTCGTAGCGTGTGTCAAAGAAATCCTGTTCCTTCAGATATTGAAAGATCGGCAGATAGAGCTGCTGCTGGAAATCCTCTCTTGAAATGGTCTCCTCGGTGCTGACCCGAACACCCAGCAGGTGATGGGGTGGGATATTTCGCCGCTTGGCATAATGCTCGGCAACCTCTCGAGACGCAGGCAGTTGGTTGTTATAGACAACCAATACGGATGTTTCTAACGCTACGGACTCGGTTGGAGATTGAGCTTGCGCTGCGATGGCCATGCCTATCGCGAAAAGACTAAGCCAACCGTATGACCATAGAGCTTTGAGGTAGGCTCGCATGCGGTGAAGTGGGCTAGCTGGCTTGAATTTCAAAGCGGAGACCGTCGTAAGCAAGGTCCACCCCTTCGGGAAGTTCAGCCTGATGAATGTCATGGTCGTAATCATGAGTCAGGTGCGTGAACCAGGTTTGTCGAGCACCAATTCTGCGAGCGGTAGTCAGGGCTTCATCAAAGCACATGTGGGTTGGGTGAGGATCAAACCTCAGTGCATCCAGGAACACCACAGGAATGCCTTCGATAGCCTCAATCACCGATGCAGGGACTTCCTTGCAATCAGTCAGGTAGGCAAGCCGCTTGGTGCCATCCACTGAAAAGATGAATCCCTGGGTTCTCATACTCCCATGAGGTAGTTCAACCGGAGTGATATCGATATCACCGATTGAGAAGGCACCTGTGATAATTTCTGGGGCTGGTTTGAAGTAGGTGCTGGGGACCGAAGGGTTGTCGAAAGCGTAGGCGAAGACCTTGCGAATCGCCTTCATGGCCTCCTCACTTGCATACACTGGAAAGGCACCGCCGAGTTGCTGGCTGAAACGTCTGCAATCATCCATTCCCATAATGTGATCGGCGTGTGCGTGGGTGATGAGCACAGCGTCAACCATTCCAATCTGCTCGCGCAGTAGCTGAAGGCGCATTTCAGGTGTCGTATCCACCAGCAGCCTGGTTGAGGGGGTTTCCACCACGATAGAGGGTCGAGTTCGATGGTTCTTAGGGTTAGCCAGGAAGGCTTCGGAATAGCTTGCTCCGATGACTGGCACCCCCATGGAGGTCCCGGATCCCAATACGATCACTCTCAAGTCTGATGGCTTGAACTGTGCTTGGTTCTGCATCTTTTATCTTGGCGTGAGCCTAGCACGGAAGGCAGTCTTGAGACGACATTTTATTGAATGCTAACCACCCTGCGCATCAAGAATCTCGCCCTGGTAGACGATCTGATCCTCGAAATGAGACCGGGCCTCAATATCATTACCGGTGAGACAGGCGCTGGTAAGTCCATCATTATTGGGGCCCTCAACCTTATTTTAGGCCAGCGAGCCGACCGTTCCCTCATGCGAGCGGGGGCCGAGCAATGCGTGATCGAAGCCGTTTTTGAGTTGGGAGATTTGGAGCGGATGATTGAACCGATGCTTGAGGAATGCGGTATCGAACCTTGCGAGCAAGGCCAACTGTTTCTTAAGCGCACGCTGCGATCCTCGGGAGCCAATCGTCAGTTTATCAATGGGTCTCCGACCACATTGGAAGTTTTGGATCAATTAGGAGACTATCTGGTCGACATGCATGGACCGCATGATCACCAATCCTTGCTTGATGGGGTCCGGCAGCTTGAGATTCTGGATGCATTTGGCAAGCTCCAGCCCCTGCGAGAGGCCTTTGCTGAACACTGGAAAGCTCTGCATCAACTGGAAGCGCAGAAGTCCTCGTTAATTATCGACGACCAGACCTACCGTCGTGAGCTGGAACTTCTCCGTCATCAGGTCAAAGAAATCAGTCAGGCTGGCTTGCTGTTGGATCAGGCCGAAGAGCTTGAGAGCCAATATGAGCGACACCTGCATGCATCCAGATTAATGGAGCTTTCCCAGGGAACCTTGGGCCTGATCAATGATCAAGAGGGTTCTCTCTGGGATTTGATTGGATCCATTGGCCGGGCCTTGGACCAGATCCGAACCCTTGATAACTCTTGCCAGGCCATGGATGAGGTGCATCAGGAGCTGGTGAATCAGGTATCTGAGCTGGAGCAAGCACTCTCCCAATATGTGGATCGTCTGGACTTGGATCCTGCCACGTTGCAGGAATTAGAGGGCCAGATGGCTTCTCTTCAGTCCCTTCGGCGCAAATACGGGCCCGAGATTCAGGATGTGATCCGTTTCGGTAAGGAAGCCGCACTGCGTTTGGAGGAACTGGAGTCTAGGCAGGAAACCCTCGCGCATCTTGATGCAGACATCCAAAAAGTGACCAAGCTCCTGCTTCATGCGGGTCAGCAGCTCACCCAGGCACGCAGCCAGGTCATTCCCTCTCTCAAGGAGGCTATTGAAGCTCAGTTGGTGGATCTGGGTTTCCGTCAGAGCCTTTTCGATGTTCAGATTCATACCCAGGAACTACACTCTGCACAGGGAGCGATTCAGGCTTCGGCACATGGAATGGATAGGATTGATTTTCAATTTGGTCCAAATCCAGGAGAACCCATGCGCCCCCTGCGGATGATTGCCTCATCCGGTGAGATGGCCCGCGTGATGCTGGCCCTCAAGACGGTGCTGGCTGAGCAGGACCAGGTGCCAC
Source organism: Verrucomicrobiota bacterium (assembly GCA_023257935.1). GTDB lineage: Bacteria > Verrucomicrobiota > Verrucomicrobiia > Limisphaerales > AAA164-E04 > UBA7971. The sequence continues at coordinate 16,203 of JALRAZ010000067.1, forward strand.
TGCTTGTTTTTGACGAGGTGGATGCCAATGTGGGTGGCGCGACCGGTCGGGTGGTCGGGCTTAAGATGAAGCAAATCGGCAAGCATCGGCAGGTCATTAGCATCACCCACCTTCCTACGGTTGCTGCTTGCGCCACCAATCACTACCGAGTCACCAAGGAAATCCACGAAGGCCGATCGACTTCCTTGATCGCTTACCTGTCGGCCGACCAACGTGTCGAGGAGATCGCCCGCATGCTGGGTAGTGATGATGCAGCTGCTCTGAGGCATGCCAAGGCCATGCTCAAGGAGCAGGCTTGATGGTTTCAGTCTTTAAAAGAGACTGCCCTGGTCTGGGTGATTACCTTGACAGCTTGGATCTTGGCGAATCCTTGCCGCTTCGGCGGTGACAGCCTGGCGTCGCTCGTCATTAAGCCGTCCCAAATTTTTCAGCTGAAATGCCAGCCTTTGGTTTCCACGCAAGCTGTCTTCGTGCCGGATCAGGAAATCCCAGTAGAGAGTGGTAAATGGGCAAGCCTTGGGTCCGGTGGCCTGATCAGGATCGCGCGGGCATGACTGACAGTAGTTACTCATGCGCTTGATGTATTTCCCTGTCGCGATGTAGGGCTTTGATGACATGCGTCCGCCATCAGCAAATTGAGACATGCCGATGACATTGGGTGCCTCTACCCATTCCACTGCATCGGCATAAACACCTAGAAACCATGCATGGATCTCCTTGGGTTTGACCCCTAACATCAGGCTATAAAGCCCAAGCACCATCAATCGCTGAATGTGGTGAGCGTAACCGTTTGTGAGGGTTTCGGAGACACAATGATGCAGGCACGAGAGGGGGGTGTCAGCATTCCAGTAAAACTGTGGAAGGGGTTCTCCCGCACCGAAATGATTCGATTCCAGATACCCCGGCATGCTCTGCCAGTAGACATGCCTGACAAATTCACGCCATCCAGCTATTTGCCGAATAAACCCCTCAGTCGCCTCGATGCCAACCTGACCTGCTTGGTAGGCTTCAAGGACCGCATCAATGACTTCGGCAGGCTTAAGGAGTTTGAGGTTCATCGCTGCTGAGATGCGGCTGTGATAGAGGATTGGTTGGTGAGTCCACATCGCATCCTGGTAAGTGCCAAACAGCGCGAGGCGACTATTGATAAATTCATTGAGTGCCAGCAAAGCTTGTTCTCGCGTTACAGGCCAATTGAAGCTGTCTATCGATCCGGGATGATCAGCAAAGTTCGTTGCGACCCATCCCATGACCTCTTGGGTGATCGCATCGGGGGGGAAGCAAGCAGCCTGCGGAACTGTTTGGGGGCCTTTTGAACCAAAGCTCCCTCGGTTTGCAGCATCGTAATTCCACTTGCCGCCCGTGGGCTTTTCCCCCGCATCCAGAAGAATGCCACGAGACTTGCGCACGGCCCGGTAGAAATACTCCAAACGCCACTCGCGACGCCCCTTTGCCCAGTCCTGGAAAAAAGAATGGGAGGTCAGGAAATGATCATCTTCAAGCCATTGTAGAGGAATGCCGGCCTCTTCACATGCCTGGTGCAGCGCCTCTTTGACCCGCCATTCACCTGGCTCCACACAAATCACCTTAGCAGGCTTCAAATGCCTCAGGTCAGAGCACAGCACAGCCTTTAGGTTTGTGGCGGCACTTGATTCTTCAGCTCGATGGTAGGACAAGGGGATCTTACGCCTTGTCAGTTCATCGGCAAAATGCCGCATGGCTGAGAGAAACAGGGTTAATCGGATTTTGGAGCACGGGACATGGGTGGCTTCATCGCTTACCTCCGCCATCCATACCTGGTCATGCTTGGGATCCATTTGTTTCAGGGCGGGGCTATCAAGTGACAGTTGGTCGCCCAGGATGACAATTAATTGATCGATGTTTGTGCTGCTGCTCATCCGGCTACTTCTCACTATTTTCCCTGGTTTCAGTGCAATCATCAAACAGGTTCAGCAGTTGCTGGTGTCGGTAATCGAACATGCGCTGAAGCTTTTTCCGAACAGTCCAGCCGAGTAGGCCATCTAGTAAGCTCCCGGCAGGCAGGGAACATTCGATCGAGTCTCGCATGCAGGTGGCATCTTCTCCAACAGGTTCAAAGAGATGTTTATGATGCCACGCTCCAAAAGGTCCCTTGACCTGAATGTCATCAAAACGTCTGCCTGGTTGAATATGAATGTGTCTGGCGATCCATAGGACACGCAATGGGCCCAAGGGAACTTGCAGATGGAGCTCGCTGCCTTCTTCCAAAACCAGTGGGCGTTGTAGCACCTTCACCGGTTCCCAAGGTGGGGTGAGGGTTTCAAAAGCTTCAGGACGCATGTGCCACCGATAAAGCTCTGAGGCTTTAACGGGCAGAATAGTAGATTTTTCGAAATAAATCATGATCGCCGATGAAGGCTTGTTGACCCCTGATTGGTCACCAACATCACCTTGTTAGGGCCAAAGTCAATGCTCATTCGATCACTCAATCCTACCATGAGTGCTAGACTTGATCTTGCATTGCTGTGGCGTTGCACTGCTCCGGTGAACTTGATAGCGTTGGCACCCATGAGGATTTTGTCTGGAATTCAACCATCCGGGGCTCTGCATCTTGGGAATTACTTTGGCATGATGCGACCGGCGATCGACCTTCAGGAGCAAGGCGAGGCCTATTATTTCATTGCCAACTATCACTCCATGACTTCCCTCTTTGATGCCAATCAGCGGCGCAAAAATGTTCTCGACGTCGCTTTGGATTTCATTGCTTGCGGGTTGGATCCTGAGCGCTGTGTGTTTTTTAGACAGTCTGATGTGCCTGAGCATACTGAACTGACTTGGATGCTGACCACGCTCACTCCTATGGGGCTGCTTGAGCGCTGTCACAGCTATAAGGACAAGGTTGCCAAGGGCCTCTCTCCCAACCATGGCCTTTTTGCTTACCCGGTTTTAATGGCAGCTGATATCCTGATCTATGACTCGCATGTGGTTCCCGTAGGCAGGGATCAAAAACAGCATGTGGAGGTGACTCGTGATATCGCCATCAAGTTTAATCAGACCTATGGTGACACCTTTGTGATTCCCGAGCCGCGCATCCGAGAGTCCACCGCTCTGGTGGCAGGAACCGATGGCCAGAAAATGAGCAAGAGCTATGGGAATACCATTGAAATTTTTGGCCCCGAGAAACCCCTTCGCAAAAAGATCATGAGCTTGGTCATGGATAGCCGCCCCATGGAGGAACCCAAGCCCGATGCAGACCAGAATATTGCCATTCAGTTGCTCAAGTTGGTGGGCTCAACCGAGCATGCTCAAGAGTGTGAAGACCGTCTCAGAGCTGGTGGCTATGGTTATGGTGATCTCAAAAAGGCTCTCTTCGAAGCCTACTGGTCTTACTTTGAACCCATGCGACAGCGCCGGGAAGACCTTGCCAAGAACCTTGATCACGTCGAAGAGGTTCTGCGGCTTGGAGCCGAGAAGGCTCGATCAGTTGCGTGTGCAGTCAATCGACGCGCTCGACAAGCTTGTGGTCTGGAATGAAGCAAACGCCCATGGCCAGTAGCCCATCAAGCTCCAGGGAAACGATTCTGCCCTCTATCATCATCGGTGCCGGTATGTCCGGTTTGACTGCTGCCTCAAAGTGGCACCAAGCAGGCATGTCGTCGGTGATTCTTGAAAAGTCACGAGGGGTCGGTGGCAGGATGTCTCGTCGTCGCAGCGAGCATGGGAATTTTGATCATGGAGCTCAGTTTTTTGAAGTCACTGATTCGTCTTTTCAGCAGCAGGTTGACCGATGGCAGCAGCAAGAGCTCATTCGCAACTGGAGCAGGGGTTTTCCCGACCTGTCAGGACAAGTTCGGGGTCCTGGCTTACCCTGTTACTGTGGTCGTGATGGCATGAATAGTGTTTTGAAGGATTTATCCACAGGACTCGATGTGCGCACAGGGCAGCGGGTTGAGCGAATTTTTCGACAGCAGGATCTCTGGGCTGTAGAAACCGAAGACGCCACGGTTTATCAGACCCGAGCTCTTCTGGTCACGGCACCAGTTCCGCAAGCCCTATCCATGCTGGAGAAGGGTGATGTGTCCATCAACCCAAGGCAAACTTCAGCCCTGGCACGCATTGACTACGAGCCCTGCCTGACTTTGATGGTGGCCCTCGCTCAGAAAGTTAACTTCTCTGAGCATGGAGGCCTGTGGCTTTCTGGCGAACCGCTCTCATGGATCGCTGATAATGCCAGCAAGGGCTTGGCTGCTGATGTGGCTTCCATGCTGACGATCCATGCAGGGCCGCTTTTTAGCCGCCAGCACTGGGAAACTGACGCGAGCGAAGTCACCCGAATCATGTTGAAGGCAGCTTCGGAGTGGATTCAGCAAGAACCGCTGGCTGCACACTACCATCGTTGGCGCTATCACCAGCCTGTTGAGCTTTTCCCTGATCGCATGCTGGTCATCAATCAAGATCCCTGGTTGTGCTTAGCTGGGGATGGATTTGGGCAATCAGGTGTCGAAGGGGCTTATCTCTCCGGCATGGCAGCTGCCGAGGCGCTTCCAGATTGACCCTCCTTCGAGGATTCCAATTGCGGAATGACCATGAGGCCGCTGGTCTCATCTCCTAAAATCTGACTACAGCTTCCTTGGTATCGATGATGCCACCAAGCAACAAGAGCACACACCACGGCGTCGGTCTGATCTTCTATATCCTTATGCCAGTCGGTTTGCAGCAATGCCGCTAATGAGCGACTTACAATGAGTTCGGGGAAGTAAATCTTCAGGCATTGCCTCAGGTGTTTTTGTAGCACCCCGAAATGCCTGCGGCGCTGGGCCACCGTGCCCTTCTTGTAGGGGATGCGTTCGGTTAACCCAAACCACCGCACCATGGCAGGGTGGGGGTAGACTTCGAATAGGATGTGTTTGCCCTGAGTCTGTAATTGGAACCCTACTTGACTCAGAGCAAAGGCGATTCTGGGGGGTCTGGGATGATGGGTCAGGTTGGTGGGGTAGCAGCCGCACTTAAAGCGCGCAAACTCACGGGATGCCTCTCGGTCAACTGGGCGGGCTCCAGTCAGGTTTTTGCAGATAACCGGCGCATCCATGGCAACGATGCAAGCTCCTTGCTCTCGGAGGCCAGTCAGCTTCTCAACTAGGCATTCATCCCCTCGGGAGAGTCCCACCTCTCGCAGAATGACCTGATCCCTGGTTTGCTCGAGCACACAGATCCCATCGGGTCGACGATCACCCCACGCCAAGTCGATGCCGATGTAGTAGCTCCTTGGCATGCGGAACGGTTCGAGTTGGACGATTA
>JALRAZ010000103.1 GCA_023257935.1 Verrucomicrobiota bacterium
CTGATGACTCAAGGGTTCCATGGAAAAACTTAAGCAAAATTTTAAAAGTCACTGGGAGAAGATGCTTCTGGGGTTGGTGCTTGTCATCCTCATGGGTGGGGGGCTTTATGTGGTTTTCAAAGTGCCTGCGATACGGGAGCAGTTAGAGCAAAGTGTAGGCAGAGATATGCGCAAGGCTTTTGAGCCTGAGGACCTTGCAGAGGTTGAGCAATTGATTACGCGATCTGAAGGAGACAAGGGCGTGCGTCTGGCTGGGCCCGATCACAACACCTTTAACCCGGTTGGCTGGCAGGATGTGAACGGAAATCTGGTCAAAGATAAATTTTACGGTCGCAAAGGGCCAAACGCTGTGGCCATCCGTCAAACCTCGCCTCTCCATCTCAGGATCGCCTATGACGATCGGAAGGAAGTCAGCTCTGAGGACCCCCGTTACAGTTTTTATGTCACCCGCGAAGCTGCTTCCAAAAAGAGTGACCGTCGCAAGGTGACACGTGTTGCTAGGTTGAGGGAGAAAAACGACATCTTCATCCTCAGGGAAGTCAAAGGTTCACCTACCAGCCCTGAGTCATTCGTACTCACCCTATTGAACTCCAATCAAAATATCGAGGTGAGCGCTACCTCTGAATTTACGGAAGTGCGCGGTTATCAGGCCGATTTGGAATATGAAGCGGGCAATCGCAAATTTTCAGGTGTCATGAAGGGGGATTCCATCACCATCGATAAGCGTAATTACGAAATTGTCTTCATTTCTGAATCAGAAGTGGTCCTGGCTGATGAGAGAACCTCGACACACGTCAGCATCCTCAAGAGTGGCCTTTAGAATTTTTTATTGATCCTTTAAAATGAATTTTAGTCTGATGAGTATCAAACCCATGAGCAAAGCAGCGAGAACCATATTGAGTTTGGTTTTGGGATTGAGTATGGCCAGCGGCCTTTCTGCCCAATCCGTGGAACAGCTAACAAACACCGAGAAGGCAAAACGCGAAGAAGCGGTGATTGCCCTTCGAATCAAACTTGATCAGGCGGACGCCGCTCGCGCGAATGCTTCCAAGCCTGAGGAGTTGCTGGGTACGGCGCTACTCTACGAGGAGGCTGTCAACCACATGAATCGAGTGGGTCCCTATGGAGGGATTGACTCAGAGCGAGACCGAGTCATTGCCGGGATGTCCGAAGTGCGCCTTGCGATGGCCAAGGTATTCCAAAAATCCCAGCAATTCTACGAGGCCGATCAAGAAGTGACGCGCATACTCAAATTGGACGCAGAGAACGCAGACGCTCTGGCCTTCAAGGCGCAAAATGACAGGCTGATTGCTCGTTATACCGGACGCCAGCCAAGTCGCGATGCCATTGCTAATATTCCTGAAGTCCGCGAGGCCAAGGTGGCCGCCTCAACGATGGTTCAGGATGGTAAGTTGTTCCTGGAGTTGAATAAATTGGAGGAGGCTGAAGCCAAGCTCAATGAAGCCAAGGAATTAGACCCAGAAAGCGATGCCGTCTGGTATTACCTCTCTATCCTGAATCAGAAGAAATATCAGCGCGAGATCAGGAAGCGTGAAATCACCTCTCAGGACAAAATGGTGGAGGTGGTAAATTATTGGGATCCAAACTTGAACAAGAATGAATTGCCGGTAGCCAATCCGATTGTCTCCACAAACCTTGTTTATACCAGCAAGGGGCGTCAGAACATTATTTCAAAGCTTGATCGAATTGTTTTGGATGAGGTCGAATTTGACGGGCTCCCCCTCAGTGAGGTCGTGGCTTTCCTCCACCGGGAGGCTATGGAACGTGATCCTGAGGGTGAGGGCATCAACTTGCTCATTTCCAATACCATGGAAACAGAAGGAACCAATGGTCAGCGTCCCTTCAACCCTTTCGCCATGGGTGGAATGGGTGGAATGGGCGGTGGCATGATGGGTGGCGGCATGGGTATGGGCATGGGTATGGGTATGGGACAGGTTGATCCTCTGACTGGAATGCCTGCATTGCCACCAGCGCCAGGCGAGGCCATTGACCTCTATTCAGTGAGTGTGACCATCACGCCTCCTCTCAAAAATGTCAAACTTGGTCAAGTGCTCGATTTAGTCACATCGGTTGCTGATTCTCCCATTAAATACAGCGTGCTAGACTATGCAGTGGTCCTGACACACAAGCTCACCGACCCAGGCACCACAGACAAGCTTTACACCCGTATCTTCCGTGTCGATCCCGATGTCTTCATTCAAGGCCTTGAAGGTGTCACTGGTATGTTCCTATCTGTTGGCAACAACGGTGGTGGCGGCGGTGGCGGCGGCTTAGGTGGCGGCGGCGGCGGCGGCATGGGCGGCGGCATGGGCGGTGGCATGGGTCGGCGCTCTGGAGGATCAGCGGGGCTGCTGGGTCCGGCAGCGCCGGCGACCGAACGCTGAGGCGCGTTTCGGTCCCCTGCGACGGATGGTCGCGCCTGGTGGGCGGCCGCGCTGGGGGCGTGAGGCGTCGGT
>JALRAZ010000159.1 GCA_023257935.1 Verrucomicrobiota bacterium
GCAGTGCAACAAAAACATCGCCTACTTTGGGCTGCCAGCTAAGCCCGAGTCAGGGCTGCTTCAAGTTCGGAGCCCAAGGGACACTCTGCGGTTTGAGTGATAGACCCTTATCTGGAAGAGATTGAGTAACGGCTGCTTTCAGCTGTTCCTTCAAGCTTTCTTCCAGTTCTCGAAAAGCAGGCTTACCAGCTAAATTGTCCTGCTCAGCTGGATCAGTCTGATGATCGTAGATTTCATACCCTGCCTTGCCTTCATCCCATGATGTGTAGCGCCAGCGTTCAGTCCGCAGCGTATAACCAAAAACCAAACCTCCTGCCTTGGTTTTATTTCGCCGCGTCACCTGGGTCAAAGCCCAACCCCTTCCCGGAACTTGAGGGTCCGTCAACATCGGGACTAGACTTTGCCCCTGCAGATTATCAGGTGCATTGATCTGGCATAAGTCGGTGAGGGTCGGATAGAGATCCACAAGCCCGACAGGTGCACGCACAATGCTTGCATGCGAGTCAACCCCAGGCCCCGCCATGATGAGTGGCACCCGCGCACTTTCTTCAAAAAGGCTCATTTTTTGCCAGAGGCCGTGCTCGCCAAGATGATAGCCATGATCGCTGGTGAAGACCACGATAGTGTTTTCCTCTAGCCCCAATTCCCTTAGCCTAGATAGCACAAGACCAACCTGAGCATCCATGAAGCTGACACTAGCCCGATACGCCTGGATAGCCTCACGCCGAAGGGGGTCCGTCAGGAGATCGTGTTCTACTTTGTGACTCCCCAGTGCCATGGCAGGGAGATCCTTGATATCGTCTTGCACTCCCTCAACCAGGCTGATGTGTTCGGTGGGATAAGCTTCAAAATAGGATTTGGGCGCTACATAAGGTGTGTGAGGGCGATAGAACCCAAGAGCCAGAAAAAACGGGCGATCAGGCCGCTTGGCAAAACGCTCCAATAGCCAGATGGCATCCTCCGCCAGCATGCCGTCCGTGTGCTTGTTGTCAGGTTGAGGGGAGGCGTACCAACTGAGTGTGGCACCAAATTGACCTGGTTTGAGACTAAAAATATAAGGTTCTTCCTCCATCCGATCACAGCCAGCCGGGTTCGTTTCAATTTCCCAGGAAGCCGGATCATCATGCCCATTGGTGCCAACTGATTTAGGCACATTGTAATGATACAACTTCCCGACCCGGGCAGAGACATAACCTTCCAGACGAAAAGCCTGAGGAAGACTATGGTGTGAGGGAATGGTTTGGCGAAAGATTTGGGCATTGCGCAAGATCCCAGTGGCGTTGGGATAAAGCCCACAAAGCATGGAGTTACGGCTGGGACCGCATAGTGGGAACTGACAATAGGCGCGATCAAAGCGCACTCCCCTTGCTGCCAGTCGGTCCAGATGCGGTGTCTGAGCCTTGCCTCCTGGATAGCAGCCAAGACTCGCATTCAAGTCATCCGCCATGATGAAAAGTACATTGGGGCGCTCACTGCAAAAGCTATGGCAACATAGAGATATGAGACCTATGGAGAAAAGAACAGGTTGAAGCATGTGATGGATCATTTGAATTAAGTTCTCAAGTCGGGCCAACAGACCATTCAAAATGCCCCCTGGTTGACTTCATGGAAAGGATTGCTCACCCACCCAAAACTCATAGAGATTCAATTCACGATTGAGACTCTCTGACAAAAGGAAGGCATTGGCCCTTGGTAGGGGCCCCGTTTCATTCATGAGTCCAAGACATTGCTGTGTCCAGCATTCCAGACCTGCCAACGGATCGAGTTTCCCCTCGGGAAACATCTGACTCAAAACCTCCCCGACGCCACCATGATCCAAGCCCGCACAGCGCTTACCAAGGCAGAGCGGTTCCAAGATACTACGCCCAAAGGATTCGGGTTTGTTGGATAGACTCAAGGTCAGATCTGTCGAAGCATAGATGGACTTCATATCATTTCGATGGCCTGTCCATATGAGGTAATCCTGGATCCCGAGGGCAGCAGCCCGTTGGTGTATGGCCTTGATCAGCGATGCTTGACGTGGCTCCCAGTCCCCCACTATGAGCCCGACAACGCGATCATCAATGCGGCGCATGCTCGCAATCAATTCGAGAAACTCAAGATGCCCCTTGCGTCGAGTGATTCGCCCTGGAAGGCAAACCACTTTTGCATTACGAAGCATGGGGAAGTCATCATACCACTGCTGTTGCCATTGCGCATCGGGTTTGTAATCCCTTGGAAACTCTGAGGCGGTCACGCCTCGATGGACAAGGTGGAGGCGCGAAGGATCCAGAGAAGAATAATGCCGCAAAACGTAATCACTGGCAGTCTGGGAAACAGCGATCACCTTATCACCTCGGGCCATGATCGAACTGAACCAGTTCACCGAGTGAAGACCATGAATAGTGGTAACGAAAATCGGACGCTGTTGTGCAGGCAAGCACCGCATGGCAAACCAGGCTATCCAGGCTGGAATACGGGATCGAGCATGCAAGATATCAATTTGGCGCTGTCTGCAAACCTTGATCAGTCGAAATACCTGAAGCAGAACCCAGGGATTTTTCCGGCCAACTGGGGCGGCCAGATGCTCACTGCCTTCCTTCAAAAGTTGTGGTACCAATCGCCCCCCTTCGCTCATCACGATGGATTCCCAACCTCGAGCCACCATGGCTCTGGCGACCTCTAGCGTGCCGCGTTCAACTCCCCCCCCTTGTAGGGAAGGTAATATTTGAAGCACACGCAAGGGATGTTGCCTTGAACCATTCTTTGTTTTGCCATGGCTTGCCTCGGGATTCATGAATCCATCCGTTGAGATTGAAGAAAATTCCTCACGATCCAGTCTGCAACTCGATCAGCTTCGAATAGGATTTGTGGCTGATTTGGCAACCCTGTTGAAGCATGCCATTGGGATACAGGAGTAAGCAGGCCATCCTGCACAAGTGTCTTCAAACCCATCTTGAGTTTACTTCGAGCAGCCCACTCCAATTCGATCAGACCTGTGGCAGCTCCGGAGGTAATCGCCTCGTAAACCATCGAAACACTATCTGCCGTTACCCATGCCTGAGCACAGGCTGCCAATTGGCTTGCAACCCATCCAGGAGGTGTGTCCCTTGCCGATACAAAGTCAACATTGGCAAGCTGGTTGAGATTTTGAAAAAACGGCAGCATGCTATCGGGGCTTCTCCGGGAGTTTGTGACCATCCATCGCACCTGTGGCTGTGAAGTGATGAGAGACTCAATCTGCTTTTGGACACCTTGATCACTCCAAACGACATGGCGACACGGGCCTCCTGCTAGGATCAGTCCGCATCCGGAATCATGCGATCCGCCCGGCCTGATCCTATTAAGCACTCCTCTGGTAACCAGCATGCGATCCTGCTTCCTTGGAAGGTCATGCTCAGGAACAATCAACAAATCATCATAGCGGGAACTTAGTGTGGGTCGCATCAACACAATAGATTGCCCTCCAAATCGCTTGCGAGAGAGTCGAATCCAGAAGTGAGTGGCGTGGCCAGCTCCCAGAATAAGGCTCGGTGCTGGCAGCGTAGCAGCCTCCTCCAACCAACGTCTCTTCCATGTGAGCCGCTTGAACCAAGCAAGCGGTGGCTTCCACCTATGAATCACGCAATCCATCCGATCCTCCAGAGACTGAAGCAACCCAAGGGACTGGTTTTCATGTCCAGGTTTGCCGTCCATCCAACACCAGATTTGAATACGTCCAGTCTCTGAACTCATAGGCAAGCTTCAACCACCTCCAGGCATCGGACGCCGTAAAACCATTACCGTTGCAGTCCTTCGAGCTTGGCTATGGCTTGGCCACTGTCGATCACTTTGGCCGCCATCTCCCAGCCTTCCTGCATCGAGGGCACTTTTCCTGACACCAGGAGGGCGGCAGAGCTATTGAGCAAGACGGCATCCCGTTTGGGCCCACGCAGGTTGCCCGCAAGGATATCTCGAACCAGTTGCGCATTGTGGTTCGCATCGCCACCCTCAAGATCGGATAGCTTTGCCGCATGCTGCACAAATCCATCCGGGCGCCAGCTGGACTCGTGAAAGCCTCGACCTTGATAGAATTCAGCCACGTGGTTTTCGCCAAGCGTGGATAATTCATCAAGAAACCCAGCCTCCCCGACCGATCCACAGACCACCATACCACGCTCGATGCCCATGCTCTGCAGCACCTGCCCAAGTTGGGAGCAAAGATCGGGACGTGGGACACCGATGAGCTGGGCACTGGGTTGCACAGGATTCAGCAAGGGGCCCAGGAAATTGAATATCGTGCGCTGACCCTGTGCCGCGCACAATTTCCTAGCCGGGACGATATGCTTGAATGCCGGGTGGTAGTGAGGGGCAAACAAGAAAGCAAAACCATGCTCCTTGAGCGACGCTGCTGCTTGGTCAGGAGGAAGGTCTACTGGAATGCCAAGGGCTTCCAGCACATCGGCACTACCGGATTTTGAGGTAATCGCTCGATTACCGTGCTTGGCAACCGTCACACCCGAAGCAGCCAAAATCAGGGCTACAGTGGTGGAGATGTTAAAAGTATTTTGGTGATCCCCTCCGGTACCACACACGTCAAGGATGGGTTGATGACGCAGGGAAGGCTCGATCGGTGGCTCGATAGCCATGGCCCGCAGCCCGGTAGCAAACCCAGCAATCTCCTGAACCGTTTCACCCTTTGATGCCAAGGCACTCAAAAAATCAGCCTTAACTTGAGCAGTCAGTTCGTCGGAGACAAGGGCCTTGATAACGGCACAAATCGTATCCTTATCCAAGGCCTTGCCTTCATTGAGAGATGGAATCAGCTCTTGCAACATGACCCACATCCTATCGGCTAAGTTGCCCAAGCAAAAGCGCAAACCCTGCTCGTGATAAGGTCGAAACATGAGGCTCGTGATTGAAGTTCAAGCCAACGCCTTCTAAGCTATACAACTCAACTATGCGAAACCTGAAAAAGACCTCAAAATGTTTGTTCGGCTGTCTCCTGGTTCAAGCTGCCTGGGGAGGATTGTCGCTCGCCTTGCATGCCGCAACCCCGTCCAAGGAAGAAACCCAGTTCATCAAAAATCCACGGCAACTCATTTTGGCAGGTCGGCGCAGCGGAGAGGGTTATTTCTCGAAAGATGGACTTAGGTTGGTATTCCAGGCAGAGCGTTCGCCGGAAAACCCCTTCTTTCAGATATTTACGCTGGATTTTTTGAGTGGCGACATCAGCCAGGTTTCACCAGGTATCGGTAAGACAACCTGCTCCTTTTTTCACCCAGACGGCAGGCGAATTCTATTCGCCTCCACCCATCATGATCCGGAGGCTCTAAGCAAGCAAAAGGAAGCACTCGATCAACGAGCCACTGGCACTGAAGGACGCTATGCATGGGACTACGACCCCACCATGGATCTGTTTGAGCGAACTGCGGAGGGTCGTTTTTTGCAGTTAACCACAGCTGAGGGATACGACGCTGAGGGTTCTTATAGCCCTAACGGAAACTGGATAGCCTTCTGTTCCAATCGTCACGCCTTCCCAACCCAATCATTGAGCCCGCAAGATCAGAAGCGATTCGACATAGATCCCTCCTACTTCGGGGAAATTTATTTGATGCAGGCCGATGGAAGGGGCTTGAAGCGGTTGACCCATGTGGATGGGTACGATGGAGGACCTTTCTTTTCTCCTGATGGGCAGCGAATCGTATGGAGGCGCTTTGATGAAGAAGGGGTCAATGCCGATATCATGACGATGAATTTGGATGGTGGCGATATTCAGAAGCTCACCCATGATTTTGGCATGGCTTGGGCCCCCTATTACCACCCTTCTCAAGAATACTTGATCTTCACCACCAATCGTGAGGGTTTTTCCAATTTCGAGCTCTACATCGTCGATGCGAAGGGACTGCATGAACCGGTGAGGATCTCTTACACTGATGGCTTCGACGGATTGCCCGTTTTCTCGCCGGACGGCCAGAAGCTTGTATGGACTTCCAATCGCTATGCCCTCCAACCGGGAAGCCAGGACAAGGGACAACTTTTCATGGCAAACTGGAATCACGACGGTGCTATCCAAGCATTGCGCGAGTCACCTCGCCGAATTTCCAGACCCGCCGCAAGCAAGGCGCCCTTGACACCGAAATCTTCCTCGGAACCAAGCTCACCCTTCAAGGAACTCGAAGCTGTCCCGGGCATTGATCCTGCCCGTGCCGAACTGGCCTCTGGAGCCGAACCCCGTCCCATTCCTCTGGTAGATCCCATCACTATTGATGATCTCCAGACCCATGTGAACTACCTGGCTTCAGATCAACTCGAAGGGCGAATGACTGGAGAACGCGGGGCTCGTCTTGCAGCCCATTACCTGGCAAGGGTGCTCAAACAAATAGGCGTCGAACCCATAAGCCAGAGCAAGGGTTACTTACAACCGTTCGAATTTCAGTCTGGCATGGCGATCGACCAGGCAGCCACCAGCATGGTTGTCACGCAGCAGCATCCAAGCCCCACCTCGCAGTCCATCCCACTGAACCAGTCATTCAGCCCCCTACCCTTTTCAGCCAACGGCCAGACGGAGGGAGAGATCGTTTTCGCCGGTTATGGACTCAAAGTTCCTGGAGAAGGGATGGAAGGCTACGATTCCTATCAAGGCCTGAATGTTTCCAACAAAGTCGTGATGGTCTTGCGCTACGTCCCCGAATCAGCTGAAACCGATCGTCGAGCCATCCTCAACCGCTATGCCGGTCTCCGCTACAAGGCTCTGATAGCGCGAGAGATGGGCGCCAAGGCTCTACTAGTGGTCACTGGTCCCAATTCACCCAATGCCGGCAAGCTGATTGACATCTCATCAGACGAACGACAAGGCGACTCTAGCATCCTAGCTGCCAGCATTGATTTGGATCTAGCCAATCGCTTATTGGAACCAACAGGCAAGGATCTGAAAACCTGGCAAAGCGATTTGGATCAGGAAAACCCACATGGCGTGATGGGTGCTGCCATGCCAGGCCAAATGATTGCTTTGGGGATTCAATTAGACCGCCTCCGCAAGCAAGATCAGAATGTGATTGGGGTGATTCATCCACCACGCATCAACCGCAACGAGGCTTCCTACGTATTGATCGGGGCACATTACGATCATTTAGGTCATGGAGAAGCAGGTGGGTTTCACATCAAGGGCGAGGAACAAGCAATCCACAACGGTGCTGATGACAACGCCTCAGGCGTTTCTCTGGTTCTTGAAATAGCCGCCGCCTACCGTCAATGGATCACCCAGACTGCACCTGATGCCAGAATGGGGCTGATGGTGGGCCTCTGGTCTGGCGAGGAGCTTGGATTGATTGGCTCCCAGCATTTTGCCAAGGAACCCCCTTTATCACTCGAACGCATCAAAGCTTACTTGAATTTTGACATGGTAGGAAGATTGCGTGAGAACAAACTGACTCTCCAGGGAGTCGGCTCTTCGACCCAGTGGAAAACCCTCATTGAGCGCCACAATATCTTGGCCGGATTTCAATTAACCCTCCAGGAAGACCCCTATTTACCCACCGATACCACGGCTTTCTACCCCAAGAAAGTCCCAGTGCTCTCATTCTTCACTGGAAGCCACGAGGATTACCACCGCCCCACAGACGACAGCCATACACTCAATTATGAGGGACTCCAGCGCATCACGACGATGGCCTTCCATATGACCCGAAGCCTGACCGGCGCCGAGCCAATGGCCCTCCCCTATGCCCTTTACCAATCCCAAGCGGCATCTGGGAGTCGTGATTCACTGCGTGCCTACCTGGGCACCATTCCCAATTACACTGCCGAAGTCGAAGGAGTGCCCCTAACAGGGGTTCGCGCTGGAAGCCCAGCCGACAAGGCAGGGCTCCGAGCCGACGATGTCGTGATTTCACTGGGAGGCCAGGCGATTGCCAATATCTACGATTACACTTACGCTTTGGATGCGGTTAAAATTGGGGAAGAAACGACCCTTGGCATCATTCGCCAGGGACAGACGATGCAAATGACGATCACCCCGCAGGCTCGTCCTTGATGAGGCACTCATAGAGAGACTCTATCGCATGAAACGAATCCTTGTGACAGGTGGGGCTGGCTTCATTGGAAGTTGGCTGGTTGAATCACTTTTGGACACCCAGTCTTGCCATGTGACCGTGTTGGATGACCTATCAACCGGCCAGCACCAACACCTCCCCACAAATTATCCCAAGCACCTGCATTGGATCCATGGCAATGTCAATGACCGCGGCACCATGGAAGCTTGCATGAAACATGGAGCTTTTGATCATGTCTTTCACTACGCAGCCGTGGTGGGTGTGGCTCGAACCCAAAAACACCCCATGAAGGTACTTGAGGATATCGATGGGCTACGGCATGTGCTGGAACTCAGTCACCAGCACGGTATTCAGCGCGTCTTCTTCGCCTCATCCTCTGAAGTCTACGGTGAACCAGTCGAATTACCTCAACACGAAGAAACCACCCCGCTGAACTCACGTTTACCCTATGCGGTGGTCAAAAACTTGGGAGAAGTCATGATGCGGGCCTATCACCAGGAATTAAATCTGCCCTACACGATCTTCAGGTTTTTCAATACCTACGGTCCACGACAATCTGAGGACTTCGTCATCACTCGATTCACCCAACTAGCCCTGAAGAATCTTCCCATCACCATTTACGGGGATGGGTCTCAAACCCGAACTTTTTGCCACATCACCGACAACATCCAAGCTACCACCAAGGCCCTATTTCAGGGGCGTTGTGTCAACGAGGTTGTCAACATTGGCAACCCTCATCAGATCTCTATTCTTGAATTGGCAGCCAAGATCATTGAGCAGACCGGCTCTCACTCAGAAATCATTCATTTGCCTGCCTTGCCGGAGGGGGACATGCAAAGACGTCAGCCAGACACAAGCAAAATGGAACAACTGATCGGTCGCCCCCTCAAACCGCTGGATGAAGGTCTCATGGATACCATCAGCTATTTTAGGCAGCGGGCTCAAGAATCGTGAGAGCCCCCTTTGACCCGTGTGGGGTGTTTCAAATAGGCGCTTTGGGCTATCAGCGGCCTCGGTATCAGGCTTCGTTTAGATCGCGGATATTCATCGCACTGATCCTTGACGACCGCACTCAGGATTCCTAAATTGTCCAGCTCACCTAATAGGGTGAACAATTGTCTTCTGACTGCAGTCCGGGCAAATGCTTACATCGCATTGCCATGAGGCAGGAGCAGACCACGCAAAGACAGAGACCACTGTGAACATAGAAATCGAAAACTTAGGACCTTGCAAACGACTCATTCGGGTAGACGTCCCCACCGAAAAGGTCAAAGAACGCACTGAATTGACCATCAAGGAATTTGGCAAACACGTGAGTCTCCCTGGGTTCAGGCCCGGGAAGGCACCCAAGCACATGGTGCTCAAATCCTACGGTGACCGCATCCAGAGTGAGGTGAAACGGCTGTTAGTCAACGATGGTTATCGCCAGGCTATCAAGGAACATGACCTCCACATCGTCGGCAATCCCGATGTCGAAGAAATTCAATTTGCCAAGGACCAGCCCTTCCAATTTGCCGTCACTGTAGAAACAGCTCCTACATTCGAAATCCCTGCTTATAAGGGCATTAAGATTCAAAAGGAAATCAAGTCGGTCAGTGAAGACGATATCGATCGTGCCATGGGGGTTTTGCAGGACCGGCAAGCTACTTTTGAAACAGTCGACAAGGCCATTGAGGAACTGGATTATGCTGTCCTAGACTACACCGGTCAGTGTGATGGCAAACCGATCACTGACACGGCCCCTAAGGCCACAAGCTTGGATAAAAAAGACGATTTCTGGCTCCATGTCCACGAAGGGCACTTCATTCCTGGATTTCATGAACCCCTTGTTGGGCTCAAGGCTGGAGACACCAAAACGGTGACCATTGCAGCCAAGGAAGATTTCGTCATCAAGGAGTTGGCTGGCAAAGAGCTTGTTTTTGATGTGACAATCAAGGAAGTCAAAGTTAAGAAAATGCCTGAAATTGATGATGCCTTTGCCCAGAAGTTTGGCGCAGAAAACTGCGAAGCATTGCGGGAGGGTGTCTTCAACGATCTTGAAAATGAGCTGAAAACCTCTCAAAAGCGCAAGGTGCGCGATCAGCTCATCAAACACCTTCTCACCTCAGTGCAGTGTGAACTTCCCGAATCTGTCGTCGATCAGGAAACTAAGAACGTCGTTTATGAGCTGGTTAGAGAGAATCAACAGCGCGGAGTTGCCAAGGAGACAATCGATGAGAAGAAAGATGAAATCTATTCTGCAGCTGCAACCAGCGCCAAAGACAGGGTCAAGGTTGCATTCATCATCGGCAAAATAGCGGCAGAGGAAGGGATCAAGGTTTCCAGTGCAGAGGTCAATCAGCGGATTGTCATGATGGCTCAGTCCTATAACATGGCCCCAGAACAATTGGCCAAAAAGCTGAAGGAAAGAGGTGGCATTAGCGAAATTCAGGAACAAATCATGACGAGCAAGGTTCTTGACCTCATGGAGCTTCAGGCGGAAGTTGAGGAAGTCCTGCCAGCTGAACCTGATCATGACCATGATCATGATCACGATCATCATCATTGAGCCTCACTTAAAAGCTATAGCTAACTCACCAAAAAGCCCATCCTTGGATGGGCTTTCTTTTTGCCGTCACACTACATGACGACTCAAGATTGATTCAGCTTCAAAAACCCCACCTTTGGCCATAAAGCGAGACGACCCGCTCCCTGCCAAACGAGCAACAGGGCGCCAATAAAAAGGCACCCGTTCTGAAGCAGTTTTTGGCAAACAAATACCTCGCCACTTCCACAGCCACAATCAAAGGATAGACTGCAGAATGATCCGTCAAAAGAAGCCATGAGCTGGAGGGCCCTCAGCCAAACCATGATGCTGAAAGCGGCCAACAATCCCGCCAAGGTCATGGCCGCGGCGCGCACCCCAACCCCTAAAACAAGCAACAAACCGCACCAGCACTCAAACCATGGCAACCAAGCGGCCACCACGTTCATCAAAAGGGGAGCTTGAAGGAGATTAAATTCTCGGATGACCTTTAGAAAAGCAACGGGATCCCTTGTCTTAACCCACCCCAAGTAGACAAAACACCCGCCTATGATCCAACGCACCACACAAAGCGCTGAAGCCTTCATGGTTGCACCACCTCCAGCTCGATATTGCCCAGAATAGTTTCCCACTCGATGAGATCATCCTGACGATCTCCAAGGACAACAGGGTGACCTGCAAGCAGCCACCCATTCATGCCTTCAGCAAGCACTGCAAATTTTGATGTTTCTATCCCCATGTCCCTTAAATAAGCTGCGGCAAATTCGCTATCTTCGCATTGCCCCCCATTGCAATAAACAATGATCTGGCTGGCAACTAGGCACGCCGCCAACACCTCATCAAGATGTTCCTCCGGATGATAATGATCAAAGCGGTAAGCAAGGGGCAAATGACCGGCGGCGTAAGCCGCTTCATTGCGAGCATCAATCAAGACGATTTGCTCAGTCTTCCATTCCTCACTACCCAAAAGGAACCAAACCTGATCCATACTCAAGGCGCTGAACCCTTTACGTTCGAGGCGGCTAATCGCCTCCCTAACTTCAGCCTGAAAATCGGCAGGCTGAATCTTCGAAGCTGCAGGAGATTGGGGAATTGAATCAGGAAAATAGTCTCGTGTGATATCAATGCCTGAGTCCAAGTGGTGATTAAGAACCACTGCAAGAGGCAAACCAAGACCGAGAACAAACAACCACTCCAACCAAGCTACCCTCATATGGCAAGCGCTAACATGATTCGGGTGGAGAAACTCTCCTCCATCATGGGTTGGATGGTGTATTTAAACTCCGATAGGAACCAACTGGCACCTCAAAACTGGAAAAAGTGGGGTGGCTGGTTTTCAGGCTCAGAGATGCCCCTTGCAGACTGTCAACATTCATGCCCGCTGGAAAGGTCATGATCAAACGATGGTGTTTGCCATTGTTGAGTTGGGAGACTTCCACGTCGACTCCTTCAATGGAAACCTTGATATCACTCACCTCGAGCGGTGAATCCTCATAAGTCAAGACGGTCACATACTTTTTAAGAGGTTTTTGCAATACGCCGTTGGGTAGCATGACTCGGTTGGGAACCACCTGAACAGGTGCCATCACATAGGCGCTGGCAGATACTTTGACGAGGGGAGATTCTTTGAGGTTTGTCTTGAAGGCGATCTCGGCACGGTTGGCACCGTATGCTAGAGGGGGCACGGTTTCAACCAGCAGTTCGAAGACCTTACCAGGTTCAAGCTCCTCAACCGAAACCTTGAATTGTTCCCCGTTCACTTTGAGATCACTGATCACCAAAGGCGTCTCGGTCTGGTTGGTCACCCTAACCTGCTTGGACGTCACCTGGTTGAGGTTTTTGATCGCAGGGAATGCGGCCACCATGGGCTCGACCGATAAGGCAGTCCACACTTCGCCTTCGATTTTGAGGTAGAGATTGGCCCTTTTGGGGTCATTGCTGCGAACGGTTACCGATTTGGTGAGAGGGCCCTTGAAGCGATCCGTGTTGAGTTTGATGGGAATCACACCGCTTTCACCGGGTTGTAGCGATTTGGTCCAAGCACCTGCCGTCGTACAGCCACAGCTCGGCCTAACGTCTTCGATCACCAAGACTTGGCTACCTTGATTGGAAAATTTGAAATCATGCCGGATTTCCTCTCCCTGCTGAACCTTACCAAATTGATAGACTGGCGTCTCAAAAGAGATAACTGGGGCTGCTTCAACGCTATTGTCCTGGGCCTCAATGATTTGCCCCATACAATTAAGCGAAAAGATCATAACTACCAGATGGCAGCCGAAACTGGCGTATTTGGATTGAAAACGGTTCATGACCTCAAAGTGAACTAGGGTGTTAAGTGAAAAAAGGTAGACTCAATTTTGGGATCATGAGGCAATCAAGGTTGAAAAATCAACCCCGTATTCCATGCGTCTGCGGGCCTTGAGCACCAAGTAGGGGCGAATCATAGCGCATCGGTGGCCAAAACTACCGGGTCGAGCATTTGCTTGTTGATGATCCGGCTCCCGGAGATCTTCAATCACAAAACCATGCCGACAGAGACCGCCGACAAGGGACTCAAGGCTATGCAGGAATTCTAATGTTCCCACCTCCCGATGCTCACTTCCCGCAACTGGGGGCAAAGCCTCATCAACTGAGGCCGGATTTTCCACGCGGTAGGTTCCCTGCTCAGGAAAGGGACTGCACTGCAGACTCATGGGTTGCTTATGCTGAACGATATACAGGCCTCCTGGTTTCAAAGCGCCCGCAACGGCTTGATGGAGTCGATCGATTTCTTTGATATAGCAACTACTGACTGGTTGCATAACCAAGTCATAAACCCCCTTGCCCAGCCCCTCTAATTGCGTCATGCAGGTTTGAATGCATTGGATTTGTAATCCATGTTTTGCGGCCATTTCCCGGTCTTTGTGGAGCATGGCCTGAGAAGCATCCACAACCGTCACCTCGGCTCCGGCAGCCGCATAAAGTGGGCCATGTTTACCCCCTCCTGCAGCCAGACATAGCACCCGCTTGCCTCGTACTCCTTCAGGCAGCCAATCATAGATGTTGATATAAGGATCAGGATTATTGAGGCAACGGGCAGAAACCCGAGAGGCAAACCCACTTTTCTGGCGCACCAGTTCGTCCCACGCTTGAGCATTGTGATTGGCGATGTGATTCATTCTGCGTATGGGTTCATTCTCTCCAGTTGGCACCCGCGTTTATGGTAGTTCGAGCCATGACTTGACCAATATTTGAAAATCATATTTGATCAAGGGATCAAGCCAAACCATGAATGCTAAAGAAAAGACAGTCGCATTGCTGCTCACAAGCCTGATTCTTGTTGGGACCTCTATTGCGCAAGCAGATGAGCAATCAGCCATCGCTGCGGTGGAATCTTACGAAGGTCAGGTGCTAGGTATCGCCAAGGATGTTGAGGGAGTGCGCATCCTTATCCCAGCAAAGACCTTTGAAGGACGCATGCTGGCTGATGAGGATCTCAAGGTCTTGAGTGAAATCCCCAAAATCGTGGAGCTCGATCTCAAGAACGCCGGGATTGGGGATGCAGGGCTCGCACACTTGGCAGGGCTGACTGATTTGCAGAGGCTGCACCTTGAGAAAACCAAGGTGACTGACGCAGGCTTACAACACCTCAAGGGTCTTTCCAGTTTGGTCTATCTCAACCTTTACGGAACCGAAGTGACTGACGCGGGCTTGGAACACCTCAAGCCGCTCAAACAGCTCAAGAATTTATACCTCTGGCAGACCAAGGTCAGCGAAGAGGCTGCTAAGGCCTTTCAGGCAGCCATGGAAGTTGCCGGCAACGAATCCCTTGAAATCAATCTTGGATGGGAGAAAGAGTTGTTGAGCAAGGCACGGCTGGCCGCGCTCAAAGAGCAGCGCCTGGCATTGGAAGCCAGCGAAGCCGAGGGCACCACAGAGGTCACCTTGGTTGAAGATCCGGATTTCAAAACACACATCATGCCCATTTTTGCAGAGAGGTGTGTCGACTGCCACGGTGAAGAAAAGCAAAAGGCCAAGTTGAGGCTCGACAGCTACGAAGCTGTCATGAAGGGGACTCCCGATGGCCCTGTGGTGATCGCTGGCGACCTGATAGGCAGCCACCTTTTCCAAGTGATTACCCTACCTCCAGGCGATGATGATCTGATGCCACCCAAGGGTGATCCGCTGACAGAAATTCAGGTAGGACTCATTCGCAACTGGATTAATAAGGGTGCCAAGCCCGAGGCCGAAGTAGTGGTTGTGACCACAGAGAAGCCCAGTGAGAACAAGGAGAGTGGCGTGTTCCACGAATATGTCTTGCCCATCTTGATGGATCGTTGCGCAGATTGCCACGGAGAGGACAAACAAAAAGCAAAACTCAGACTCGATTCTCTGGCTGCTACACTGAAGGGAGCGGGCGATGAGGCGATTGTCGTCCCTGGAAAGCCAGAAGAGAGTTCCCTCTATACTCGCATCGTCCTACCGGCTGACCATGACGATCGCATGCCTCCCAAGGGTGATGTCCTCACCAAGGCCCAAACCGACCTGATCAAGTTATGGATCGCCAGCGGTGCTGAATAAGCGCCCAACCAAGGTATTTTAGCACAAGGCACCTCTACCCCGAGGTGCCTTTTTTAGTTCATTTTCTTAATACTCATGAATGCTAAACGCACTCTCCTAATCAGTTTTCCCAAGATAGGGGCAATGGCTTTATTCACCTTGCTTTACCTATTGGGACCTAACTTGCCGTCAATTCGGGCCGCGGAAAGCGTTAAGCCGCCCAATGTCATCCTTATCATGACTGATGATCAGGGCTATGGTGATCTAGGCTGCCACGGCAATTCGGTGATTCAAACGCCACACCTTGACACCCTGCACGACCAAAGCATCCGCTTAACCCAATTCCACGTGGATCCTACCTGTTCACCCACTCGCTCAGCTCTGATGACTGGTCGCTACTCCACTCGGACAGGTGTTTGGCATACCATTATGGGACGCTCCATTCTCTATGAGGATGAGGTCACCCTAGCAGACCTCTTTAAGCAAGCCGGATATCGAACGGGCATGTTTGGCAAGTGGCATTTGGGTGACAATTACCCTTTTCGCCCGACAGATCGCGGGTTCGACATTGCCGTCCATCATGGCGGAGGTGGCATCACCCAAACCCCTGATGCCTGGGGAAATGACTATTTTGACGACACCTACCTGAGGAACAACCAAAGAGAGGTCTTTGAGGGCTACTGCACGGACGTTTTTTTTCGAGAAGCCAGGCAATTCATAACAAGTGGATCAGAAAAACCGTTTTTCTGCTACCTGGCTACCAACGCTCCACATGGTCCATTCAATGTCGAGCAATCAGCCAAGCAACCTTATCTGGAAAAGGGTGTTCCCGAGCCCATGGCAAGTTTCTACGCCATGATTACCAACATCGATCAAAACCTGGGGAGCTTGATGCAACTCCTTGAAGAGCGATCACTCAGTGACAACACATTGGTTTTATTCATGACAGATAACGGCACGGCTGCCGGATACCGCAACCAACCCTCAACCAGTCAAGGCTCCACCTCATGGGGTGGATTCAATGCTGGCATGCGGGGCACCAAAGGATCCGCCTACGATGGTGGCCATCGAGTCCCATGCTTTTGGCGCTGGCCTGCAGGCAAGCTTGGCACACCACGCGATATCCATTCCCTGACGGGCCATATCGACATCCTGCCCACGCTGGCTGAAATATGTCACCTGGACACCCGCTCAACTCGCCCGCTGGATGGCATCAGCCTATTGCCACTTCTTAAAAGCCCGGCAACGAACCTACCCCATACCGAGAGGACCCTTGTGGTGCACAGTCAGCGAATCGAAACACCTCGAAAATGGAAAACCGCTGCTGTGATGACTGACCGATGGCGATTAATCGATGGTCGAGAGCTCTACGACATTCAAACCGATCCAGGACAAAGAGAGGATGTAGGAGCCGATCACCCCGATATCGTTGCTCAACTTCGAGATGAATATAATATCTGGTGGTCTTCCCTACAAAATCGACTCGATACCTTTCCCTTCATCATCCTTGGCAATGATCAGTCAAACCCCTCAACCCTGACCGCCCATGATTGGCATGGGAATCAAGTTCCGTGGAATCAACGTATGCTCAGAAATCTCCCCGAAGCTAATGGCTATTGGGCGGTAAGATGGGAGAAGACAGGTTGGTATCGTATCAGACTTCGCCACTGGCCAAAAGAAGCTCCAAGACAGTTGGATGCCACCAAAGCCCGTATCCGTATCGGAGACCTCGAGCAAACCATGGAGCTCCCTCCAAACGCACAGGAAGCTATTTTCACCCTCTATGTTGAAGCGGGCGAGCACCCCCTTCAAACCTGGCTCGACCACGACGAAAAGGCTGTCAGCCGAGGTGCATTTTTTGTTGAGATCAAAGCACTTTAGCGGCCTGCTCCTGCCTGAAGATAAGCAATCAGGCTAGCAAGCTGCTGGTCATCTAGCACCTCACCCCAACCATCCGGCATCAAGGATCTCGAAGTTGGGCTAACATGGTCTACCTCTGAGGGGTCTAGCGTTTTTTCCTGGCCATTAGACAAGCGCAATGTCAAACGGCTTGGGGTTTGATCGGTGATGATACCAAGCCATTCGCTCCCATCTTTAAGCAAGATGTCATGAGCGATATAGGCTTCTTCAACACTTTGACTAGGATTGAGAATTTGAGTGATGAGATTCAGTCCTGAGCGATCGCTCAATGCGTCCAAATCAGGCCCCACCTGAGCCCCATTCCCGTGAAAGGCATGACAAAGCCTGCAATTATTGGCGAATAGATCAGCGCCGACCCCGATATCAGGACTCAAGGCAGCAACCCTTTCCATGCGTTCGGTGAGATCTGCCCCTGCAAAACCTTCTTGCCCCAATCGCTTTGATCGTGCGGCAAAGGCTCTTTCAACCCGCTCTTGGTTATCTTTCATCCCCCCAGCCCGTAGCTTGAGCATCATCTCACCACTCAATGAGCCGTCAGCAAAAGGGAGATCCCCTTCGGGGAATCGTCCCTTTTCAACAGCTTCCAAGAACCATTGAGACCAGTTCTGCTGGGTAAGCATGAGTTCCACCAGCAAACGCCTGGATTCATGGCTAGCGCGTGACCAAAGCGGACCAACCCATTTCTCTGGGTCCTGCACCCATTGAGGTGACATCACCATGCGTTGCAGCACGTGGTCCATCAACGACCAACGGTCGGGTTTCAAACCTTGGGTCAGGCTCATCATCCATTGCGTCGAGTCATCCAGACGCCTAGTTGTCCACAGGGCATCAAATGACAGGCTGGCTCCCTGCAGATCACCTTGAGGGTCCAAAAGTGTGGCTCGCCACATGTTCTCCATATTTTTGATAAAACGTCGATGCTTTACTTGGCCAACGCCATCGAGCATGGAAAAAACCTGAAGCCAGAGTCGCGTGCCCTGGATGGCTTGGGAGCTCCATTGTGTCGCCTCATCATTGGAGGGCTGCTTCGACAGCATGGTCTCAAGGCCTTGAAGCACCGAAGGGATACCATCCTTGAGCCGCGAGGCGATGGCCGGAAGGAGTTTGGATGGCAATTGGCTGGCCAGGCATCCATTGCAGGTCAGTTGATGAGACAACACCCCTTGCAGGTAGGGCATGGCAGCCACCAACAAGGCATCATGGAGCCCTTCCTCCTTCCCCAAACGATGTAATGCGCTCACGGCAATAGGCTCCAACCAATGTCGCTGGGTCGTTCCGGCGAAAAAAAGTAACTGCCGAATGACTTCTGAGGATTCTTCCTGGAAGGATTGGGTCAGCAATCGGCCCCAGTCACCCTCAGGTTCAACCGGCAGCCATGTGGGGTGCCTTTCTAATAAAATCAACGCCTGGCACTTGAGATCAGGGCTACCATGCTTAAGTGCTTTCAGGATATGACTGGGCTCAAGCACTTGCAGATGTTCAAGGGTCCAGAGTGCATGAAGCGCAGGAAGCCCACCTTCGGCAATCCGACTCACAAGGAGTTCGACTTGGGAATGATCCTGTTGCTCAATTAACTTGCGCTGTGCCGTGTCCCGCTTCCATCCATTTTCTGAAGCCAACCAGGAACCCCAATCATAGCCAGAAGATGCCCTCAGTGATTGAGCTAGTGACGGCCCCTCTGGGTGCGACAATCGCCAAATGCGTCCGCGGTCTGATCCGAGACGGGGATCCATGAGCTTCTCCACGTCATCAGGGATCCACTCGGTATGCTCGATCACGGCTCGATACATATCCGCCACATAGAGGGCACCATCGGGTCCGGTTCGCAAGCTTGTTGGCCGAAACCAAGGATCGCGACTAGCCAGGAATTCCCTGTCCTTCTCCTGCTCTGGTCGACTGGCCATCAGCCCATCCTCAGTCATCTCCAGTTGAAAGTGTCGCACCAAGTTATGAACAGGTTCACTAACCAGCACATGTTGGCCACCATCCTGAAAAAGCTTCCGATCTCGGTAAGAAATTGGGCTACAGGCAGATGTGACATAGCCACGCATACCAATATCATTGAATCGTTGGAGGCTCGGGGAGATCTGATTGACACGTCTTAAGATCTCATCCTGGGCCAGATAACGCAGCGGGCTTCCCAAATCCATTTCTGGCACCGCCCTGTCATAGCGAAAAGGACGGCGAAAATGCCATAGCCAGTTGGGGTTGTTGTTGCCAAACCAACGTCCCCAGTCATCCCGATTCCGTCCATATTGTGTTTGCCCCTCGAGCAACTGAACCCTGCCAGTGACGGGAGAAAACGCGAAATCACGCCGTCGAAGAGGCCAGCTCTGATCATGCCAAAGGGATTGAATCAATCCACCGCTGTCTCCATTGGCCCCATGCAAAGTGTGGTCGAGTCCATAGGCAAACCCGTTGACTCGGTGTTGTTGATTGCCTTCACCGAAACCTGATAGCAGGTTGCGACGCACATCAGCCTTGCCATCACCATCCAGGTCAGCTGCAAAAAAAACAAACGGCGCGGCACTGATCCACCAACCATTTTCCCACGGATGAATACCGCTTGGAAACGGAATTTCATCCAAGAAAAGGGTCGCTTGATCATACTGACCATCCCCATTGAGATCTTGCAGGCGCTTGATTCTCCCCCCTGGAGTATGCGTTGAATCCATGCCCCCGGGATAGTCTCTCATTTCGACCACCCACATATCCCCATTGGGTGCCCAATCAAAGGCGACCGGATCTTCTATTAAGGGTTCGGCAGCGACACAGTCCATTTGTAATCCTTCCGGTAGCTCAAAGAGCATGGCTGCCTCTTCAACAGATTTGGGACGTGGTTGGTGCCCAAGAAGGATCGTCTCAAAAGACTGTCTCTGCACCAAATCCGGCAGGTGGGCGGTATCCTCATTCTGAACCCAGAGATGCCCATTGGCAAACCACGCGCCATTGTCCGGGTGGGCTCCCTCACGCACGATCAGCGGCATGGCGTCAGCATCACCCGGCAGACCCTTCATCACATCGCGCGTCCAACCCTTTTGAAAACCAAGCACCCACTTCGGGATGAAAAGATAGGCCTGGTAACCAGCCGGATTGGATTGAACCAGATCAGGATAGCCATCAGCATTCAAGTCAACCAGGCGAGCACCGTGATCCCTACCCTCATCATCGATCCAGTATAGCTCTCGAGGCCATTGATACCCTGAGTCCTTCCAGGTTTTTCGCTCTTGATCCCAAGAAAGAACTCCCTGCATACCAGGATAGGCAACAAGCAATTCGTCCACCCCGTCCCCGTTGAGGTCCATCACCTTCATGGTCTCCTCTGCGCCCTGGTAGGAAGTCATCACCGCATGGCCATCGATGCGCAGTTCTCGCACAAAATTGGCCTCAACTTGCCATCGTCCATCCTGCAGGCTCCAGGCACCTTCCCCCTGAGCATGGCGGTAGAAAAACACAGGCGCACCTCCAGGCCAGAAACGACCTAACTTCAGCCCAAGGCCTTCATGCTGTGGCGAGGCGAGTTGCCAAGGGCACTCCAATCGATCAAAGCGTTGTTCGGCTGGCAACCATTGCTTGACTACCAATTTGTCTTCATGAGTGAGACAAACATCCATAAACCCATCTTCGTTGACATCAAGGAGCTTGAACGCCCTTTCAGGCCCCGATAGACCTTCCTGCAGCGCATCATCCAGCAAGTGGGTTTCCAGCCTGGCCAGGGCCTCATGAAAGGTCATGAAGCGAATGCGTCCTCCGTAGTTCTCTTGAGCATAATCGATGAAATCAACAATATGCTCGCTGCCGATCCAACCATGAGGGTGAAAAATCCAGTTAAATACGCCTTGCTTGTGGACGACTAAATCCAAGGCTCGCTTCCAATCTTCGGTGGTTTGGGGATGGTTGACACCATGCAGATTCTGCGCCTCCCAATCGCTGGGAACCATGGCCGGGAATTCCCAGCCTCGAGGCCCGAGCCGATAGGGATAGGGATAGTTTTCGATCGTGGTGGTGAATGATGGAAAGGGAAGGTATTTTTCGAAGCGCTCCTTTCCCTCTGCGTCCAACACCCATTGCCTTGGCAGATCAGGATCCGTCGAATTGAGGACGCACATGATGCTAGAATCAATTTGCAACATCGAACCTGCCGGCGAGGGTCGAGTGAATATTTCTTCGTAAAACCGGGGGCTAGGCGAATTGATGGAATCACAGCATGGCATGCGATAGGCCACAGCTTGTTGATTGGGGATTTGGTTAATGAGATCAATCCCCCCGTAATAGGTCTCCTGAGCAGCTTGAAAATCACCTTTTGCTAGGAGCGGGCACGGGTGAGAGAGGGTGTGCACCTCCAGAGAAAGACCTTCATCAATCCAAGTCTGAAACTGAGGATGAACTGGATCCACCGCATTGCAAAAAATGCTCACTGGAGCACGGCCATCGATCTCTTTTAAACGCTCAAGAATTGGCCGTAGATAGGTTTCATATTTTTCGGGGGACCTCAGGTCATCGATGGAGAGAAGAATCACGGCTTCCACGCCCGGCTCCCCCACCCACTGAGGTGTGATCAGACGTGGTGTGTGCAAACCCACCCCGAAGGGACCCTCATCCCATGAATGAGTGCTTGATGCAAGCAGCAGAGGGCTAAATCCAAGGAGGGTAAAAGGGAATAATTTCCTGCCAATTCGCCTAAAAAAAGCATGCATGGAGGGGGAGGAAGTCATGCTGCAGATTAAATCGGGCATCCTGGAGCATTCCAAGGAGAAACTCAGGTTACTCGTGCTGAAGATTGATATGCAGGGACCTTTGGACCCGCTGCGATACCCAGACGGCTAACACCACGCCGCCCAGGGTCATCGCCAGAATGATCCACCCAGTGAGGTCATGATACCGTTCAACCACATCAAATCCGTGATGATGGGCCATTCGGCTCAAGCCATACACCCGCAGAACGTTCCCCATGAGCGCCAAGACGCACCCCCACAGAATAAGAACCACACGTGCCATGGCGGACTTGAAGTAAATCCAACCGAAAAAAACGGCGAGCATGAAGGCACTCTGTAAACTCCGCAAACCACTACAAGCTTCCTCGACACCTACTGGACCCTTGGGCAAATAAATCAGGTAGCCTCCCAATTGGGCCGGGATCCCGGTGACAGATAACAGCTCCACAGCAAGATATCCCACTTGCAGACGAAGCCAGCCAGTTAAATGGTCATACAAAAAGGATGGCAGGGGTAGTGCCAGAGCGACAAAAGCAAAAGGAAACCAGACACACCACCATCGCTTAGGCCCGTAAAGATAATGAAGGTATCCACTGGCAAAAAGTAGAACACTCAGGGCAAGGGCAAACATCGCGGCAGGCCGCGAGCCCGAGGCGGCCACATGACTCTGAAAAAGCAGAAAGCAGGTCAATCCCAACCCGCAAACAGTTATATTTCCCGCTCGCCAGCTACTAATCAAAAGGGGGCGCTTGGGCCATATTTCGCCGAGCAGCACTAGGCACAGCACAGGAACCAACCAGCCGAAAGCAAAGCCTGGCACGGTTAACCATAGATTGGAAGCCTTGAAGGCCATCCAAGTCCATGGCAGGAAAACAGGCATTAGAAGCCAAAGGCTGCCCTGAGCATAAGAAGCGGGCTCAGGACAATCGGCATCAACATGAGCACTTGTTTGATTTTCCATACAGCACGGACCCAGGCTCCAAAATGCCTCACCGAACGATTGAGTATCCCGCCGCACGCAAGGTTTTCAAAAGCATGAGGCAATCGATTTGGCAAAGGTCACCAAAAAGGTCAAAGTTAGCGTTTACACTTTCTTGCTCTAAGCCTAACCTATTCTCATCCAACAGCGAGCACCTTACTTAGGGCTGAAAAAAGCTCCATCTTATAACCCAATCACATCATGAACGGACTTGATCGTAGAAGTTTTTTGAAAAACGCCTCATTGGCCGCTGGTAGCACGCTTTTTCTGAGCGGCACCAAGGCTTCAGGACGAGCCATCGGCGCGAATAATCGCCTTCGAATAGCCGTCGCCGGACTCAATGGAAGAGGGCGCAATCACATCAGTGGTTGGCTTGGTTCAGAAAATGTTGAAATCGCATATTTGGCCGACGTTGATGAACGTGTCAGGCTATCGACCGTTGAATCAGTCAACAAAAAGGTCAATGGTGCCTACAAATGCCAAGGCATTTTAGATATCCGGCAAGCACTTGACGATCCCACCGTAGACGCCATCTCCATCGCAACCCCCAATCACTGGCACTCATTGATGACGATATGGGGTGCACAGGCCGGTAAACACGTTTATGTCGAAAAGCCCATGAGTCATGATGTGCTTGAAGGCAGGGTGGCAGTCGAAGCCCAGAAACGTTACGGGGTGGTCATCCAGCACGGCACTCAAAGACGCAGCGACAGCAAAATTGCCGGATTGCACGAAATGATCAAGTCAGGCAAGTGGGGCAAACTTAAAATATCCTATGGTTATTGCTGCAAGCCGAGAGGATCCATCGGATTCGAGCATGCCTCCCCTCCTCCTTCGAATGTGAATTGGAATCTGTGGCGTGGACCCGCAGTGATCCATCAATTTCATAACAATTACGTTCACTACGATTGGCACTGGTTTTGGGCAACCGGCAACGGAGACCTCAACAATCAAGGAACTCACCAGCTTGATGTGGCGCGCTGGGCGCTAGATGATGATCAGACCCATCCGGTTCGTGCCATGGCTATAGGCGGGCGATTCCAATGGGGGGATCAAGGTGAGACGCCTAACACCATGTTCGCCATGGCCGAATACCCCAATGGGCAGCAAGTCTTTTTCAATGTGCGTAACGTCAACTATGATGGTTATCAACGTCAGGTTGAAAATGAGTATTACTTTGAGGATGGCGGGCGCATCATCAGGGACAAATATTATGCACCTGGCAGCAACCAGGGTGAACCCATTGAAGTGACCGAAGGCAAGGTCACCCCTGGTGGAAACTGGGGGAGTTTCATTGCCGCATGCAGAGAAGGAAATCCAGCCATGGCCAATGGTAATGCAGCTGATTCCCACTATGCCTGTGTCATGGGACATCTCATGAACAATTCCTACCGACTCGGTCAACGCATGCCATTTAATGAAAAGAGCGTTTCATTTGGTGACAACAAGGATGCTGCCGAGCATTTCCTCAAATTGCATAATGTGATGAAGAACGGCGTGGGGCTACCAGAAGATGGCACTGAATATACAGTCGGCCCCTGGCTGACTTTTGACCCGCTTACCGAGCGTCACACAGGCGACCATGCCGTGGAAGCTAACCGTTTACTCAAAGACCCAAACAATCCAGGGTTTCAGATCCCGGATGTCAACAATGTGTGAAGCAATCTGTGTTTGCAGTCGCCAATGCCTGCATGCCTTGAGCTAGCTAAGCTCATCAAACCCTGTCTTGCTCTCATCAGCGCCCGGTCAATCACTCTCGTGGCCGGGCGTTTTGCATGGCAGCTCCCCTGATCTAGGGGCTTTCACTTGATGACTTGTTTGGAAATGATAAACAGAATTCTGGATCCTCTGTTCAGACCGCGATAAGCTGATTAGCCTCTTGATAACAGATGCAGCTCTTTCCTCACGGTCTATACTGGGTATGCTGGACAGGTAGTTTCTTACTATGTGTGATGGCTGTGAAGTTTTGGATTCCTTGGTGTCTCCGCCATAACTGGCTTGATCAACCAGGCCACCGGAAAATCCACCACACACCGATAGCCCTTGCCGGGGGCCTTGCCATAGGCACATCACTTCTTGTCGTCCTCATGGGTGGATGGTGCTTACTGCAGTCAGGACAACTGCCCAGCACCCTCAGCAACCCATTGACCTACGGCTTTTCAGAGCGTTTGCTGCAGGTCATGGGAATCGCCTTGGGAGCGATGCTGATGCTGGTTATCGGTCTGTGGGATGATCGATACCAGCCCAGTGCAGGGCCTAAATTACTGGCGCAAATAGGGGTGGCTCTTCTGGTGGCTGCCTCGGGGGTTCGGATCACCTTGTTCATGGAGGCAGTTTGGCTTCACTACTTAGTCACCTGTTTTTGGATCTTGCTGGTGGTCAATGCCTGCAATTTTGCCGACAACATGAATGGTCTCTGCTCAGGCTTGAGCGCGATCAGTGCCCTATTCTTTGCTATCCACTCGATGACACAAGACCATTACCTAGTCGCATCCCTGTCCATGGTGATTTGTGGCTGCATCTGTGGTTTCATCCCCTTCAATTATCCTAGGGCCAGCTCATTTTTAGGCGATGCGGGGAGTCACTTAATCGGTTTCTTGATGGCGATCACTTCCATTCTGCCCCATTTTTATGGTGAAAATGACGCATCCGCCTGGGTGGTTTTGGCTCCTCTACCAATCCTTGGCATCTTCTTGATAGACATGACATGGGTTGTCACCTACCGCCTGACTCACCGCTTGCCGATTTACCGCGGGGATAACAATCATTTATCTCACCAGCTGGTGGCCAGAGGGTTTCCGGCACCCGTCGCAGTCGGGTTGCTCTGGCTGGCTCAAGCCATTTTGGGTGGTCTGTCGCTCATGCTACTTTAGGCCATAATCTGATGGATAGGGGCAGCCCCTTCAACGCCCACCAATCGCTGATCGAGACCAGCGTAAAAATAGGTCAGGTCGTTGGGGTCTAGTCCCATGAGACTCAATACCGTGGCGTGCAGGTGTTTGACATGAAAACGATCGGTCACGGCTTGGCTGCCAAGCTCATCAGTCTGCCCCACACTGACCCCACCTTTCACACCACCACCAGCCATCCACATGGTAAACCCGTAAGCGTTGTGATCTCTGCCTGTGCCTTCTGCGTATTCGGCTGTGGGCTGTCGGCCAAACTCACCGCCCCAGATGATCAGGGTTTCATCGAGCAACCCACGCTGCTTGAGATCTTCAAGCAATCCCGCGATGGGTTTGTCTGTGTTACCGGCATGAAAATCATGGTTCTTTTTCAGATCGCCATGAGCATCCCAGTTTTGATCATTGTGAGCGCCACCGGAGTAAATTTGGATGAAGCGAACACCTCGTTCCACCAAGCGCCTGGCTAAAAGACATTTCTTGCCAAAATCCTCAGTCCGATCCTGGTCAATCCCGTAGAGCTGCTTGATGTGATCAGGTTCACCGTCCACATCGACCGCCTCAGGCGCTGAGGATTGCATCTTATAGGCTAACTCGTAGCTGGCAATGCGGGCAGCCAGATTGCTGTTATCCAATCGGTCTGCTAAGTGTCCACGATTAAAATGATCCAAATGCTTCAGGAGAACCTGCTGTTCGCTCACATCCATCTTGTGTGCGTTCTTTAAATCAAGAATAGGGGTGCCTTTGGGCCGAAAGACCGTTCCCTGATAACTGGCAGGCATGTAACCACTGGTCCAATTTTTGGCACCGCTGATGGGACCCCCTGATTGGTCAAGCATGACCACATAGCCAGGAAGGTTCTGATTAACTGTTCCCAGACCATAGTTCACCCAAGATCCAAGGGAAGGACGACCACTGAGGATCTGCCCGCTATTCATCATCAGCATGGCTGAACCATGAATAGGTGAATCGGCGGTCATAGAATGTATGAAAGCGATATCGTCCACATGCTTGGCGACATTGGGAAACAACGAAGATACCATTTTCCCGGTTTGTCCGTAGGGCTTGAAGTCCCACTTGGGCCCTACCACCCTGCCCTGATTCTTATGCCCACCTCTGCCGAAGGTCTTCACGTCAATGGTCTTCCCATCAAGCGGATACAGGGCGGGCTTATAATCAAAGGTATCCATATGGCTGGGCCCTCCGTACATAAATAGGAAAATAACATGCTTGGCCTTGACTGGCAGGTGGCCTACTCGTGGTTGCATGGGACTCTGCCAGGCGGTTTGCCCATCCGCAGCATGAAGTTGCTGTTTGAGAAAACCATCCTTGGCCATCATCCCTGTCAACGCCAAGGAGGTGAACCCACCCCCCATGGTATGCAAGAATTCACGACGCGTGCGATGGCAGAAGGAAAATTTGGGCTGAGTTTGCTTTTTCATGGTATTAGAATGCTTACGAGATTTGGCCAAAAAGGTATGTCATCCCTAGTCGAGGTATAAAAATTCATTCAAGTTCATCAACATCAAGGCAAAACGCTGAAGGGCCTGAGAATGGGTCAGTTTCAATTCTTGAACCAACTCCGCCAGCATGCCACGCCCAAGAGCAATTTCGGACTCTGAGGGTTGTCGGGAGGTGACAAGCCTGATCCCTTCGGCAATTTGCTGATCCGAGTCGCTGGAGAACGCTTCAAGCCTCGCCGCAAAGGACTGAGCCTGATCGTTGAGGAAGGCGCTATTGAGCATGGTCAGAGCCTGGGTTGGTACTGTGGTGGTAAAACGCACAGCGCAGGCAGAGTCGGTATCTGCCATATCAAAGGCCTTGAGCACGGGCTCATGAAGAGAGCGCTTCATGAATACGTAAACACTGCGTCGATTTTGCTGCTCAGGTGAAGACTTTCCCCAGGCAGCATCAGGCCGTGAGGCTGTGGCCAGAATTTCATCAGGCACAGGGGTGTAGATACTTGGCCCACCCATCTGCAAATTCAAATTACCTGTCAAGTGAATCACTGAATCGCGGATTTCCTCGGCTGTCAGACGTCTCATATCAAAGCGCCAGAAGAGATTATTCTCAGGATCCTGCTCCAGCGCGCGAGGATTGGCCTGAGAGGACATTTGGTAGGCTTTGGAGAGCATGATGTGTTTGTGGAGTCTTTTCAGGCTCCACTTATGTTCCATGAGGTAGGTGGCCAACCAGTCAATCAATTCTGGATGGGTGGGCAGCTCACCATTCTGTCCAAAATTGCTTGGGGTGCGGCAAATACCTCGGCCAAAATGAAACTGCCAAACTCGGTTGGCAATAACCCGGGCAGTTAGAGGATTATTTGAATCTACCAGCCAATCTGCAAAAACCCTACGCCTGCCGCTGGATTGAGCCCCTTCGGTCGGCGAGGGAATCACTGGGTCATCAAACCCAAGGATGGCAGGGAAGCCAGGCTGCACCTCTTGGCCAAGAGAATGCGCATTGCCCCGTAACAGCACGTGTGTCTTGGCAGGTTTTGGACCGTTTTCCTGAATGACCAAGGCGCGATCCAGTGATGGCAGTTTTCTCTCCTTCAATGCCTTGAGTTCGGCTTCAATGCCTTCCAAATCCTGAAGCTCTGCTTTGGTGAGAACCTTCTCCTTTTTGGCTCGGATCATGGTCCGACGGGTTCGATCATCTCTTGCGTCTTCCTTCTCTGGCTTGGAAAAGGTGGCTACGATGCGTGTTTCGTATGCCTCGACCTGTTTTTCAAGCTGCTGTGTTTGTTCCTGCAGGGCTTGTCGTAAGGCATCATGCTTTTGAACAGCCTTGTCGGGGGCGATGACGCGTGTGGTGTTCAAGGTGTAGGGAGATTTCTTAAACTGGCCTTCACGAATGTTTTTGAAGGTGTTGTTGAAGAAAGCAAGCATGCGGTAGTAATCCTCGTGAGGGATTGGGTCGATCTTATGCTCATGACAACGAGCACAACCGATGGTCAATCCCATGAAGGCTTGTCCGGTGGTCGAAATAACGTCATCCATGCCGTCGTAATACGCCTGATCGGCATCGACTGGTTCGTCGTCCCAAATACCCAGGCGATGAAAACCTGTCGCTATGAGGGTTTCAGGGGTCACAGTATCCAGCTCATCTCCAGCAATTTGTTCACGAACGAAACGGTCGTATGGCTTGTCTTCATTAAAACTCGAGATCACATAATCCCTGTAACGCCAAGTTTCAGGTTTAGGGTTGTCGCGTTCGTAGCCGTTGGTCTCCGCATAGCGCACGAGATCAAGCCAGTGCCTGGCCCATTTCTCACCGTAGCGCTCAGAGGCCAAGAGATGATCCACGACCTTTTCATAGGCATCTTTGGAAGAATCCTGCAGGAAAGCTTCGACGTCCGCGAAAGATGGCGGCAAACCAGTCAGGTCGTAATAGGCACGGCGAATCCAAGAGGCACGATCAGCAGGCTCGTTAGGCAAAAGCGAAGCTTGGCTCAGCTTAGCCTCAATCAATCGATCCACAGGATGCTCAGACCATGGATTGGGCCCCACCGCTGGTAGATTTGGCTTTTGAAGGGGTAGGAAGGCCCACCACTGACGGGTTTTCTCATTGATGCTGTTGTCGTAGAGATTGCCGGCGCCTTCGATCTTCTCGATGGCCTCGGACATGGCCTTGCTATCAATAACCAAGCCCTTTTCAATCCAATCGGAAAGAGCTTGGATGGACTCAGAGGAGAGCTTCCCTCGATTGGGTGGCATTTCATGATCCTCGTCTTTGTAGGAGACCATGGAGAGCAGGAGACTTTTGGATGGTTCATTGAGGTCCACTGCCGGGCCAGAGTCGCCTCCTCTCATCATGGCTTCTCGATCCACCAAGCTGAGCCCTCCCCTTAATTTAGGCTCCGCACCGTGGCATTTCAGACAATGCTCGGAGAGCACTGGTAAAACGGCGTCACGAAAGTGCTCCTCGTGATCTCCTTGAATCACCACTGGAGCCGACAGAGCAAACCACGTCTGCCCCGGGTAAATCATAGCGAATCCTAAGAAAACGAGCGCTGCCTTGGGCAAGTATTGGGTGACGCAGGATAGGGTGACGCCTTTCATTGGTTAAATTTTAGCCCAGTTGGGGAAGTCAATCAACCATTGTATGGAGTCATGGCATCGTTCAATCTGACATTGTCCTTCATGATGACTCATCCATAAGATAGCCCTATGCATGAACCCGCCACCAGCAAGTATCTTTTAGTCAACCTCTGGCTGATGACCCTTATGGCAGGAGTCTCCCAGATCAGGGGCGCAGCCTATCAGTGGAGTGAGGATCCGGATCAATCACTTGTTTTGAGAGTCCAGGATCGCCCAATCGCTCGCTACCAATTCGCCCATGATCCTTCGACCCAGCAGAGCCGGCAGCAAACCTACAAGCCCTTTCTCCATCTTGTGGACCCCATCACCCAGCGCACCATCACCAAGGGGCCTGGTGGTCAGTTTACCCACCATCGCGGTCTTTTCATTGGATGGAACCGGGTCAAGGTAGGGGCGAACCGATACGACTTCTGGCATATGAGCCAATGCAATCAGATCCACACCGCATTCCTACTGAAGGAAATTTCCAGCAGAGGTGCTACCGTAAGCTCTCAAATTGATTGGGTTCCTGAGGGAAAACCCCCGGTCGTACGCGAAGTGCGCACCATGCATTTGGCCGAAGGAAACGAACCCGAAACGATGAGTATCATCGATTTGACCAGTCGAATCACCGCCCTGGAAGCTTTGGAATTGGGGGGTGATCCCGAGCACGCCGGCATCCAGTTGCGCCCAGCCAATGAAGTGGACCCGACGAAGACAAGCTTCCTGTTTCCGGAAGCAGGCCAGGATCCCAGGAAGGACCTCGACTTGCCCTGGGTGGCAGAGGAAATAAGCCTTGATACAAGCACCTATACCCTCATTCACATGAACCATCCCGCCAACCCCACGCCGACGAGGTATTCAGCTTATCGCGACTACGGTCGCTTTGGGGCCTTTTTCACCGCAGCCTTAGAGGCTGGGCAAACTCTTGAAGTCAAATACAGGATACTTGCCATCCGCGCCAAGATGCCCCATCGGGAGCAAATTGAAGCCCATTACCAACATTGGTTGAATCCCTGATCCCATTCAGGGCCCAAACTCTTCCACTTCGTCCCTGGCTATAGCCACTTCTCGGCGAAGAAGGTCATGCAAGGTGACAATTCCTATCAAGCGGTCCTTGGCAGGCTCAACCAAACCAACCAATCCTGTCTCAGATTCGATCAGAGAGGTCTGCAACTCACGGATGCTCTGGGAAGGCTGACAGGTCATCATTGGCACAAGTCTGAACTCACGTGATTCGGCAATGGCATCCTGAGCTTCTTCTCGCGTCAGTACCCCACGGATAACTCCTTCATCGATGACAGGGAAACGGTGGAAAGGATGGGAACGAAGTTTTTCCTCCACCTTATTAATGGATAGATCCTTGATGATTACAGGCGCAAAGTTTGCTATGGTCGAAACGGGTAATTGTTGCCAGCTCTTGAGATCTCTTGGCGGAATCACATGATCGAGCTGGTGACCGTCTTGTTCGAGGATCGCTTCATAAAAATTCTGCGACAAAAAGCGTCGACTGACCGCACGACTGATCAAGGCGCCGAGCATGAGTGCGGGAACCAGATAAAATTCGTTGGTCATTTCAAACACAATCAGAATACCCGTCACCGGGGCTCTGACGACCGCTCCAAGACAGGCACTCATACCCACGACAGCCAGGGTGATTTGTGCTTCGGTATCGAGATCCAGCATCACACCAAACAACCCAGTGAGGACAACCCCAGTCATACCACCCAGGAAAAGGGTCGGTGAAAAAATCCCACCGCAGCCAGCCAATCCATAACAACAAACTGTGGCGATTAATTTCCCAATCAGCAACCAGACCGCCACACGCCATTCAAAAGGTCCCGTCAAGGCAGCGTTAAGGTCTTCGTAGCCCACGCTGAATACGCCAAGATGGCCCTGGCCTGTGGTTTGGCGTGTATGCAAGAAAACCCATGCTCCAATTCCCCATGCGACCAAAGAACCCATGACGGGAAGACTCCAACCTGGAGCCCATTTCCAGGTGCGACTAGCCCCACGCAGGGCCAGACTGGATCGCTGAAACCCGATCCCGACCAGCGATGCCAGGGCGGCGACGATGGGCGTTAATAAATAGATCGTCCAATCTGGCGCCCCCACAGCAAATATTTCCAAAGCTGGGTGCTTTTCGGATAAAAAATGCACCGCAAAGGCACCAATCACCGAAGCGAGCAAGACACTCCCAAGAAAGCGACTGTTGAGATCCTGAACGATCTCCTCTAGCACGAAAGTGATGGCAGCCAGTGGTGTGTTGAAGGCAGCAGCCAACCCGGCAGCCGCTCCAGAAGCTGCGGCATGCCGCCGATTTTGCTTCGGCTCGCCCAAAAGCCCAGCAAGGTTCGAAGCGACACCACTGGCAAGCTGAACACTGGGTCCCTCCCGTCCCATACTGGCACCTCCTCCAATACTCAGCACTCCAGCCACAAACTTGACCCAGGTCACGCGCCATGGAATCTGACCAAAATCCTTCCAGAAGGCGATCTTGAGCTGCGGGATACCACTCCCTGAAGCCTCGCGGGACAATTGGTTCAGCAACCAACCTACCGCCAAGGAGGTGGTCGTCATAGTCAAGAGGGAACCTATCAAAAACCCTTTGGCAGAGAGCGTCGCAAAGTAAGCAATCGTTCCATTAAAGAGCCATTGAATGGTCTTATGAAAAAGCACCGCAGCCACCCCAGCAACAATCCCATAAAGGCAAGTCAATACGATGGCCCTGG
>JALRAZ010000210.1 GCA_023257935.1 Verrucomicrobiota bacterium
TGATTGCCAAGGAAGCCAGTTGGTCCAATGCGCGCATCTGGGACACATCCAACGG
Organism: Verrucomicrobiota bacterium; assembly: GCA_023257935.1. GTDB lineage: Bacteria > Verrucomicrobiota > Verrucomicrobiia > Limisphaerales > AAA164-E04 > UBA7971. Next base: position 56 of record JALRAZ010000210.1, read on the forward strand.
CAATGCCGCGACGGCAGATCAGAAGAACTCCAGCACCTTTACTGGCACTGAGTGGGCCAGCAAGAATGCTGACGGAGGTGCTAAAATCACCCTACAAGCCGGCAAGGCCTACTACATTGAGGCCCTCGTCAAAGAAGGTGGGGGTGGTGACAACCTGGCTGTGGCGGTGGAGGACCCCAATGGGGCCATTGATCCATTATTGCCCATCCCAGGGGAATACCTTTCCTCCATCTACCCTTCCGGGCCCGCTGCGATCACGGCTCAGCCAGTGGGTGGCACGGTCAGTCCGCTCGATGCCGTCACCTTTTCGGTCGGTGTGAGTGGCACCCCGCCATATGCCTTCCAATGGAGTAAGGACGGATCAGCCATCGATGGAGCTACTGGATCCTCCTACACGATTGATCGAGTGGATGGCTCTCATGCTGGATCTTACACCGTAACGGTGAATGGAGCCCAGGGATCGGCCACTAGCAATGCTGCTGTGCTGACCGTCAGTTCAGACTCAGAGGCCCCAACCATCGCCTTGGCTACAGGCTCCGACGCCTTCAATGCGGTGAAGGTGGTCTTTTCCGAGCCAGTCGATGCTGCCACCGGTGGTAATGCTTCCAATTTCAAGCTTTCCGGTGGTCTTACCATCAGCGGTGCCAGTGTCGGTGCCGCCCCCAACGACAACACCGTGATCCTGCAGACCTCCAAGCAGTCAGTGGGCACGGAGTACACGGTGACGGTGAACAACGTGCAGGACTTGTTCGGCAATGCGATTGCCGCTGGTTCCAGTCAGGCCTTCAGTTCCTTCATTTGGCAAGAGGGCGTGGTGCTGCACAAATTTTGGCAAGATGTCTCAGGTGGGCTCGATGGTCTTCAGAACGATCCTCGTTTCCCAGACAACCCTTCCTTTGTCACTCTGGAACCTTACTGGGAATATGGACCGGGAGGATCCAATGAAAATGGGAGCAACTACGGCAATCAGCTGGTGGGTTACTTCGTGCCACCGGAAGATGGTAACTACATTTTCTTCACCAACAGTGATGATCCTTCCAACCTTTACTTGAGCACCGATGAGGATCCAGCCAACAAGCTCTGGATCGCTCAGGAATCAGGTTGGTCCAACGCACGTTCATGGGTATCTGTGGGTGATGGTAGCAACGTGGATGATAAACGTTCAGACTACTTCATCAATAGCGAATGGCCCACTTTTGAAATCAAACTGAATGCGGGCGAACGCTATTACTTGGAATCCATCCACACCGAAGGTGGTGGTGGAGATAGCGTGGGTGCCACGGTGATCCGCAGCAGCGATCCAGATCCTCAGGATGGAGATGCCCCCACATTGACAGGGGCCTTGATCGGCACTTACCTCGACCCCAATGGTGCAGCGATCACCATTGATCAGCAACCTGCCAGCCAGGATGTGAGCGAAGGTTTGGTGCACACTCTGTCCATCACTGCCAGCGGCACCTCCGCCTATGGCGACTTCGTGGGTTATCAATGGCAGCAGGCCAGTGCCGGATCCTCCAACTTTAGTGATATTGCTGGGGCCACTGAAGGCACCCTGGAAACCCCTGTGTTGACTCAGGCTGATAACGGTATCCAATATCGCGTGGTGCTGACAGTACCCACCTTGGCCGTCATCAGTGAGGTGGCTACCCTGAATGTGATCAAGGACACGGTGCCGGCTGAGGTGCTGAGTGTGGCTGCCAAATCTGCCAACAAGTTGCTGGTGAAATTCAATGAAGGCATCGATGCGACCTCCGGCGCAGTGGCTGGAAATTACGCCATCTCCGATGGGGTTTCAGTCAGCGCTGCGGTGGTGAGTGGCTCATCGGTGGTAATCGACACCTCCGATCTGACCCCAGACGCATCCTACACCCTAACGGTGCAGAATGTGAAGGACCTGTATGGCAATGCCATTGGCAGCTCCTCCCTGACCTTCAAGGTGCGTATCGTGACCTACGGTGAAGTCATTCAATCCGATGGTCCGATAGCTTATTACCGATTCGAAGAAACCTCCGGCATGGTGACCAAAAACTACGGCACGCTGGGCGAGCAGGCTGACGGACTGTGGATGTCCGGTGCTGGTGTCGACGATTCGATCGAAGTGGACGCTAACAGTGATGCCGGGCCACGTCCCGCCGATGGCCTGCTTGGCTTTGGTAATGAAAACCGAGCAGCCTCTTTTACGGGCGATTACGATCAATTCTGGGTTGAAACTCAGGGACAGTGGTTGAATGGACTCAGTGCTTTCACCCTTGAATATTGGGTCAAGCCAATCAATCGCGAGGGGGGAAGTTGGAGTCGTGTGGGAATCGTCGGTCAGAATGACGCGGTCGAGTATGGCTTCATCAATGGAACCACCATTCAAATCTGGACCCCAGGCGGTGGTTCCCTCAACACGACCTATGAGTTCGCCGATGATGAATGGCACCACATCGCCACCATTGCGGATGGCACTCAGATCCATAACTACTTTGATGGTGAGTTGATCAACAGCTCAGGCAATGCCACGGGTAACTACGGATCCTCCGGCTACAACGTGCACATTGGTGGTGGCGGTGTTTATGATGCCACGGGCAATTCCTTCGAAGGTTTCCTGGATGAGGTCGCCATCTTTGATAAGGCCATTCCTGCCGAGCGCGTGCGCGAGCACTACATTGCTGGGCTTGAGGGTGGCACCCTGGCGCCTCCTGAACCCTTTGTTCTGGCGATTAACTTCGCTTCGGACGAACCGGCCGGAGCAGGCTCCGCGGTGGATGGTGCAGCGGGTGTCCTTGGGACCACGGTTTGGAACAACCTGGTTGGTGCAGCCGGTGAGGCGGCGGATCTGGATATCCAATTGAATGGAGCCGCCGCAGCCAGTGCCATCAGTGTTTCTTGGTCGTCTCCCAACACCTGGTCCAGCGCAGGTCGCGGTGAAGAAAACAATACGGGAACCGGCAATGATGGGAACCTCATGACAGGTTACATCGACACCAACGCAACCGACCCTAATTCGGTGACCGTGTCGGGTCTTTCCACTGAGCTCCCCTACGATGTCATTGTTTACATGAAAGGTGGCGTTGTCGGGCGCGGTGGTGATTACGCCATCGGGGATCAGGTTCTATCCCACATTGACACGGGTGCCTTCGATGGCAACTACGTCCACGGTGGAGAAGGGGATTACATCATCTTCAAAGACCTGTCTGGTGAGAGTTTCACGCTGACTGGAACACCCATCAACGTCCGTGCTCCCATCAACGCTATTGAAGTGGTGATGGGTGGTGGTGTTGAAGTGCCTGGCGGTGGCGGTGGTTCTGGAAGCATCAGTTCGGTTGCGCTGTCTGATGGCAGTGTGGTCATTGAATACACCGGAACGCTCAAGAGTGCTTCCAGTGTGACAGGGCCCTACAGCGCTGTCGCTGGCGCCAGCTCGCCTTACTCTGTTGCCCCAACCCAGGCCGCTGAGTTCTACATCGCTGAGTAATAGAGCGAGTTGTAGGAAATTTGATTCAAGCCGGGTGGCCATCTAGCCACCCGGCTTTTTCTTTGGTTCGCATGCTGCTCGCTACTTTGTCTGATTTGATAGCGAGCTTGCTTTTGCTAGCCACCCAAGTTGACTGGAGGGATACAAATTCGTGGGTTTCAACTTGCCTAGTTTCTGATACGTTCTGAACCGAAGGCCTAAAGGGCTCAAAAATGTTCCCAACTGACGCCCGGTGTCCCTGTTGTGATTGCCATGAAATGGTTTAATCAGAGTCATCTTTTATGGTCCCTGTGGATGCTCTACATGCCTGCATCGCTATGCTGGCTGCTTCACGGGGCTGTGCCATCCATGCCTCAGGGACGGATTACGGTGCGAGAATATCATGTGGGCGGTGCCAATGAGCTGCAACGCTTGACCGATTACCCAGGCTATCCTGAAGCCGCCGATGCGACTTATTATCCAATGCATTTTGAATGGCCCACCGGTCCTGATGGACTGGATCAGGACTCAACACAAAACCCTCCTGATGATGTACGCGATGACTATGGATGGGAAATGAGAGGGTATTACCATCCTGAGCGGACTGGGGATCACTTTTTTGCCATTGCTTCGGATGACGCCGGAGAATTGTGGCTCTCAAGCGATGATAGTTTTGATAACCTCGAATTGATTGCCACTGAGCCAGCCTGGAATGCTTCTCGGGCTTTTGGGACTGAGGCCAGACGCACATATGTGGACCGGGGTCGCCCCTATGAGAGGCTTCAAAATTGGTCCAAAGCCCAATCACTGACCCAGGGTAAGGCCTATGCTATCCTGGCTCGAGCGATTGAGGGGGCGGGTGGGGATCACCTGGCTGTCGCTCACAACGATGTCATGCAGTTTGAGGATGACATGGAGCCCATCCCGGGGCGCTTCCTTTCAACCTTCGATCGTCAATCTCTACAGGAGACTTATCTTAGGAGTGTGGTGGGTGATGCAGATCGCATCGAGATCGTCTTGGTGGATGGAGAGGGCGAACAGGCTGCCTTGGTGGAGACAAGCCAAGTAATGGTCTGGCTTGATGGCACAAGCGTGCAGCCCACTTTTAGACGCTCAGGGCGAGAGACGACTTTTGTTTATGCTTTGGAAAGCGATTTTATGGCTCCTGGCAGCCACCATGAAGTGCGGGTGCAGTGGAGGGATTCTCAAGGGGGCAGTAAGGAGGCTGTCAGGCCATTTGCTGTGGCTGATTATGTGGTCGTGCCAGCTTCTTTGGCACAGCATGATTCCCTCACATCTCCTCGTGGATTCCTATTCCGGATGCTTCAATCCGAGGCCGTCCTGGATAATGATATCCAGATCCGCGAAGCTCATTTGATGGGCAGCCTGGGTGGGGAGAATGTTGCCAACACTATCACCAAAAGGGAAGATACCTGGACCGTTCCCACAGTGAATTTCTCCCTGAAGGGAGCCCCACAAGGATGGTTCCATTCCCGGGGCAATGGGCTTTCCCATGATGCCGCTGATTCCTTATTTCCCGGGATTCCTGGCAAAACCGGAAGCACGGATAATGCGACCGGGGAAGTTCATGCCGTGGTGCGTATCCCTAAAGCTGGCCTGTATGTTTTTGGGGTGCATTCTGATGATGGATTTGAGACCACCCTCGGTCTGGATGCTGCCAATCGCATTCGCTTGGGCCGATTCAATGGAGGACGGCTTGCTGAGTCGACCCTATTTCGAGTGCTCTTTGAGGAGCCCGGTGATTATCCGATGCGCACGGTTTGGTTTCAGGGAGGCGGTGAGGCAAGCTTGGAATGGTTCACCCTTTACCCCAACCTCGCCTTGCTCAATGACACTGAGCAAGGAGGCTTGGCAACCTTCGCTATGAAACCCAGGCTTCCGGCATGGGTTCATGCGCTTTCTCCGGGACCAGGCAGCACTGCCTTGCCTGATGAAGGCATTGATTTGGAGCTTGAGGATCCATCGAGTTTGCTGGACTTGGATTCCATTCAACTGAGTCTCAATGGCGAAGCGGCCGAACTGGCAATTGAGCGATTGGGTGCGATCACTTCCGTCAAAGTGAATCGCCAAGACGCTCTTTGGCAAGCGGGTCAGCAAATGAAGGTAGACCTGCGGTATCAAGCAGGTGATTTTGATCGTGAAGTCAGCTGGGAATTCAAGGTGGCACCGCATGGTGGAAGGATTGCTGATCAGGTGGGGGGGCATCCCGGTCTTTTGTTGGGAGATGCTACCTTGAGTCAGGGAGGTGGGGGTCGAACGGGGCAGCCAGATGATGTGGCCTTGGACTTGACTGGTAAAGAGGGGACACTGCTTGTCAGGGATGCCGGATTCATGGCCCAAGCCTTTGCCCAAGATCAGGTATCGTTCTTATTCTGGCAGAAAAAATACCACCTGCAGGACAGTTCTGCGATTTGGATTACCAGCCCCAGCGCTTCGGCTGGGCAACGTGCTTTTCAGGCTCATATTCCTTGGGGCAATCACCGGGTCTATTTTGACACGCAAGGCTGTTGTGAGCCTGGCTCCCAGCGCTTGAGTGGACACATACCAGAGCTTCCAGCCGAAGAGGGTCCCTTCTGGGGATCATGGCACCTTTGGGCCTTGATCAAGGACAAGGGGCTCAAACAAGTATACGTCGATGGGCAGCTCCTATTGGAGGGTTTTGGGGCTGATCCACTCTCTGATGATATGGGGGAGCTTTGGCTAGGATCTCAACAAGGTGTCTCCAACTTCGATCGTTCCTTGTTTGATGACCTGATCATTGTAGACCGTGCGATGAAGGCCTCTGAAATGAGATCTCTTCAAGAGGGGAGTCGCATCGAAGATCTAGATGGTTTGCTTGCCTGGTGGGATTTTAACCCTAGTCAAGGAAGTGTCATTTCCCCATGGCATGCTGGGGATGTGTTGGCCTTGAATTTCGCCTCGGAGCATCCCCTCGGCACTGGCTCTGTGGTGGAGGGCAAGGCAGGGGTGATCGGGACCCAGCATTGGAATAACCTGGTGGGTAGTCCCGGGGCAGTCAGTGAGCTGGTCATTCAGAGCGAGACAGGGCCAGTCGTCAGACCTGTTTCGGTGAGCTGGTCGGCAGCGCGTAGCCAGTCTGTGAGTCTGTCTGCCTTGTCTGAAAATGGTGTCCAAAGCGGGGACATTCATCTGATGAGTGGCTACATTGACACCACGCCAGCCGCATCCTACCAAGTCCTTGTCAGGGGACTGCCTACTGACCTGGGCTACGATTTGATTGTTTACACCCAAGGGGGGCTAATAGGTGCCTCCAGCCAGTTCCTTATTGGTAAACGATCCCTCTCCCATATGACCTCCAACCGTTTTTCGGGTGAATTCAAGCATGGGAAAACAGGGAATTACTTGGTTTTTCAGGGTCTGATGGGCGACATTGTGGATTTGACGGCTGTTCCGGATGCGGGCTTTGCATTTCCCCTTGCCCAACGGACTGCATCGCAATAAAAGATATAGAAACGGCCGTAGACGAAGGATATCGCTCAGCAAACATCATTGCGAATCTAACCAACGCAGAACGAAGTCACCTGTGGCTTGATCGATACAATCATAGGAACATTAGGCTTTCGGAAAAATCACTTCCTCATAAAAAACCAGAAAAAATAAATGTTATGCATGAATCAAGGAAAGACTTTCAAGTGAAGATTTTACTGCATTATGGTAGCTCTGATCCAGTTCTATGAGAGGCAATCGAATACCTGGCTTAATGTAACCCATTTGATTTAAC
>JALRAZ010000466.1 GCA_023257935.1 Verrucomicrobiota bacterium
CTTGATCAAAATGCTCGACCTAATCCGGCCGATCTATCGAAACACCGCTGCCTATGGACACTTTGGCCGGGAAGACCTCGAGCTTAGCTGGGAGAATACGGACAAGGCCGCAGCGTTAAAAGCGGCGGCGGGAATCTAAATTACAAGGCATCGAATCATCGCGTTAGCGCGTACTTCACAACCATGGTTCGATGCTGTTAGTCACAAAACGAATCACGAAACGAATCAAAACGAATTGAAATTACGGAGCAAGACATGAGCACAGCAGCAGCAACGCCAATTAACGACGTAGCAAAAAACGACTACAAAGTAGCCGACATTTCACTCGCCGATTTCGGTCGTCGTGAAATCACACTCGCCGAAGCAGAAATGCCCGCACTCATGACACTGCGCAAGAAATACGCCGCAGAACGTCCGCTCGCCGGCGCGAAGATCATCGGCTGTATCCACATGACTGTACAAACCGCCGTGCTAATCGAAACACTCGTCGAGCTCGGCGCCGAAGTGCGTTGGTCGTCGTGCAATATCTTCTCGACACAAGACCACGCCGCTGCGTGCATCGCTGCATCGGGTATTGCGGTTTACGCGTGGAAGGGTCAGACAAACGAAGAGGGTGAGTGGTGCATCGAGCAGACAATCCTCAAAGACGGCAAGCCATGGGATTGCAACATGATCTTGGACGACGGTGGCGATCTCACCGGTATGATTCATACTAAATACCCAGAGATGCTTGCGAAAATTCACGGCATTACCGAAGAAACCACGACGGGCGTACATCGCCTTATGGAAATGATGGAAGCGGGCGAGCTCAAAGTTCCTGCGATCAATGTCAACGACTCGGTGACTAAGTCTAAGAACGACAACAAATACGGCTGTCGTCACAGCTTAAACGACGGCATTAAGCGCGGCACTGACATGCTGCTGTCGGGCAAGAAAGCGCTCGTTATCGGTTACGGCGACGTCGGCAAAGGCTCGGTGCAGAGCTTAAGCCAAGAGGGCATGATCGTGAAGGTTGCCGAAATCGATCCTATCTGCGCGATGCAAGCGTGCATGGACGGCTACGAAGTTGTGTCGCCTTATTATTCTGATGCCGATGGGGTGCCCTACCTGAATGAGGCAGGGCCCATCAATGCGACATCGTGGGAATTCTCTCCGGTGGATATCGCTGTCGTAAACCTGGAACAGGATGGTGCCGCAGCGGGTAACTTCAATGAAAACACCGGCTTTGCCGATGATTTCATTCCCAACATCCCTGGGATCAATGACAGCACCGATGGGATTGCTGCTGAGTTCCTGACTTACCTGGAGCTTTCCGAGGGTTTTCACACCTTGGGTGTGAACAGTGATGATGGCTTTGATGTCACTATCGGCCCTGATTCCCGCGACTTGCTCGCCAGCAGTGTGGGCAGTTTTAATGGTGGGCGTGGGTCATCTGACACCTTGTTTGAAGTCTATGTGGAAGAAGGTGGGTTCTATCCAACCCGACTCCTATGGTTTGAAGGTACGGGTGGAGCCAACGTGGAGTTTTTCAGTGTGGTCAATGGTCAAAAGATCCTGATCAACGATCGGGACAATCCCAATGCCATCAAGGCCTACAAATCAGCCAAGACGCGACCCTACATTTCTGGCTTTGGACCTTCCTCGGGCGAGCTGAGTGATCAAATCAGCTTCTCAATTACCAATGGGGATACCAAAGTGGATCAGAGCTCCATCAGCCTCTCCTTGGACGGAGCAAGCCTAGCGCCTCTGGCTATCACAACCGATGGCGACACCATCGAAGTAACCTACCAGAATAACGGATTCCTTGCCGGAGGGGATCACGAAGCTGTCTTAACATATGTCGAATCCAGTACGCCGCCTGTCACTCGAAGCGTCAGCAATGTGTTCCAATCTCCAAGCGGTATGAGTGGCGTGCTCACCGATGGTCCGTTTGCTTACTATCAATTCGGTGAAATCAGTGGAAGCGCAGCTTTGAACGGCGTGGCTGATGTCAATCAGGGGACTTACCAGAATGGTCCACAGCTTGGTGAGGAAAGGCTTGCCGCTGGGGCTGCTTCGAGCTCAGTTCTCTTTGATAGAAGCCAAGGACATGGCATCATTATTCCCAATCATAACGATATCAATAACTGGTCGGGTAATCCCGCGTGGTCGGAAAAGACGGTTGAGTTCTGGTTTAAGCCAAGAAATCTACCCAGCTCTGAATTGGCGATGGAAGGTTGGGATATTTCTCAGCGTCAGGTCATTTACGAACAGGGTGGAGCCACGCGAGGAATCAACGTTTACCTTGAGGGGACCCAGTCTGGAGACAATCCTCAGCAGGCTGAGCTTTGGTTCAACATGGTCAACAGAGCAGAGGCCACGCCCTGGGGTGGGGTACTCCCTTATAATGATGCGGTAGGGTATGGCACGGATAGGGATGCGATTGCCATTCATACGACCGTCAAAGCCAATGAAGTTTATCATGTTGTGCTGGTTTATGCGGGAGCCAGGGAAGATGGTGATTTGTCAGGTACGCTGACTGGTTACATCAATGGCGAGCGCTTTGGCGTGGTGGAAGGTGCCAACAAACTCTTCAATCACACCGATGGCATTGCTATCGGTCGGCGCAACAATGAGGTCTCTTTTCATGACCTCATCGTCAACAGCGTCAGCAGCCCAGAATTATTCAACTCCTCTGAGTTGTTTCATTATGATGGCTGGTTGGATGAGTTTGCTCTCTACAATGTCGCCTTAAGTGAAGCTCAGGCCAAAGCCCACTACGATGCTGGGATGACTGAAGTGCCTTTCACTCCTGGCACTGGCGGTGTTGGCGGCGATGGCCAGATCAACTCCATTGCCTTGTCCGATGGGTCGGTGGTGATCGAGTTTGAGGGAACACTTAAGAGCGCCTCCGGCGTGACGGGCCCCTACGCGCCGGTAGCTGGTGCCACCTCGCCATACTCGGTGGCACCGGACCAGTCAGCCCAGTTCTACATCGCTGAATAAGCTGAGCGCATTCCAATCCAAGGATTGGGTGCAAGGCGGATCCGTCCTCGGGTCCGCCTTATTTGTTTTTCATGATGTTTCCCGGTGATCGGGATTCCCTTGAGGTTTTGAGATTTACCTCCCAAGGATGGCTGCCTAAGGTGGGTTCATGATTCCCAAGATTCTCCTCAAGGAGTCCATTGTGGCTCCCCCTGGATTCAATCGATGGCGCGTACCACCTGCTTCGATTGCCATTCATCTGTGCATTGGGTCCGTGTATGCCTGGAGTATCTTCAATCCGGCGTTAATTCGGGAATTGGGGGTTGTTGGCTCTGCCGCGTCGGACTGGTCTCTCAGCTCGGTGGTTTGGATTTTCTCTGTTGCGATCGTCTTTCTTGGCTTGGCTGCCGCAGTGGCTGGCAAGTGGCTTGAACGTGTGGGACCCAGGTGTGTGGGTGTGACGGCCGCCTTGCTTTGGGGTGGGGGATTTCTGGTGGGAAGTCTTGGGGTGGCCACCCATCAGCTGTGGTTGATTTACCTGGGCTACGGAGCCTTGGGTGGATGTGGTCTTGGCCTTGGCTACGTTTCGCCCGTGAGTACTCTCATTCGTTGGTTTCCCGACCGCCGCGGATTGGCCACGGGCCTGGCCATCATGGGGTTTGGAGGCGGTGCCATGATTGGCGCTCCGGTCAAGGAGGCCTTGCTCTCTGCTTTCTTCAAGGCTCCCACCTATCTCGGCGGTGCTTCAGACCTTTCTATGAAAACCGAGGCGGGCATTCGCTACGCCGAGGTCGATGGAGCATGGCAGGAGGTGGTGGTGGCTTCGGCTGCTGACGTGTTGCGGGTCAATGCCTCGTTGCAGGAGGGGGTTTACCTAGTGGGGAGTGGCAACACGGGAGCCGCGGCCACCTTTTCGACGCTGGGTCTGGTTTATTTCGTGGTCATGATGGTGGCGGCTTTTTCCTATCGGGTTCCTGCCGAGGGCTGGCGTCCTGAGGGGTGGACACCACCCACTGCGGGGCAGTCCACCCAACGCATGATGACCCTAGGGCATGTGCATGCGGATCAAGCCCTGCGCACGCCGCAGTTTTATTTTCTATGGATTGTCCTCTGTTTCAATGTCACAGCAGGGATCGGAGTTATTGGCGTGGCCAAGACCATGATGAATGAAATCTTTGGGACCACGCTGCCGGCCGTGGTGAATGGTTCCTTTGCTGCGACCTACGTGTTGATGATTTCTGTGTTCAACATGGTGGGGCGCATTATTTGGGCCAGTGCATCGGATGTCATCGGCCGCAAGAACACCTACCACTGTTTTTTCGTCCTCGGGACCTTGCTTTACTGCTCCATCCCTTGGACAGCCAGTCAGGTGAGTGCCAACCCCACGGTAACCTGGTTGGTGCTTTTTTATGCAGCCACCATGATCATTTTCACTATGTATGGCGGAGGTTTTGCTACCATTCCGGCATACCTAGCAGACATTTTTGGCACGCGCTTTGTGGGGGCGATTCACGGCCGTCTGCTGACTGCCTGGAGCACGGCAGGGGTGCTCGGCCCTCTAGCCATCACCTACCTGAGGGAAGCATCGGTCACCCGGTCCATCACCGACTTGGCGGACAAGATCGATGCTACCCGATTTGAGCAGGCCTTCGGAGCCGGGAAGGATCAGCTGCAGGCCCTGGTCGAAGCCAAGACCGTCACTGTCGCGCGTCTGATGGAGCACGTACCAGAGGGAACCGTGGACCCGACTCCATCCCTTTACAATACCACCATGTATGCCATGGCTGGATTGCTGGTGCTTGCGTTTTTTGCAAACTATCTGGTTGGGCCGGTGGCAAAGCACCATCAAATGAAGGAAGAATAGGCTTCTGAGTGATAAAAAATCGCTCGACGATATTCCAGTAGGCTGATGTAATCACACTACTAGCCCATGACCACCCAAACCTTTCGTCATCTTACTTCGACTCTGAGCCTCACCTTGGCTCTTAGCTTTCTTTCAACGCACTGGATCCATGCACAGCCTGCGACGACCGCCAGGCCTGGGGGCAAACTTTCCAGATCCATTCAGGTGTCTCTGGAAAAAGTAGCTGATGGTTTCGCTGACCCCGTCAATGTGGTGAGCCCCAGAGATGGTTCGGGTCGACTTTTTGTCGTCGAACGGCCTGGCGTGGTCAAAATTGTTGATAAAGACGGACAGGTGCTTAAACGCCCTTTTCTTGATATCAAGGAAACGGTGGTGAGCTCCTTCTTGGAGCAGGGTCTATACGATTTGGAGTTTCACCCGGACTTTAAGAATAATCGAAAATTTTACGTCCACTACTCCGATATGTGGTTCAACGGCGACTCCTTCATCGTGGAATACCAGGCTTCTGCTGACAATCCCAACCGTGCTGACCTTGATTCGGTAAGAGTCGTCATGCAGATCGAGCAACCCTATTCCAATCACAATGGAGGGGAACTGGTCTTTGGGCCTGATGGATACCTTTACATTGGAAGCGGTGATGGCGGTTGGGAAGGGGACGTCATAGGGGCTGGCCAAGATTTAAGCACTCTCCTCGCCAAAGTGCTGCGTATTGACGTGAACACAAGTAGTGCGGATCGGGGTTACGGCATCCCTGGAGACAACCCCATGATCACGCCTCTCCAGCAAATGGTGTTGTTTGGAGTATCCGAAGAGCGCTTTGCTCAGATTCATCCCAACGCTCGCCCAGAAATTTGGGCTTACGGCGTTCGCAACCCAGTCAAGATGACTTTTGATCGCAAAACCGGGGATCTTTACATTGCGGATGTGGGGCAGAATCATTGGGAGGAAATCAATTTTCAGCCATCAAACAGCCAAGGGGGCGAAAACTACGGTTGGAAATTCATGTGCGGGACCCATCCATTCCCCCTCTCAGCCAAGAATGCTCCTACTGTGGGCGTCATGCCCATTGGTGAATACTCTCACGTCACCGATGGGATTTGCGTGATTGGTATCGGTGTCTACCGTGGTACGAAATACCCTTCCATGGATGGGGTTTACTTTGTGGCTGACTGGGGTTCGGGTAAGTTTTGGGGTATGGAGCGAGATCAAGCGGGTCAATGGCAGATGCAAGAGCTGCTCGACACCGAGGTCCGGCCCACAGGTGCCGGCGAAGATGAAGATGGCACCCTGTATGTGACCACTGCCACCAGTAACTATGGTGGTCCGGTCAATCCCTACGACAGTGAGCCCGGGGCCTTGTGGCGTCTGACTGAAAAATCCAAATCCGTAGCTGCCCAGTAAGGACTGGGCTTTTGGTTCGAACATCGCCATGCAACGCAAAAGGGTATCGGATTGGCCTGTGCTTAGAGCCTCGATCACACTGGGTTTACTCCTTTTTACTTGCTGTCTTTTTGCTGAGGAGGATCACAGTAAACATCCTGTCGCCGGAAGGCAGCTTCCCTCTCCGGGGCCTGAAAGTGCCTCTCAATTCATGCAGGTGAACAAAGAGGCTCGCGAAGCAAAATTAACCATTATTGCGACTTATAATGACGCTAATTATGGGATGAACTTCAATGGGCACTTTAAGGGGAGTGCCACTTACCAGATCCCTTTGGGGTGGAAGGTGATTGTTGAATTCAAAAACATGAGTCCTGTCCCCCATAGCGCGGTGGTTGTCGAAAAGGCAATGACTCGCAAATTGCAAGTGGGGGATCCTTATTTTGATGGGGCCGCCACCCAAGATTCATTGAAGGGGCTTGTCAAGGAAGACACCTTCGATTTTATTGCCGACGAGGTGGGGGCTTATGCTATTGCTTGCGGTTTTCCAGCTCATGCCACCGGCGGGCACTGGATCGGCTTGAAGGTATCCAAAGACCTAGGCATGCCCGAGCTCATCCTTCCGATTCCGGCTAAGGATTCAAAATGAAAACCTTGCTCCACGAGGTAAGGCCTTCACATAACATAAACTTGAACAATTGCTTGCCAAAGCCCGTCTCATGTAAGGATACTTTCCCAGGTTCCTCAAAATCAGTATCAATCTCACAATCAAATAGTTCAAAGAAATGAAATCTCCATCAAGCAACGACGGTCTTTCTGCCTCCAGTCGCCGCGAGTTTATCAAGACATCCAGCAAGGTCACCGCGGCGAGTGCTCTCGCTGGGGTGGCTCTCCCACACGTTCACGCTCAAGGCGGTGAAACCGTTCAGGTGGCCTTGGTCGGTTGCGGTGGGCGAGGCACAGGAGCCGCTGCTAACGCGCTTTCGGTCTCCAACGGGCCTACCAAGCTGGTAGCGATGGCTGATGTGTATCAGAATCGTTTGGACGGTAGTTTCAACACCCTTGAAAGACGCCACAAGGATCAGATGGAAGTGCCCGGTGATCGCAAGTTCATTGGTTTCGACGGTTACAAGAAAGCAATCGATTGTCTTAATCCTGGTGACGTGGCGATCTTCACCACCCCGCCTGCTTTCAGATGGGTGCATTTGACCTACGCTATTGAGCGAGGGGTTAACGTCTTCATGGAGAAGCCTGTGACGGTTGATGGTCCCACCACTCGCCGTATGTTCGAACTCGCTGACAAGGCCGATGCCAAAGGTATCAAGGTTGGGGTTGGTTTGATGGTCCGCCACTGCCGTGCCCGTCAGGAGCTGTTTGATCGGATTCAGAATGGTGAGATTGGTGACATCATCAACATGCGGGCCTACCGCATGCATGGTCCTGTGGGGTCGGCCTTTTCGGGCCCCAACCCAGGTGATGTGAGCGACTTGCTCTATCAGATTCGCCGCTTCCACAGTTTTCTTTGGGCGAGTGGTGGTCTCTACAGTGACTTCTATATCCACCAGGTTGACGAGTGTTGCTGGATGAAAAATACCTGGCCTATCAAGGCTCATGCCTTGGGTGGTCGTCACTACCGTGACGCCGATGCTGTCGACCAAAATTTCGACAGCTACGCCGTTGAGTATACCTTCGAAGATGGTTCCAAATTCCAGCTCAATGGGCGCACCATGGTGGGTTGCCACGACCAGTTCGCCAGCTATGCCCATGGTTCCAAGGGGTTGGGCATCGTATCTACCTCATCTCACTCACCTGGTCGCTGCCGGACTTTTTCAGGGCAGAACATGACCCGACGAAACATGATCTGGGCCTTCCCTCAGCCTGAAATAAATCCGTATCAGCTGGAATGGGATGATTTGCTTGATGCCATCCGCAACAACAAACCATACAACGAGATCAAACGCGGGGCTACTGCTAGTCTTGTGACATCCATGGGCCGTATGGCAGCTCACACGGGTCAGGAAATCACCTTTGACCAGATTCTCAACAGTGATCATGAATTTGCGCCAGATCTGGACAAATTGACCATGGATTCAGATGCGCCTCTGAAGAAGAACGCTGATGGGCGCTATCCTATCCCTCAGCCAGGCATTGTGCGCGATCGTGAATATCAGGATGCTGCCAGCGCCTGATTCAATGCATCAGTTTTACCTGAGCCTACCATTTCAAGGAGGGATGCACCGAGGTGCCATCCCTCCTTTTTTCATGATTTTGCGTGATTCCCTGGTCTTATTAGTCATTCCATGAAGCAACTGGTTACTGACTACACCTTCCATCCCCTAATACCTGGTGCAGTGCTGGCGGCTCTGGTGTCACCTCCTTCTGATGAAGCGCCCTCTCGGTCCTGGTATGAGTTGCTGCATGCCTGCAATCGAAGAGATCGGGGTCAACTTTACCCCTGGCTGGTATCCCAGGGTTGGTTGAGCGAAGCCAATGCCCAGAGGCTTCATGCGGTGGAGACTGAGTTCGTGGGTGTCTTTGAAAGGATCGAAATAAAAATTCCTGAACTGGCGCAAGTCACCCAGACCGATGAAATGGCTATCAAGCAACTGGCTCGCAGCCTGACTGCTGCCAGACTGTTGTGGGAATGGATGGAAGTGCAAATACCGCCGCAAAAATCCTTTGAAAAAACCGATCAAGGCACTCGAGATCTCATTCAGGATCTCATTAACCAGTTCAGGCGTTTTGTTGGGGCAGCCTGGGGGATCTTTTTCCCGGCTCAGGCATTTGGACTGAGTGCTGATGCGGCCGCTCAGTTCTGGACCGCCCTCATGAACTGCGATAAGCCCGGTGAGATGACTCAACGCTTTCAGGGCTACTTCTTCCATGTCCATCGTGAGCGGTTTATGGCCCTAAACGGAGGGCCTCTTCCTAAGCGAGGGCTGTATCTTCAAGATGTGATTTCGGAGTATTTGGAGCATGCCAGGGAGCGTTTTGACACCTTGCATCAGCAGGTAGCAACGACTATTGGAATCGGTTTGGATGAGGCTTTCAGCCAAATAGCTGATCTGTCCAGAAAGCTTGAATTGAAAGTTGAACTCATTCACTTCGTGGCTCACCTAGCTGAACAGGCATGTGATGCTTTCGCTCATCTAGACGGCCATCCCAGCCCAAAGGAAATTCGCATCCTGAGTTATTTGCAAACCACCATGAATGAGACCTGCAACACTCATGGTCAATCTGAACATGCGGCCACGTATGAAACCTCTGAAAGCGCCCTGAATGCGGTGCTCGGGGAACTTGATGAATTGATTGGCATGGAAACCATCAAGCAGCAGGTCCATCAGGCCACTCACTTTGCCAGGGTTCAGCAAATGAGGCTGTCACAGGGTCTGAAGGCTATCGCAACCAGTTATCATTCGGTTTACACAGGGCAGCCTGGTACGGGAAAGACCACGGTGGCTCGGTTGATGGGTAAGATTTACCATGCTCTGGGACTCCTCAAGAAAGGGCATCTGGTGGAATGTGACCGAGCCTCGCTGGTGGCTGAATATGTCGGTCAGACTGCCATCAAAACCAATCGAGTGATTGACTCGGCACTGGATGGGATCCTCTTTATTGATGAAGCTTACACACTTGCCAAACAGGATCAGGACTTTGGCCGTGAGGCGGTGGATACCTTGCTCAAACGCATGGAGGATGATCGAGGTCGCTTGATCGTGATCGTGGCAGGGTATCCGGAGTCAATGCAGCAATTTGTGGCTTCCAACCCGGGCCTGGAAAGTCGATTCACCCGAATGCTGGCTTTTCCAGATTATCAACCCAATGAACTGTGCCGAATTTTTAGCTCTTTGTGCAGGCAGAATGAACTGAGGATGACTCCAGGTTTCAAACAGCGCCTGATTCATCATTTCCATGACTTATATGCCAACCGAGATGATCACTTTGGTAATGCCAGACTGGTTCGCAATTGTTTCGAAAGGGTCATTGACCTCCAGGCTACTCGCCTAGCGACTACGGTGTCTGATGCGGTGCTGGATCTGGCGACCCTGGTTGCTGAGGATCTAGATGGGCTTTCGGCGAGCGCCCTCAAGGCACTGGAGGCAACCGTAGGCTACCAAGTGGTCTGTCCAGAGTGCCAACAGGCTTATCGATGGACACCGGAGCTGAGCATCAAGGATGCTGAATGCACTGAATGTCACCGAATCTACAATAGTGAATTCGGCGACCCCGTTGTATGACCTCACTGAGGTGCTTGCTGATGGGTTGCCTGCCACATCAGGCTCTGATCCGGGCCGAATGCCTCGGATCTCACTGAGCCAACCAGCCGGTCTTTCAACCAATACGCAGTGGAATGATAGGTCAGGTTCTCTTCTCCCTGTGTGGTAAATGTGATCCTTCCCTACTCAAAATTCAGGGCTTCTAGTGGAAGGGTGCGCCCTTGGATGATCAATACCCCAGAAAGTTTGCCTGGTTCATCAACCAATTGCAGGGTTCCAGTAAGAGGGTTGTCCGGGGTGATTTGAAGACGCCATTGCCAGGAACCACCCAGGGGGTGTGGGGGGACTAACCATGCCTTCCACGGTAGCGTGGTGGTGTGATCTTGGTGGTGCAGGGCTACCCTACCTTGGAAAACCCCATCTTCAGCACAGCCTTCAAGTAAGACTTTCGCTGGTTCCTCCTGGGTTCGTGCGGGAAGCGCCAGGCTCGTCCAACCATTTTGCCCCTGATGACATGCCAGGTTTACTGGAGCGCCACCAGGCTGCTTGAGCGTTGCGCGAGTGAGTTCGGCTTCTTGATAATGCAGCGTCAGGACAGAGATGTGGTGTTTGCCTTGAGCGTCAGAGCTGCTCCAGGTCCATGTCTGGATGCTCTCCTCAGCTCCATACGTCAACATACCCACGCCAAGGAACCAGCACCCAATCCATTTTGCCCCAAAGCCTATTGCCAGCTTGAGTCGATTCTGCCACCAAGCCTGGATCATGGGTTCATCGGTTCAGTGGGCGTGTCAAACCATTCATCTTCGGGATCAAAAGCTGGCACAGGAAGGTTGATGATTTTCATTTTGCCAATGGCTCGATGGCGACACCCCGGCTTGATCATGATGGCAGACATTGGTTTAACCGGGAATCGTTCCCCATCGAGTTCGATTTCGCCCTCTCCCTCCAGGACGAGGTATATTTCGGTCAATCGTTTGTGGTAGTGCGTCTTGGCATCTTCCTGAATATCGACCAGATGCAGGGTTGCTGTCTGATTCTCTGCCGAGGCAAAGGCTCTGCGTGCCTGACCGCATGGGCATGGCACTGGCGAGAGCTCATCGAGTTGAACCCTTTCAAAACGTTTATCCATGCCAACAGCATGAACCAACGGCTCAGATGGCACAATCCTCAAACCAGCTCTTAGGGCATGTCCTGATTGTCCTTAGGCTGCTGCGGGTCATGCTTCCGGATCAACCAACTGAAGCAAGGGTGAAAGGGGTGAACCGATCGGGTAGGTGCCCCCTCACACTCCATGGGCAAACCAAGGTTGGCCCAGGCAAAGATGGCTCCTTCCAGATTATGGGTTCTAGGATGACCTTGTTTGATCCACCTGGCAGCCAGCTTGGAGGAACGGTAACCTGCCGAACAGTAAAAGACGACCTCCCTGTCTTCTTTGCCGATCCGTGCTTCCAGAGTGGTCATCGAGATGTCTGGATCAACTTGAATGGCCTGAGGAAGATGACTCTGGCGGTATTCTGCAGGATGCCTGGTATCGATCAGCAGGGGAGGGTTTCGGTCAGGATCTCGAAGCCAAGCCTGCAGTGCCGCAGGTGAGAGTTGTGGGACTGAAGGAAATTTTATCGCGATAGCTTTGCGGATGATGCCAAAAGCCCTATGACGCAACCAGGTGATCATCCTAGCTTGTTTGGTGAATCAACGGCCCTGATAGGCTCTGAAAATGATATCAAAGCTCGGGCTTGACGCACCTGAATCACAGGATTTGACGGCTTTATCATTGCACTTGTCAGCAAAGGGTCTTAAATCGTTATGTTTCTCAGGATCAATGGTATAGCCAAGCTAGCTGATTCCCATAATGCCGCTAAATTTCGCCCGCAAGACAACATAAATGATTCAACACGTGAAATCGCCTTTTTTCTGCCTACTCCTGAGCTTGTATCTGATCAGTCTGCCTAGGTTGCAGGCCGAAGTCTCGTTTTTCAATATCATGGACTATGGTGCTGTCCGAAGCTGGGAGACCAAGTCCACCCAAGCTATTGCTCGAGCCATTGATGCAGCCTCTAGTGCTGGCGGGGGGACGGTGGTCATACCTGCTGGCCCCTTCCTCACGGGGCCCATTCATCTCAAAAGCCACATCACGCTCTATCTTGAAGGTGGCGCTCATGTGAAGTTCAGCACAGATTTCGATGATTACCTCCCCATGGTGCCTTCGCGTTTTGAAGGGGTTGAAGTGATGAATTTTTCTCCCCTGATCTACGCCCACAAGGCCACCAATATTGCTATCAAGGGCAGGGGAATCCTGGACGGCCAGGGGCAATCTTGGTGGTCTTTTTATTACCAGGTGCAGAAGCAGACCTCAGCTGACGAGAAAAGCCGTTGGCAAAAAGAGTTTCTCCGTGTCAATCCTGACAAGACCATTTCAACCACAGTCTCTGGAGGGGTCCCCCTTGATTTTCTCCGCCCCCCGATGATTCAGCCGTATGAATGCACCAACGTCATGGTTGAGGGGGTATTCATCACCAATTCACCCTTCTGGACCCTTTCGCCCGTATACTGTGACAACGTGAATGTGCATGCGGTCACCATTCGCAATGATGAGGATGGACCCAATACCGATGGCATCAATCCTGATTCCTGTCGCAACGTGCGCATATCTGATTGCGATATCAGTGTGGGTGATGACTGCATCACCATCAAATCCGGCCGTGATGAGGATGGCCGAAGAGTGGGGCGCCCAGCCGAAAATTACACCATCACCAATTGTGTCATGGCCAATGGTCATGGGGGAGTGGTTATTGGAAGCGAAATGTCAGGTGGTGTGAAAAATATCACCATCTCCAACTGTATTTTTGATGGGACGGACCGTGGTATACGCCTCAAATCAACTCGTGGTCGAGGCGGAGTGGTTGAAGATATACGAATCAGTAACATCGTCATGCGGCGAATCAAGGACCAGGCTATTCGTTTCAACATGCGCTATACCAAAACCAAACCTGAACCTATATCTGAGCGCACACCGATTTTTCGAAACATCCGCATCAACGGTTTAACCGGGGATGCCAAGATTGCTGGTCAACTCATCGGACTGGAGGAACTGCCGCTGGAGGGCATTTCTCTGACTGATATTCGCCTTGATACAGAAACTGGCTTTGACCTTTCAGATGTCGCCGACATTTCCTTTAACAATGTGGTTGTCAACGCACAAAAAGGATCCGCTCTGAAAGTCATTCGAGGTCGGCAAGTCGAACTGGCCGGTTTCAAGACTCACCTGCCCCTTAAGGGGACTCCCGTGGTTGAGATGGACCAGGTGGAGCAGATTTTTGTTCATGGCTGCAGTGCTTCGGTGGCAACCGAGACCTTCCTCAGCGTGGATGCTGCGTCTGAAAAAGAAGTGTTGCTTGAGGGAAATGATTTTCGAAAGGTGGAACGTGCCCTCTGGAGCCGTTAGTCAATCCAGTGCGTGGCACCCAATTTTGTGGAGGCTCTGGGTGGCTATCTGCTGCCTGAGTGGCTATTTGGGGTGCCCAGCGATCCAAGCTGAACCGACCCTTTACCTGATTGGTGACTCCACCATGGCGAACAAGCCTGTGATTGCGGAAAACCCCGAGCGCGGCTGGGGGCAGATGCTGCCTGGTTTTTTCAAACCAGACATGAGGCTTGAGAATCATGCGGTCAATGGGCGCAGCTCCAAGAGCTTTCGAGATGAAGGGAGATGGGAGGCGGTCAGGAAGCAACTCCGACCAGGGGATTGGGTGATGATTCAGTTTGGTCACAATGACCAGAAGCCCGATCAAGCCCGCCATACCGATCCTTTCACCACCTACACGGAGCAGCTCAGGCGTTATGTGACCGAAACCCGTGAGCTTGGAGCCATGCCTGTTTTAGCCACTTCAGTGGTTCGACGTCGATTTGATGCTCAAGGACGCTTGACGCCCACTCATGGAGAATACCCAGAGGCTGTGCGCGTATTGGCTCAAGCCTTGGACGTCCCCTTATTGGACATGAGAGAGGCTTCAGCTGCCTTGCTCAATCGTCTGGGCCCAGAGCGATCCAAGTCCTTGTTTGTGTGGACCCTCCCTGGAGAATACGCACGGTTTCCAGATGGTCATGAGGATAATACCCATTTCAATGCTCTCGGAGCCACGCGCATGTGTGATTTGGCTGTCGCCCTCATACAAGATGCCGTACCCTTGCTTGCGAAACACCTTATGCTTCCATCCCAGCCATGATCATTCCCCCAGGCCATACCCTCCCAATCAATGGGCTGAGATACCTCTGGTTCGGGATCATTTTGACCATGACATGTTTTCTCTCGGCATGTCGTCAGGCTGAGGATGTCAGGGTACTTCGTCTGGCACATACCCTTGATACCTCTCACCCTGTCCATGCTGCTCTGGAGTTCATGGCTCAGGAACTGAATCGGCGTTCCTCTGGCAAGATGCAGATCAAGATCTATCCTGGCAGTCAGTTGGGATCTGAGCGTGAGACAATCGAATTGATGCAGTTGGGTGCTATCGATCTGGTCAAGACCTCGACCTCCCCACTTGAAGGCTTCATCCCGGGTATGGGAGTCTTCGGTATTCCATATGTTTTCCGCAGCAGTGAGCATTTTTGGAATGTGCTGGAGGGGGAGATTGGTCGAGAGCTGCTTGAGCTGGGCAAGAGCCAGAAACTCAAAGGACTCTGTTACTATGACGCTGGAAGCCGCAGTTTCTATACTCGTACGGGAGCAGTGAATGCTCCTCAGGATCTCAAAGGACTCAAAATACGTGTTCAAAACAGTCGCACCTCGATTCAAATGATTGATTCCATGGGCGGTGCAGCCACCCCGATTGCCTTTGGCGAGCTCTACTCCGCACTGGACCAGGGAGTGGTGGATGGCGCCGAGAACAACCCCCCCAGTTTTCTCTCATCCCGTCATTATGAAGTCTGTCCTTACTACTCCTTGGACGAGCATACGATGGTGCCTGATGTGATTTTGATAGGTACCGAATCCTGGGAGCGCCTTTCAGATGAACAGCAACAATGGCTGAAGGAATCGGTTGACGCATCGGTTCCATTCCAGCGAGCCCTGTGGGCCACCAAGACCAAGGAGACGATGGCAACTCTCAAAGATGCCGGGGTCGAGATCATCGAACCGGACAAGGCTCCTTTCCAACAGGCGGTCGCCGCGCTGCATGAGGGTTTTAAAGAGACCGAGGCGGGCTATTGGATGCAGCGAGTGCTACAACATCCGTGAGGTGATCATTCGAAAAATGAATTCTTTCCAAAAAATAGCCAATGGATTCCTAGAGCGACTGCTCATGATGCTGATGGCGGTGTTGGTGTTCGATGTCCTGTGGCAGGTCTTCACTCGTTTTGTGATGGGGGCCCCGAGTTCGTGGACAGATGAATTGGCCACCCTGCTGATCATCTGGGTTGCCATGATTGGTGCTAGCGTCGCTTTCCTGCGTGGGCAGCACCTGGGCATGGATTACTTCGTGAATCGATGTTCGGCCACGGTTCAACGACGTTGTGCCATGCTGGTACACCTGGTTGTGGCCCTGTTTGCCTTCATGGTGCTTCTGGTTGGTGGGATTCGTTTGGTTTCCCTGACCTTGCTGACCAATCAGCTTTCCCCCGCCTTGGGGGTTAAAATGGGTTATGTCTATCTGGCCATCCCAATTTGCGGTTTGGTGGTATTCTTGGATGCTTTGAGCAGTCTTTTGAGTCGTCGATCGATTTCCAAAACCCATGAAGGGAGGTTGTCATGATATCACCGGGTCTTGTCATGATCGTGGTATTCGTTTCTCTGCTGCTCATTCACGTGCCGGTGGCTGTGAGCATCTGCGTGGCTACCTGGCTTGCGGCTTGGTTGGCGATGGGAAGTCTTGAAATCGCCGCAGCGACGGTAGCTCAGCGGATGGCGACTGGTGTCTACAGCTTTTCGCTGCTGGCTATTCCATTTTTCATCCTCAGCGGTTTGCTGATGGGGCGTGGTGGGATTGCGCGGCGATTGATGGATTTTGCCTCGGCCCTGGTTGGGCGATTCCCAGGCGGACTCGCTTTGGTCAATGTGCTTTCCTGCATGATGTTTGGTGCTGTCAGCGGCTCGGCTACAGCAGCCGTGTCTTCGATTGGTGGGTTCATGATTCCTGAAATGGAACGCAAGGGTTACGGGAAGGAGTTTGGGGTGGCTCTGACCATTACCTCGGCGACCACAGGTCTTTTAATTCCTCCAAGCAATATCATGATTGTTTATGCCTTGGTCTCGGGAGGCACCGTATCCATCGCCACCTTATTCATGGCGGGCATTCTTCCCGGGGTGGTGTTTGGGATGCTTTTAATGCTCACAGCAGGTTGGCTTTGCTGGCAGCGAGGTTATGGTCAAGCGGTTGAGCAGTCTGTGGGGGGTGTCTGGAAGGCATTCAAGGGAGCCGGCTTGAGCCTATTACTCATAGCGATTGTGCTGGGTGGTATCCTTAAAGGAGTTTTTACAGCTACTGAGGCAGCGGCTATTGCCGTGGCTTACGCTTGGGTGCTTGCTGCCTGGGTTTATCGTGAAGTGAGCTTAAGGGATCTTCCTGGCATCTTACTTCAAGCGGGCATCACCACAGCAGTGGTCTTTTTACTGATCGCCACCTCCATGGCCATGTCCTGGATTTTGACGCTGGAGGATATCCCTCAGCAGGTATCTGCCATGATGCTTTCTATCTCGGATAACCCGATCATCCTTTTGCTACTCATTAATTTAATACTGCTGCTGGCTGGAACCTTTATGGATATGACCCCTGCGGTGCTGATCTTCACCCCTATTTTCTGGCCTGTGGTGCGTGAACTAGGTATGAGTCCAGAACATTTTGGTATCATGATGATCGCTAATCTCTGTATCGGACTTTGTACACCACCGGTTGGCACGTGCCTTTTTGTAGGCTGTGGGGTGGGCCATACGAGCATGGCCAAAGTCGCTCCCGCTGCACTACCGTTTTTTCTGGCACTCCTCATTGCTCTGATGCTAGTCACCTTTGTGCCTGCCCTGACCAACTGGCTTCCTGCCTTGCTTGGCATGTCATGATTTCCATCATTCAGTTCCATGAAAGTCACACCCTTCATTCACGACCGATTCCTTCTGCAGTCTCAAACGGCTGTTGATCTTTACGAGCAGTTCGCTGCCAAGGAACCCATTTTCGATTTCCATTGCCACCTGCCTCCCGAGGACATTGCCTCCAACCGTCGATTCAATAATTTATTTGAAATATGGTTGGAAGGAGATCACTACAAATGGCGGGCGATGCGCTCCAATGGCGTGGCTGAAACCTATTGCACGGGTGATGCCGAACCGATTGAGAAGTTCAAGGCCTGGGCGGGGACGGTACCTCATACTCTGCGTAACCCTCTCTACCACTGGACCCACCTTGAACTGGCACGTTATTTTGAGATCCATGACTTGCTGAGTGAATCCACTGCTGATGCCATTTGGCAACGTGCGGGGGAGCAATTGCAGGGAGAATCCTTGACCACCCATGGTATCCTTGAGCGTTTTGACGTGCGTGTCGTCTGCACGACAGACGATCCAGTGGATGATTTGAGGCATCACCAAAAGATTGCCGCATCTGGGCTTTCAACCCAGGTCTTGCCGGCCTGGAGGCCAGATAAGGCTTTTGCTGTCGATACCCCAGAGTCCTTCAACGGCTGGGTCCAACGGCTGGAGGCAGCCACCGGAAGCCAGATCGGTTCTTTTGAGGCCTTCCTTGTTGCTTTAGAAGCGAGACTTGATTTCTTTCATCAACAGGGTTGTCGCCTGTCCGATCATGGATTGTCTCAGTGCCCAAAGCCTTTTGATGACTTATCCACCGTCACTTCTATTTATGATGGGGTAAGACAGGGAAGGGCAGCAGATGAGGTGTCACGCAATCAGTTCGTGGGTTACTTACTCACAAGGTTGGGTCAGGCCTATGCCAAGCGGGGGTGGACCATGCAATTGCACTTGGGTGCGCTGCGTAATAACAACCGACGATTACTCAGTGCTTTAGGGCCAGATACTGGGTTCGATTCCATTGGCGATCAACCACAGGGTCAGGCTTTGTCTGCATTCCTTGATGGCTTAGATTCCTCAGACCAATTACCTAAAACGATTCTCTATAATCTTA
>JALRAZ010000222.1 GCA_023257935.1 Verrucomicrobiota bacterium
GCAAGATCTTTCCCAAAAAACATGGTCTTGCTCTCATTTAGACATAGCAAGAATTTCAAAAATGGATATCGTATGGAAACTAAGCCATGACCACCCCAAACCAAGATCATGCCAAGCACCCAGCCGTTGTGCTTGCCAAGCAGTTGATTGCATGCCCCAGCATCGCGCCTGCGGATGCGGGGGTCACTCAGGTGATTGGGGATCGTCTTGCCAAGGCAGGCTTTGAGGTCACTTTGATCGAGCAAAACGGTGTCAAAAGTTTGTGGGGTTGCGCTGGAAATAAGGGCCCCTT
Source organism: Verrucomicrobiota bacterium (assembly GCA_023257935.1). GTDB lineage: Bacteria > Verrucomicrobiota > Verrucomicrobiia > Limisphaerales > AAA164-E04 > UBA7971. Next base: position 293 of record JALRAZ010000222.1, read on the forward strand.
GATTGTTTTTGGGGTTCATTCTGATGTGGTTCCTCCAGGCGATGTATGTGACTGGAGTTCATTGCCATTTCAGCCTGAGATCCGAGAGGGTTCTTTGTATGGCAGGGGGGCTGCCGATATGAAGGGGCCCCTTGCTTGCGCCTTGGTTGCTGCAGAGCGTTACCTTGCCTCTTCCCCAGCCAATTCCCTTCGGATTGGCTTCATTGTCGCGGGGGATGAAGAGCCGGCTAACAACCATGGAACTAACGATGTGTTGGAGTATCTCAGCCGGTTGGGGCTGCAAATAGACTATTGCCTGGTCACTGAGCCCACTTCGCTCTCGCAATTTGGGGATACCATCAAGGTGGGGAGGCGAGGCTCCATTAACGGGCATCTGACCATTCACGGCCGTCAGGGACATGCAGCCTACCCTCAGTATGCGATTAACCCGGTGCATCGTGCACTCTGGGCTTTGCACACCTTGACTGAGCGTGAATGGGATGGAGCCTCCGAGTGGTTTCCGGCAACCGGTTTTCAAATCACCAACGTCTCGGCAGGGACCGGTGCCAACAACGTTATTCCTGGAAAACTGAATGTTTCCTTCAATTTAAGGCATGGTCCGGGTCTTTCTGTGTCGAAGGTTGAGGCCATTGTGGCCCATGCGATGGCCCTGGCTGGGCTCCAGTTTGATCTTGAATGTCGATCAGACGCCGAACCTTTTTTGACCCAGGGCGGTGGGTTCACTGACCTATGCTGTGAGGCGATTAGGGATGTGTCTGGCATCCTGCCCGAACGCTCCACGGCGGGCGGGACGTCTGATGCCCGGTTCATTGCCCCGCATTGCGCCAATCTCGTAGAGTTTGGATTGGTGGGCAGCAGTTCGCATCATGTCGATGAGCATGTTTCAATCAGTGAAATGGCCATGCTCACTGAGGTATACGAAACCATCCTTCAACGACTCTCAGGGAGTCATCCTGTAAGTCAATAAATCCAGCCACTCATTGGCAGTCTCGGTTAATCGGTAGGCGCCTGGTTTGCCGGTGATTTTTTTGGAACATTTGTAAGCCTTGTGGATCGCCTCATTGACTTGAATGAGCTTCCAACCCTGGCTTGGGCTCTCTGCAGGGAGTTCAACACAGCGGTATCGGGTAGGCAGGCCATAGGCATTAAAACTTATCTCATAAGCTTGATCGGTGTTGGTATCAGATGGCTGCATCAGGGCGCTATCGCGCTTGATCCATGGAAAGTCGCCCGCCGTCGTTAGCACTGTAAAATAGGTTTCCTGCTCTTGTATGTATTTAAGGAGGCTGAACTGGCTCCCAAGTTTCGATTGCTCTTTGTAGATGTCCTCTGGGTCCAGACCTATCAGGTTTCTGCCATTCCAGGGGCCGTGGTCATTGGTTTGTCCGGGTTTTCGCTGAGCAAACCAGTGGTCGAAATGTTCGTTGATGACCATCGCGATTTCGAAATGCAAGTGTGCTCGATATTTAGCAATGCCAGCAGCATTGGACGATCGGCCCATCCTACCCAAGGTAGCCCCCGCCAGCACTTTTCTGCCCAAAACAACTCCTGGCTCGATTTGGTTCAGGTGAGCGTAGAGTGTGTAGATCTCAATGCCTTCAATTTTATGGCCTAGAATGAGATACCGACCGTAATTAGAGAGCCCGGAGTTATCGTTGACGTAGCAAATGATCCCATCTGCCGCTGCGTAGATTGGGTCGGTGGGTTCGCCTCTTCGGTCTCGCTGCGTATGGAGGATATCGATTCCTTCATGAAACTGCCAGCCGGAGGTCCTGGTGCATCCATAGCGTCCACTCTGCCAAATGCCGCTGGTAGTCGGTGCGAAGAAAGATTGATTACCCTCCTCGGTATGATCAAAAAGTGACCGATTGGGGGTAGGGAGTACGAAAACCGGATCCGCTGCTTGCAGTAATAGAGGAAGAATCAGGGTGGCAATTGAAACAGCGTGCTTCATGCTCAAAAGACGTAGGGTTTCTTGATTTCCTCTGCGGCGGCATTGAGCCCATCAATGAGCTGCTGGGTTTCCTCACGGGTCGCATCAGGCGTGAAGGACAAGCGCCCGTCTTTAATGGTTTGCTCAATCACGGGTGCGCCAAGCCATCTGGCGTGTTCGATCTCATCGTTCATGAATCGAGCGAAAATGGCCAACCGGCGTCCACGATTTACAGTGGTGATGGTTTCCAACCGACGAGTTCCAGTCTCATCAAACTGAATAGCGATTTCGTAGGACCCCAGATGCTCAGTGATACTTGCCTCGGACACATAGCCCACATCCAAGATGGGGTCTGTTTCGATGGAAATGTAGATTGGGCTGGCCCTGAATATGGGGACATTGGAGGTTCGTGGAGAGCCGTCAGGCCTTGCCTCCAGATGGAACTGAATGAGGCCGTATTGGACATCCTTCTTGGTGGTGGAAGCACACCCGCCAAGTAGGGTGCCTAGGAAGAGGGTGAAAATGATGTTGAATGATTGAGACAGTCTGTTCATATTGCTCCGCTCGAAAGAGAAAATGACAATTTTTTAGCCATGGGACAACAACTTAACAAAATTCAAAAACGCAAACGTCGCAAATCCTATTTGAAACGCAAGAAGTTGGCTGCCAAACAGGCATCCAAGTAATTGCTGCACTCAATAGGGCTTAATGCCCCGCGAGGTTTGTTGACCTCGTTTAAGACAATGCTTTCGCACAAAGCTTTTCCTGCAAGGGCCATGTTGATGCCCTTGCTTGAATTTGCTTTTTGTGGCTTCAGGG
>JALRAZ010000495.1 GCA_023257935.1 Verrucomicrobiota bacterium
AGAGTTTACGCCGTTTTCCCTTCGCCAGAGGGTCCGGTAGGCTCTCTGCCGTCGGAAGCCACTGAGAGCTCCCCTCTAAACTAGGTATCCCTTACATGGCTAAGTAACAGGAGACAAATCGTATGGCCGACACCCTATTGAGACTGGATTTCAAGCAATCTTTTAACCACGAAGCTGTGCCCTACTGACTGAGAAAATGTCCGGATTTTGCCCAAAACCCTGAGGACGAGGCTGGTTACTTCAACGCCATGGACTGCTGTGCCATGAGGCGATCAAAGGCCTTGCGGAAGGTCCAGGCGCGACCTGAACTGTCGTGCATTTGGGAAGCAGTCTGCATGAGGCGACTTAACATTTTTCGCTGTGCGTCACTCATGGCATCTTTGTCCATGTTCAGCAGGCCCATAGCCGCTGTTTCGTAGATGTCTGCGCAGGCCTGATGATTCCCATGATTGAAATGAGGCACCCCCAATTCAATGGCGCGTTCGAGGAGCGCCATGACAGGTGTTTTGATCGCCAGCTGCTCCTTGATCGATGCGGGTAGCAGGACTTCATCCATCACGTGAATCACCCCGTTAGATGCTTGGACATTGGCTTGAACCACGGTGGCTTGATCAATTTTCACCCCCCCTTCGGAGCTACGAATCTGGACCGCCTCACCCGCAAGTGTCGACAACTTCCTGACGCTGGAGACCTCTTTCGAACCCAAGGTTCCTGGCACCACATGGTAGAGCAAAATGGTTTTGAGCATTTCCTTGTTTTCGGGTTGGAACAAGGAGGCAAGCAAGCTTACGGGCAGCTTCCCGAACGCATCGTCGGTAGGGGCAAACACCGTGTATGAGGTATCTCGAGACAAGGCATCGACAAGCTCGCTGGCTTCAAGCGCTTTAACCAGTGATTTGAAATTGCCTGCTTTGTCAGCAACTTCCGCCAAGTTGCCTGGGGTTGCCGCTGTGGATTGGTTTGTGCTGAGGGCCATGCAGGCAGTCAGGGCAACCATTCGTATATATTTGAATATTACATGCAATCTCATGACAGGTGACGTTTCCATGGGAAGGGGTGATGTCAAGACCATGGACGCATCCCCCCTCCCTCATAGTTCATCTTGGCCCCTGATCTATGGGATGCAGCAAGGTGCTTGCCACCCCAATCCATTGGGAGGATTCAGCAAACGAAGGATGATCATGAAAATGATTCGCCTTGAAAGGATGTGATGGGCAAAATGCGATGAAATCCTCCATCCCAAGATCGAATTCAAAAGAATGCATCGGTCAAACAGTGGAGTCTTAAACTCATTCACCATGAAAGCGTTTTGCCTGACTTTGGTCGCTACAGGATTTTTGTGCGGATGCAAGGGTATGCGTCATGCCGATTCCATTCCCATCATTGACACCCACATCCATCTCTACGACACCACAAGGCCCGAAGGGTTACCTTGGCCTCCGCCATCGGACACAGTGCTTTATCGCCCGATCCTGCCGTCGGATTTTGATCAGGTTTGTGAAGCAAATCAGGTCACCGCAACCGTCATTGTGGAAGCCAGTGAGTGGATTACTGACAACCAATGGGTCCTGGACCTGGTACAACACGATCCAGATCGATATATCGGCCTGGTCGGTAGCCTTGAAATCGGCACACCTCAGTTCAGCCAGCACTTGAAGGCCCTATCCAAGGATGAACGCTATGTGGGTATCCGGCTCAGGGAGCGTCCAGGGGGAGAGCATTTTTTTGAATCAGAGGATGTGTGGAAGGACCTCACGCTGCTTTCTGAGATGGATCAAACCCTCGATGTGCTGATGTTTCAATTTAGCTTGGAGGAGGTCGATATGATTGCAAAGCGATTACCCAGACTGCGCATTCTGATCAACCACGTAGCGGGAGCCGACATCGAGGGGGAAAAAGCGGATCCGGCTTGGGTGGCCGCAGTCGAAAATGTCGCTCAAAACCCCAATGTGCACTGCAAGATTTCAGGCCTGTTCCAACAATCCCACCGCCAACCCTCCCCCAAGGATGTGGCTTTTTATCGCCCGCAGCTGGATGTGCTTTGGGCAGCCTTCGGGGAAGATCGCCTGATTTATGGCAGCAACTGGCCAGTCACCATGCGAGGCGGCACTTACCAGGAATATCTCTCGATCATTCAGGCTTATTTTGCGGACAAACCAAGGAAGGTTCAGGAAAAGTTTTTTTATCAGAATGCCCTGCAGTTTTACGGGTTACCGCCGCTGAGACGCTAACGATGCCGCCGTAGCACCACCATGGTGACTTGGCTCGGCCCAAGGCTTGATCCTGTTCAGGTCTCGGGCCACCATGCCCAAAGCGCCGCTCACCACCTAACCTGCCAGCCCAGCCACCAACGAAGGGGCCTGGCCCAACAGATCCTTGATATGCTCTGGAGACTTGCCACCTCCGCGAGCAAAAGCAGGTTTGCCTCCTCCTTTGCCCCCCACAAGTGGGGCCAGGGTTTGAATGATCTTCCCAGCTGGGTAGGTCTTTTGCCAAGCAGCCCCTGATACAGCCAAGAGCACGACGCTTTCTCCACTCTGGGCAACCAGCACAATAACCCCATCAAAGGATGCCTTCAGGGCGTCGGCAGTCGTCTGAATTTCGCTTCCTTCGATGTTTCCCAGATCTGCCAGAATCATGGGGCATGCCGGCAAATCACCTGCAGGGGGTAGGGAAATTGCTTGATCGATCAATGCGGAAGCCATGCCAGCTGCCTGTTGTTCCCGCACGGCTCGCAACTGCTTCTCAAGCTGCTTTTGATGCGTGAGCATGGCCTCTACCTTGCGCTGCAACTCACCCATCGGGCTGTTGAGCGCTTGAGCCAGGGATTCAAGATCTTCCTGATGGGCCAGAGCCATATCGTAAGCGGCCCACCCTGCCACAGCTTCAATACGCCGGATGCCTGCTGCTATAGCTGATTCATTGACAATGCGAAAAAGGCCTATCTCGCCGGTACCACGGGTATGGGTGCCACCGCAAAGTTCCATCGAGTAACCATCCAACTGGCCGGGAGTTCCACCAATCTGGACCACACGGACGCTTTCCCCGTATTTGTCTCCAAAAAACTGCATGACATCCTCACGCGATTTGACTGACTCATAGGGAACCTCCTGCCAACTCACTGGCGCATTAGCCAAAATCCGATCATTGACCAGGCGTTCCACTTGCTTGAGCTGGTCTGGCGAGAGGGCCTGACTGTTGAAATCAAAGGTCAACTTTTCAGGACCCACATACGAACCTTTTTGGCTGACATCTCTGCCAACCACTTCGTGAAGCGCCCAATGCAGCAAATGGGTCACGGTGTGGTGTCGCTCCATCCCCTTGCGGCGATCCGAATCCATTTCGATACGGATCTCTCCTGGTTCCAGCCCACCAGGTTTGCCTTCATCGTCCGTCCTGGAGACAAGGTGGAGGAATGTCTGCCCCACCTTGCGGGTGTCCAAAACCCTGAAGCGCCTGCCCTGAGTATGGATCAACCCGTGATCACCGAGCTGCCCACCCATTTCGGCGTAACAGACACTACGATCCAACACGACGGCCAAAGCATCTCCCTGGTCAAGGGTTTCCAAGATCTGGGCTTGAGTGGACTGCTTTTCAAAACCCAAAAATTCAGTGGGGCTTTTGGTCTTGAGTGCGGAAAGCTCGATGACTTCATGCTTTTGGGCCGCCCGTGCCTGGGCACGCTGCGATTCCATATGGGTGGCAAAACCTTCGGTGTCCACCTTGATGCC
>JALRAZ010000008.1 GCA_023257935.1 Verrucomicrobiota bacterium
CTGAAATCAGGCATCTGACCACATAAACTCCCCGGCATGATGGCCTTGGTATGCTCGGTGATGGCCGCTTCCAGGAGGGAGGCATCCAGGTTATAAGTCTCAGGCTCAATGTCGACAAACACCGGTCGTGCCCCCACCTGAGCGATGACCTCAGCCGTACTGATCCAGGTGAAGGGCACTGTGATCACCTCATCCTCAGGACCGATTCCCAAGGCACGCAACGCTATTTCCAGGCTGACGGTCCCGCTTCCCGTGGTGATGCAGTGACCCACGCCCACATAATCGGCCAGTACCTGTTCAATCTCTTGCACCTCGGGCCCCATGATGAACTGCCCGTGCTCCAAGACCTGGCGCATGCGAGCGTCAATGTCCGATTGATAGCTTTGATAAAGCTGTGATATGTCGACAAATTGCATCTTGATCCGTTGAGCGCTGCCGTGAAAGGGCTGCGCCTGACTCGAGCCTACGGTGTCTACCTAAAGCGACCGGAGGATATGATGGGTTGGTGGGGTGGCAAGATCGATTTTCTTGAGACCCAACCTAGACACCTCACAAACGCTAAAAACACAGACGACCCAGACTCCAAACATACATGTAAACGCATCAGCACACAAATCACCTCATACACTGAGGTGCTCAAAAATGCAGGGCTCCTTCGGTATCCCTCTCAGCAGCTTGGGGCAGGAAGCCTTGGCTCATCGAGCCATCCAAACCGAAAGCAGCCTCAAACCTGAGGGACAAGTCGCCATCCACCACCAGGAGGGAGGTGGAGACTCCCGCCGAGGTGATCGCCCGAGGAACCGGTAACCGACTTCAGCACGTTGGGTTGACCCAACAGCACCTGCAGACCCAAGAACGCAAAGATCAGGGCCTCCTTGAAGTCGGTGAGAACAGGATCCACCACGGGCTTGAGCCCCAAGCCCTGATCCTGAAGATGCCAGGCCAGGCGTTGCATCAAGTGTGTGTGATGCACACCCCCTCCACTGATCAAGAGGGTGGACTGATGATTTGGCTGACTGCTTTGAGTAAGCTGCCCATGCGCCTGGTCCACATGACCATACTGGACCGGTTTCTTGGCCAGCATGAGCCCCAGCGCATCGGTGATCCGCAGGGCGATGTGCTCGCACAAGGTGGCTAGCTGATCTGGCACGCTGGCTTGGCAGGCATCGAGTCGTGGGACCCAATTTCGCTCAAACCATTCTTCCCCCAGACTGCGGGGCGGGGGAGTTTGATACCAATCAATCGCCTCCAGCTGCGTCAGCAAAGCCTGATAGATCTGGCCACTGGCTGCCACCTGCCCCCCCACATCGTGAGTGCATTCCGGCAACAGGCGTCGGATCAGCCGATTCAAAGCCATGTTGCACACACAGACATCCATCGCCTGATCACCTGCCGATAGGTTGGCTATCCCGCCCAGGTTAAGCAGGGCCGCATGCTGCGAAAACAGCAAACGCTCACCAAAGGGGACCAAGGGAGCACCCTGTCCCCCCAGGGCCACATCCTTGCTACGAAACTGGGTAATCAATGGCACGTTCAGGTAGCTCACCATCGTTTCCCCATCCCCAATCTGGGTGGTGAACCCATTTTCGGGTTGATGGAAAATGGTTTGCCCGTGGCAGGCGACAAATTGAGGTTTCAAGCTGTGCTGTTCAATCCAGTCAGCAGCCGTTTTACCAAGGTAATGGCCCCAATTCACATGAGTTTGAGCCAGAACACTGGCACTCTGGGTGGGCAAGGCCTGCAAGCGGGCTCGCCATGCATCAGGTAACGGCACCGTTTCAGCCCGGTCGATCGAGAAAACCCAGCGAAGTGCTGGTTCAGCACCTTCAAGCCCCATGGAAGGAGCATCGTAAAAAGTAGCCTCGACTAAATCGATCCCATCCAGAGAGGTTCCCGTCATGATCCCGATGCCGCGGTGTTTGTGCTTGTGGGAAGGCATGGCAAAATCAAGGGGTTTTGGAAACTTTTAGAAATGTCTCAGGGTTCAGGCATCCAAACATGAATACCCACCAGGT
>JALRAZ010000188.1 GCA_023257935.1 Verrucomicrobiota bacterium
CCATCAGGGTTTTGAGAAAGGGCTCAAAACCCTGGAGATAGGAAAACTTTTCGGTGTGATCCAGCGCAAAGCGGAGGCCTCCGAGTGTTTTATCAAAACTATGCAGGCGCAGCTCACGGCTGGTGTTTTCGTAAGCTCGCATCAAGTGCAGGGCATTACCAGCACTGCCAAGACCCACATCCCAAACACAAAAGTCCTTGGAGCTTGCCCCCCAACGTTGTTCCAACCGCATGGGATTGAAATACACACACCTGGCTTCGACCTCAGATCCGACAACCGGATGAAAGGTTTCCTGGTGGACCTCCGAACGGACCGAGTAAGACCCATCGGCAAGTTGAACCGCAGAATAAGACTCAGGGTATTGCCCCATGATGGCGTGCATCTTGATCTTGCCCGGCGTGGGGCATCAACTTTTTTCGATGTCACAATGGGTTGGTGTTCAAATTCAAAGTGGATATCCCACTTGCGGTTCCACTTTAACTCACTTACTTTTTAGATGCCCATGCGCCATATCAGGGACATTCACCAGCAAAAGAAATCAGAAGGCAAACCCGCCTTCTCCTTTGAGTTTTTCCCACCCAAGACGGAGAAAGGAGAAGAAAACCTCTTTGCCTCGGTGCTTCCCGAGCTTCAGGCCATGGCTCCAGACTATTGCTCGGTGACCTATGGCGCTGGAGGCAGCACCCGAGACACCACCCTGGACATGGTCGAGCGCATTCAAAGGGACGTTGGTCTTGTTTGCATGAGCCACTTGACTTGTGTACAGGCAACACAGGATGAAATCGCTCAAGTGTTGCAGGAGGCCCAGAGACGCCAAATTTGCAACATCCTCGCTCTCAGAGGGGATCCCCCCGGAGGCGTGGGCCCTTTTGAGGCCACCGAAGGTGGTTTTGCTTTCTCCAAAGATTTGGTGGCTTTCATCAAAGCCAATCACGACATGTCTATCGGCGTCGCTGGCTTCCCCGAGGGTCATATTGCATGCCGTGAGGGGAAGGAAGTGGACTGGGCCCGACTGAAGGAAAAGGTCGATGCAGGAGCTGATTTTGTGGTAACCCAGCTTTTCTTTGATAATGAGGATTTCCTGCGTTTTCGAGATCACATGGTCAAGGAATTGGGGATGGAACAGACCATCATCCCAGGCATTCTCCCAGTGTTATCGACTCGACAGATCCAACGATTCACCGAGCTTTGCGGTGCCACCATACCAAGCCCCATGATGCAGCGACTGGAAGGCCTCTCTGAGGATGATGCCGCTGCCACGGCCTTTGGTATCGATTACGCCATCAACCAATGTGAGGCGCTCCTCAAGGAAGGAGTCGCTGGGCTTCATTTTTACTGCCTGAACAAAGCACATTCGACCCTGGAAGTGGCCAAAGCGCTGGCCTCTTATCGCTAAGCATCTGAAGGGCTTGTCCCTCCTGTCATCTTGGCCAACTTGTCAACGCGTCATGCCATTGTATGCTGAATCATGCGACTGCTGATTACCGGTGCCAACGGCATGATTGGCCAAGCCCTTGAACGTTTCCTGAGCAGTAGGGGGCATGAGGTGTGCTGTCTGGTTCGTCGACCTCGCCCCAAGGGGCCTGCATCCTCACCGCCAAGTCAGGATTATGTTTGGGACCCCGACAAGGGCCATATTGACAGGGCTGCCCTGGAAAACCTTGATGGGATCATTCACCTAGCTGGTGCCAACATTGCTCAAGGGCGTTGGACGGCTCATAGGAAGCAAATCCTGAGAAGCAGTCGTGTGGCGACCACCCAGCTGTTGGTTGATGTACTGAGACGGCAGTCAAAGCAACCCTCATTCTTCATCGGTGCCTCAGCCGTTGGGATTTATGGCGACCGAGCCTCAGAGGAAATCTTTGAAGACCAGGAAGCAGATGATGATTTCTTGGGTCGATTGGGGCAGGATTGGGAAGCAGCCAGTGCCCCTTTGGCAGAGTGTGGGATGCGCGTTGTGCACCTCAGACTGGGCATGGTGCTGGCAGGAGAAGGTGGTGCGCTCAAGTCGATGCTGCCAGCATTCCGATTCGGCATGGGGGCCATCCTTGGCCATGGCGATCAATACGTCAGCTGGATTTCCATGACAGATCTTCTGGGTTGTGTGGATCACATCATGCATAAAGCGGACCTTGAGGGTCCTTTCAACCTGACCGCGCCCAATCCCGTCACATTTAAGACCTTCGCCAAAACCCTCGGCAAAGTGCTCAAGCGCCCCGTATTGCTGCGACTCCCGACCTTTGCTGTCCGCTTGCTATTTGGAGAAATGGGCCAATCGGTATTAATGAGCAGTTGTCGGGCCCTTCCTGGCAAGCTGCTAGCCAGCGGTTTTGATTTTCAGCAACCAGATCTGGAGTCAGCCCTTAAGGCATGCATTCACCATAGATCCAGGTAATGCCAACCCATTGTTCGGGTGCCTGACTTTCACAGGGCCACACCGTCATTAAATCAAGAAGCTTCCCTGAGAGAATCTTCGGTTGCCTGATCATTCAAATGGTTGGCTTGAAGGCGCCGATAGGAAAGCACCGTCAAATCCACCCCCTGACTCGGTAGTAAAGTTGCCCCACCCACTCATGCAAATACATGTGGAAGTCATCCAAATATTCCGATGAAGGAACGATCTTCCATGGGTAGGCACGCAGCAAACCAGTGCTTCCCCTGAGATCAC
>JALRAZ010000195.1 GCA_023257935.1 Verrucomicrobiota bacterium
CCTTGGTTGTAGGACTCCACACGCGCCAACTCCGCACCACCTAAGCGACCCGCACAACGGATTCGGATACCGTCGGCACCAAAGTCCATGGTGGTCTGGAGAGCCTTCTTCATGGCACGACGGAAGGCCACACGACGCTCGAGTTGAAGCGCGATGTTTTCGGCGACGAGCTGGGCATCCAGTTCTGGAGTTTTAACCTCCTGAATGTCGACATACACTTCTTTGCCGGTGACACGGCTCAATTCTTCCTTGATCTTATCAATTTCAGTTCCCTTGCGGCCGATGACCACACCCGGACGCGCAGTATGAATGGTCACACGACAGCGAGTCGCAGCGCGCTCGATCTGAATACGAGGCACTGCTGCTGTTTCGAGCTTTTTCTTGAGGATGGCTCGGATCCGGTAATCTTCGGCCAGTAAGCTACCAAAGTCTTTTTTGTCGGCGTACCATTTGGATCGCCAGTCACGATTCAAGGCTATGCGCAAGCCGATTGGATTGGTCTTTTGTCCCATAATAAATGATTAGCTAAGGTCGGATACGACGATTTTGACATGGCAACTTCTTTTGAGGATAGGCCCAGCGGATCCTCGTGCCTTAGGAATGAATCGCTTCATGGTTGGCCCTTGACCGGCAACAGCCAACTTAACCACGAGTGACTCAGGCTTGGCATTGTTGTTATGTTCAGCGTTGGCAATAGCGCTTTTGAGCGTCTTAGCCACGACACGTGCCGATTTACGGGGGACAGCCCCGAGCACTGCTACCGCCTGCAGGGCGTTCATGCCCTGAATTTGCCTGACGACCTCTCGCATTTTCTGTGCGGACATACGCACATTCTTAGTGATACTCTGGACTTCCATGTGATTACTTGGTCACTTTGGCGGTATGCGCGCCGTGGCCCTTGAATGTGCGTGTCAGTGCGAACTCTCCCAGTTTGTGGCCTACCATGTTCTCAGTAATGAAAACGGTCTCGAAACTGCGGCCATTGTGAACATTCACCGTGTGCCCCACAAACTCCGGGGTCACGGTTGAACGTCTGGACCAGGTCTTGATGGGTTTTTTCTTCCCACTTTCATTCATCTGGTCGACTTTACGCTGAAGACTTTCGTCGACGTAAAAACCCTTTTTAATTGAACGTGCCATAGTCGGTAGAAACCTTATTTAACTTTGTTTGGGCGGCCATCTCGGCGAACCAAAATAAATTTGTTGGATGTTTTGTACTTCTGACGGGTCTTATAACCCTTGGCCAGAAGACCCCAGGGAGAAACTAGGTGCTGACGACCACCACCACTTTTGGAAAGACCATTACCACCACCATTTGGGTGATCCACAGGGTTGCGGGAAATACCACGAGTTAGAGGGCGACGACCACGGTGACGGTTACGACCAGCGCTACCGATAACAATGTTCTCGTGCTCGGTGTTGCCCACCTGTCCAATCGTGGCCATGCATTTGCAATGAATGCGGCGGATTTCGCCCGATGGCATCTTGATCTGAGCGTAATCGCCATCACGTGACATCACGGTAGCAAAACTACCAGCTGATCGAGCGATTTGTCCTCCGCGTCCAGGAGTCAGTTCGATGCTGTAAACAGTTGATCCGACTGGGACATTAGCTAGAGGCATGGCGTTACCAGGGCTAGCCGGAGCTTCGGATCCGCTCATGACCTTCGCGCCGATTTGCAACCCGACTGGTGCCACGATGTAACGCTTTTCACCGTCGCTGTATTGAAGCAGGGCCAAGCGAGCTGAGCGCATGGGATCATACTCGATGGCAATCACTTCTGCCTCGACTCCAGCTTTGTTTCTGCGGAAGTCAACGGTTCGGATCTTTTGTTTGTGGCCACCACCAATAGCGCGGGCCGTGATGCGTCCGTAACAGTTACGTCCACCAGTCTTTTTCTTGGTCTTGACCAGCTTTTTCTCCGGCTTCTTCTTGGTCAGATTGGAAAAATCTGCAACCGCTTGAAAGCGCCGGCTCGGGGTCAGGGGTTTGTAAGTTTTAACGGCCATGTTGTGCCTCTATGGTATGAATGAAACGGGTTAAACGAGTTCGATTTTTTCTCCTTTAGCCAATTTAACAATGGCCTTCTTCCAATGGTTGGAACGCCCAGCCTGCTTGGTTCGCTGCCGGCGTTTTTTACCATGCACACTCAAAGTGTTGACTCTCACCACCTTGACCTTGAATAACTCTTCAACCGCATCACGGATCTGAAATTTGTTGGCTCGGGTGTCTGCAACCACGGTGTACTGATCGTGTTCGCTCTGAGCAGAACCCTTTTCAGTCAACCGGACAGTTTTGATAATATCGTAAGCTTTCATCGTCTGACTCCTGCGATTAACTCAATCTTGATTCCAGTCCGCTGAGCGCATCCTTGGTAAGGATGATGCAGTCATACTTGAGGGTGTCGTAAGTATTGAGCGTGGCACTGGTGGTGACATCCACGTAAGGGATATTCCGAGCTGATAGCTGGGCATTGGTATTCACCTCACCGGTCACAATCAAAGCGGTACCATCCACTTTGAGCTGGTCGAGCAATTGAAGCACGTCCTTGGTCTTGGGCTTATCAAACTGAACCTGGTCAATCACAACCACTTCACCTGATTTGAATCGCTCGCTCAAGGCCTTACGAAGTGCCAATTTACGGGTTTTCTTGTTGATATCTTTGCGAAAGCTACGGGGCCGTGGACCAAAGACGACACCCCCACCTCTCCAGATTGGGGATTGTTTGGAACCCACCCGGGCGCGCCCAGTCCCTTTTTGGCGCCAAGGCTTTTTACCGGTGCCAGCCACTTCCGATCGCGTTTTAGCGCAAGCGGTGCCACTACGCTGGGAAGCACGGTAAGCCACCACTGCGTCGTGCACGGCCTGCAAACCCTTTGCATCATCCTCGAAAGCGTCGAAACCAATTTCCAACTCTTCAACGGACTGACCACTGATATTTTGAACGTTAATTTTCATGCGTTAGCTCCCCTGCTGAAGGTTCAAGCCTTCTGGGCGGACTTTTTTTTGGCCCCGCGGACCACAACATAATCGCCATCGGCACCAGGTATGGCACCGTGGACGAGCAACAAATTATCATCTCCAAGGACCTCAACCACCTTGAGGTTCTGGACCGTCCTGCGTCGTTGACCCATATGGCCAGGCATTTTCTTGCCCTTGGCCACCCAACCTGGGGTCGATCCCCAGCTGACGGCGCCTGGACGCCTCTTCCAGCCCTTACAACCGTGGGTGGCTCGGCCGCCTCCAAAATTCCAGCGTTTCATCACACCTTGGAACCCCTTACCTTTGGTGGTTCCAATCACATCGACAAAATCGCCAGCGCCAAAGCAGTCTTCCACCTTAACCACATCCCCTGACTTCACATCAAGCGAGAAATCCCGGAACTCACGAATTCTTTTGAATCCGGTGGTCTTGTGCTTCGTATAATGACCCAATTTTGGCTTGGTGAGTCGGTGATCTTTTTGGGGATCAAATGCAAGCTGGACGGCACTGTAACCATCGCTCTCAGGAGTCTTGCATTGAACAACGTGGTTGGGCCCGCATTCAACAACAGTGACATGAACTGCACTGCCGTTGCTGTCATAGACACGAGTTTGGCCCAATTTCTTTCCAAGTAATCCTACCATGATAGTTTTCTTTCCTTAGATCTTGATAGTGATGTCCACACCAGCAGGCAGGTTGAGCTTCTTGAGCTCGTCCACCGTTTTGGCGGTAGGCTCGATAATGTCCAGCAAACGCTTGTGTGTGCGCTGCTCAAAAGATTCATGAGACTTTTTGTCCACGTGAGGCGAGCGAGTCACCGTAAAACGCTCAATGCGCGTGGGTAGCGGGATAGGCCCAGCCACACGAGCACCGGATCGCTTGACGGTTTCGACAATTTCCATTGCGGACTGATCGATCACTCGATGATCGTACGCCTTGAGGCGAATTCTAATACGTTGTCCTGCCATAAGATTAAAGAACGATAGATTAAAACTGACTTATTCCCGGTTCACCATCATGGGTGCAACCGTTTCCAACATGTTATTTAAAATTTGCGTAGGAACCGGGTCAAAACGACAAGGTTCCATTGAGTAAGATGCCCTACCCTTGGAAAGGGATCTCACTGCCGTGGCATAACCGAACATTTCGGCCAGAGGCACCTCGGAATGAATGAGCGTTGCCTGAGACTTGGCATCAATGTGCTGAATCTTGCCCCGCCTGCGATTCAAATCTCCAAGAATGTCACCCTGATACTCATCAGGGGTCGTCACTTCCACTTTCATTAAAGGCTCAAGCAAGGTCATACCTGCCTTTTGGGCAGCATCCTTGAAGGCAAAAATCCCTGCCATTTTGAAGGCGAGTTCATTGGAATCAACCTCATGAAAACTGCCATCAGTGATTTCCACAGACAAATCAACCATGGGGTAGTTAGCCAGCACTCCGCCCGCAATAGCCTCGTTCACACCCGCAATCACAGCTGGAACAAATTCCTTGGGGATCACACCACCGACAATCTTGCTTTCAACCGATACCCCCTTACCCCGCTCATTGGGACGGATCTGGATGACCGCATGGCCGTATTGACCTCGGCCTCCAGATTGGCGGATAAATTTCCCTTCGCCAGTAGCCTGGGTGGTGATGGTTTCTCGGTAAGCGATCTGAGGGGCCCCAGCATTGGCCACCACCTTGAATTCACGAAGCAGTCGGTCACGAATGATTTCCAAATGCAATTCGCCCATTCCCGCTATAATTAGCTGCCCGGTCTCTTCATTGGTATAGCACCTGAAGGTGGGATCCTCATCAGATAAGCGCTGCAATCCGTCCGATAGCTTATCTCGATCGGCCTTGGTTTTTGGCTCGATAGCCATGGAAATGACCGGTTCGGGAAAAGTGGGAGGTTCGAGGCTGATTTGGAAACCTTGCTCAGAAAGCGTGTCACCCGTGGTGACCTGGCGGACACCCACAATAGCGGCAATGTCGCCTGAGTAAACGGCCTCACACTCGGTTCGCTTGTCAGCCTGGATCATCAGCAGACGGCTAGCTCGTTCACGCTTACCGGTCCTAGTGTTGATCAAGGTATCTCCCTTACGGAGCGTCCCACGGTAAACCCGCATGAAAACAAGCTTGCCAACAAAAGAGTCGGTCCACAGTTTGAAAGCTAAACCGCAAAAGGATCCATTGTCATCGGCCTTGATTTCAACCTCGCCGCCTTTGGCCAAATTGTTGGCTACAGCTGCTGGCACTTCAACGGGAGAGGGTAAGTAATCAATCACCGCATCAACCACCGCATGAACCCCTTTATTCTTGAAAGCCGAACCCCCCAACACAGGAACAAATTCGAGGCGACAAGTTAGGCGTCGAATGGCTGATTTGAGCACGTGAGGGTCAACTGGCTTTTCTTCAATCACCAGCTCCATCACCTCATCATCCTTTTCAGCCACTGCATCGATCAGTTCCTGGTAGGCACATTGAGCACGCTCTTGCTGGCTGGATGGGATGTCAGTGACCTCATAGGTCAGGCCTGTTTCATCCTTTTCATCGTAGATGACCGCCTTTTGACTGATCACATCGATGACGCCAGACAAGTTTTCTTCAGCTCCCAACGGCATGACTACCGCATGGGCATAAGCGCCAAGCTTATCCCTCATTTCTTGGAGGGCGTTGTCAAAGTCAGCACCGGTACGGTCCATCTTATTGACAAAAGCGATGCGCGGGACCTTGTATTTGGTTGCCTGCCGCCAAACCGTTTCGGACTGAGGCTGAACGCCTGCAACCCCACAAAAAACCGCCACTGCACCATCGAGCACTCTCATGGACCGCTCCACTTCTGCGGTAAAGTCCACGTGCCCTGGGGTGTCGATTATATTGATGCGATGGGGGATGTCCGAAAAGGACTTGAAGAGACCATCCTCGGCCTGTTTCCAGAAGCAGGTAATCGCTGCTGAGGTGATGGTGATGCCTCGCTCTTTTTCCTGAGACATCCAGTCAGTGACAGTATTACCATCATGCACTTCACCCATCTTGTGGATCAACCCCGTGTAGAAGAGGATCCGCTCAGTGGTAGTCGTCTTACCTGCATCGATGTGCGCGGCGATGCCAATATTACGCGTACGCTCTAGTGAATACTCCCTGTCGGGGGCATTCAGAGCAGACGGCTTTTCTGTGACAGCTACACTCATCAAAGATTCAAAATAGTCAAAGAACAAAAAAACCCCAGTGTGTTACACAAACCACGCAGGGGCTGAAAAACAGCCGGAATTACCAGCGAAAATGGGCGAAGGCCTTATTGGCCTGAGCCATTTTGTGGACTTCGTCGCGACGACGAATCGATGCCCCTTGTCCCTGATAGGCATCCATAATTTCGTTGGCCAGCGCCTCGGCCATTGGTATTCCCTTGCGGGAATTTGCAAACTTCACAATCCAACGGATAGCAAGCGCTTGTTGGCGCTCAGCCGGAACCTCCATGGGCACCTGGTAAGTGGCACCACCAACACGACGAGGCTTGACCTCAAGACGTGGTTTGGCGTTGTCCACTGCCCTTTGAAGCAAATCAAGCGGGCTGTTGGATGGGTTTTTCTCTCCTAGGTTGTCCATGGCACTGTAGACAACTTTCTGAGCAATGCTCTTCTTACCTTCAAGCATCAGGATGCTAACAAGGCGAGCAACAAGGGTGCTGGCGTATTTTGGGTCAGCAACAATTTTCCGTTTAACGGCTCTGCGACGTCTAGACATAGGATCAAATTAAAATACTAGCTTTTCTTCTGCTCTTTGGGCCTCTTGACGCCGTACTTGGAACGACTGACACGTCGTTTCTCAACACCATTGGAATCCAGCGCCCCGCGCACCACGTGGTAGCGCACACCGGGCAAATCTTTCACACGGCCCCCTCTCACCAGCACAATGCTGTGTTCCTGGAGGTTGTGTCCTTCATCAGGGATATAGGCAATGACTTCATACCCATTGGTCAGGCGAACCTTCGCCACCTTACGCATGGCGGAGTTTGGCTTCTTGGGTGTGCGTGTCATCACTTGGACGCATACACCGCGCCGGAAAGGGCAATTCTCCAGAGCAGGAGAATTGGATTTCACCTTGATTTTCTGGCGTCCCTTTCGGACTAACTGATTAATCGTTGGCATTTGCTATGGTCTAAAAATTCCAATGGGCTTATCCCAAATCCTGAGAAATGGAGCGCAGATTATCTGCAAAGCCCTATCCTCTTGCAAGAGATAATTTGAAATAATTCTGTTTTATGTTTGGTGGCTCAACCAGCTACTGGTTCGTCGATCTCTTCTGAGATTTCTTCCTCGATTTCAGGGGCCTCCACAAGTGGTTTGACCTTGATGTTTCTATGTTTTGGATAACCTGATCCCGCTGGGATGATGTGTCCCATAATCACATTTTCCTTGAATCCACGGAGGTAATCTACCTTGCCCATGGTCGCGGCATCAGTGAGCACTCGGGTGGTATCCTGGAAGGATGCAGCACTCAGGAAGCTTTCTGTTTCAAGCGAAGCCTTGGTAATTCCAAGCAGCACAGGGCTGGCGTCAGCTGGCTGACCGCCCATTTCTTCAACCCGTCTATTCTCGCGCTCGAATATGCTGCGCTCAACCTGCTCTCCCCAGAGGAAGAAGGTATCACCGGGCTCGGTGACGCGAACCTTACGCAACATTTGACGCACTATGATTTCAATGTGTTTGTCATTGATGGTCACACCCTGTAGTCGATACACCTCCTGAACTTCGTTCACTAGATGCTCCTGGAGTTCTTGCGGACCACAAACCTCGAGGATTTCGTGTGGCACCACTGGACCTTCAGTTAATTGTTGACCTTTCTTGACATAGTCACCCTTGAAGACAATGACATGCTTGGCAATCGGTATGAGATGCTCCTCTTCGGTTCCTGAATCAGGATCCCGAATGATGATGCAACGTTTCCCTCGAACACTTGGACCAAAGTCGACCACGCCGTCCATCTTGGCGATTTCTGCCGCATCCTTAGGTCGTCGCGCTTCGAAAAGTTCGGCCACACGTGGCAAACCACCTGTAATGTCCTTTGTCTTGCTGGTTTTACGAGGGGTCTTGGCCATCAAGGCGCCTGCTGGGATTTTACTTCCCTCTTGCACCACGATGTGTGCTCCCGAAGGAATCGGGTAATTGGCTAAGACTTCGCCGTTTCTGGATTCAAGCACCATGATCTGAGGATGCAGATCCTCTTTGTGATCGATGACCACCATAGCTTCCTGCCCAGTGGCATCATCCACTTCCTGCTTCATGGTCACCCCTTCGATGATATCGTGGAATTTGACGACACCAGCTCGCTCGGAAAGAATCGGAACATTATAAGGATCCCACTGAACGAATGTCTGCCCCTTCTTCACTTTACCGCCATCAGGGACTAGGATGACCGAACCAATGATGATGTTGTGCTCTTCAATTTCTCGACCCTCCTCATCAAGGAGTCGGATTGTTCCATTTTTATTGAGAACAATGTTGTTTCCGTCTTCGAGCTCAACGCAGCGCAAGTCTGTGTAAACCACCTGGGCATCAAACTTTGATTTGATTTGAGGTTGTTTGAAGATCTGCGATGCCGTGCCACCGATGTGGAAAGTACGCATGGTGAGCTGGGTTCCAGGTTCACCAATGGATTGTGCGGCGATGATACCAACGGCTTCTCCCTCCTTGACCAGTTTACCCGTGGCAAGGTTTCGTCCATAACACATGGCACAGAGTCCCACGTTGGACTCACAGGTGAGCACAGAGCGAATCTTCACCCGTTCGATGCCAGCGGAGTCAACCTGTTTGGCCTTGACTTCATCGATTTCATCGTTGGCTCGAACGATGACATTCTTCACATCACCCGGGTCAACGATATCCTCGCATGATACGCGGCCTACAAGACGTTCGCTGAGTTTGACGACCTCGTCTTCACCTTCATAAATGGCCGACACCCAAATGCCATTACTGGTTTCGCAATCCTGCTCGCGAACAATCACATCCTGAGCGACATCCACCAGCTTTCGAGTCATGTAACCGGAGTCCGCCGTCTTGAGGGCTGTATCGGCCAGCCCCTTACGCGCACCGTGGGTGGAAATAAAGTATTCCAGCACCGTCAGGCCTTCGCGGAAGTTCGAGAGGATGGGCTTTTCAATGATGTCCCCAGAAGGCTTGGCCATCAATCCGCGGATACCAGCTAGCTGCCTGACCTGTTGTCGGTTACCACGCGCTCCAGAATCAACCATCAGATAAACCGGATTGAACTCATCCTTGGACTGGTTGGCCTGAAGTGTCTTGAGCATCACATTGGAAATCTGGTCAGTACAGTGGGTCCAGATATCAATGATCTTGTTGTAACGTTCGCCTGGGGTGATGACACCTCGTCGATACTGATTTTCAACTTCAGAAATCTGATCCTGCGCCGAGTTGATTTCTTGGTTCTTCTCTACCGGGATGATCATGTCATCGATACCGATGGAGACACCAGCCTTGGTCGCTTCCCGGAATCCAAGTTCCTTGAGCCGATCCAGTGTTCTAACTGTCTCTTGATGGCCGCAAACCTTGTAACAATTCCAAATCAAATCGCCGATCTGTCCCTTACCGATCGGTCGGTTTGGAAAACCTAGCTCAGTCGGCCAGATCTCACTGAAGACAACCCTGCCAACGGTGGTCTCAATGACCTTCTTGTCTTTATCTCCATAAACAGTGTCATTGCCATAGTCAGGATTGAGAAGCATGACCCTTGAATGAGTGGATAACTCGCCATCGTCGAAGGCGAAGATGACCTCTTCTTTCGAACCAAAGAAGTTCAGGCGCTGACCTTTTTTCCTCTGCTCTCGAGGTTCTGCGGTCACATAGTAGCAACCCAAGGTAATATCTTGGGTCGGGGTCATGATAGGCTTCCCACTGGACGGACTGAAAATATTGTTAGGGGCCATCATCAGAAGCCGAGCTTCCATCTGCGCTTCCACAGAAAGCGGTACGTGGACGGCCATTTGGTCCCCATCAAAGTCAGCATTGTAGGCGGTGCAAACCAGCGGATGAACACGAATGGCCTCGCCCTCGATCAACACAGGCTCAAAAGCCTGAATGGAGAGTCGGTGTAGGGTCGGAGCACGGTTGAGAAGCACTGGGTGCCCCATGGTCACCTCTTCAAGAATGTCCCACACCTCGGGAGACTGGCGTTCGATCATCTTCTTGGCAGAACGAACAGTATGGACGTAGCCAAGTTCCTTCAGTCGACGGATAATAAAAGGCTCGAAAAGGACCAGAGCCATTTTCTTGGGTAGACCGCACTGGTTGAGTTTGAGCTCAGGCCCAATCACGATGACTGATCGCCCAGAATAATCGACGCGCTTACCAAGCAAGTTTTGTCGGAAGCGGCCGCTCTTGCCCTTGAGCATGTCACTGAGTGATTTCAGCGGGCGGTTGCCTGCACCGGTGACTGCCCTACCATGACGCCCATTGTCAAACAACGCATCAACAGCTTCCTGAAGCATGCGTTTTTCATTCCTGATGATTACCTCAGGGGTCTTGAGCTGAAGAAGATTCTTAAGGCGATTGTTTCGGTTGATCACCCGTCGATAGAGATCGTTCAGATCGGAAGTGGCGAATCGCCCACCTTCCAGAGGCACGAGTGGCCTGAGGTCAGGAGGTATGACAGGCAAAACAACCAAAATCATCCAATCGGGACGAGTCTTGCTGGCTTGGAATCCCTGAAAGAGCTTGATTCGCTTGCCTAGTTTCTTCCTGATCTGCTTGCTGCGAGTCTCGGTCATGGCCACCTGCAACTCATCAATCTGCTGAGCCAAGTCCACTGCCTCGAGGGCACGTCTGACTGCTCCAGCACCCATCTCGGCCTCAAAAGCGTCGCTGCCGTATGTTTCACGAGCTTCGCGATATTCCATCTCACTGAGGAGCTGATGGGCTTTCAGAGGTGTGGTACCTGGGTCGATCACCAGGTAATCCTCATAATAGACCACGCGCTCTAGATCGCGAGCAGTCATGTCCAGTATCAATCCGATCCTGGAAGGCATGCACTTGAAAAACCAGATATGCGAAACGGGTACGGCCAACTCAATGTGGCCCATGCGCTCACGCCTGACCCTGGAAAGGGTGACCTCGACACCGCAACGATCACACACAACGCCGCGATGTTTGATACGCTTGTACTTACCGCAGGAGCACTCCCAGTCTTTGACAGGACCAAAGATGCGCTCACAAAAAAGACCCCCTTTTTCAGGTTTGAATGTGCGGTAGTTGATTGTTTCCGGATTTTTGACCTCTCCTTTGGACCAGGAGCGTATGGATTCGGGCGAAGCCACACTGATGCTGATATGGTCCACCATGTTCACCTGATCCAGGCCAAACAATTCACGGGTGCTGTTTCTGCTTTCAATCATTATTAAATCCTTGCGAAGAAGTTTTCTAGTTATGAGACAGTACCATCACCCCATGGCTGAAAGACTGGATGGAATGGATCGTAATTCCGCATCGGGATCTATTTCCTCAGGTTCGTATCCCACATTGACATCCATGCCAAGAGATTGAATTTCCTTGACCAAAACGTTGAAGGATTCCGGCACGCCGGCATCGAGGGAATTATCGCCCTTGACAATGCTTTCATAGATGCGCGTTCTACCCTGGACATCGTCCGATTTGACGGTCAGCAGCTCTTGGAGTGCATAAGCTGCACCGTAGGCTTCCATGGCCCAAACTTCCATCTCTCCAAATCGCTGCCCACCGTATTGTGCCTTACCGCCCAAAGGTTGCTGGGTGACCAGTGAGTAGGGACCCACAGCTCGAGCATGAATCTTGTCAGCAACAAGGTGCCCCAGCTTGAGCATGTAAATGTAACCGACAACCACCTCCTGGTCGAAACGATCACCGGTGCGACCATCGTAGAGGTGAATTTTGGCATGATCAGGCAAGTTGGCATCCTTGAGGTATCCGCGCACCTCCGATTCCTTGATACCGTCAAAAACAGGCGTGGCAAACTTGATCCCCAAAACCTTGGCAGCCCAGCCAAGATGCGTCTCCAAAAGCTGCCCCACATTCATGCGTGAAGGCACACCAAGCGGATTCAACACAATATCGACAGGCGTTCCATCAGCCAGATAAGGCATATCTTCCTCAGCGACTATCTTAGCCACGACACCTTTGTTACCGTGGCGCCCCGCCATCTTGTCACCAACCGAAAGCTTGCGTTTGGAGGCAATGTAGACCTTAACCGACTTGACGATCCCTGTTTCGAGGTCATCACCCGATTCCACCCTCTCCATCTCCTCGTCATGCTGCATCTGGAGATCATCAAAGCGCTTCTTATAGGCGCTGATGATTTCGTTGATCTTATTGCGAATAGGAGACGGATCGATTTCGATCCGATCGTAGACGCTGGCTAATTTACGCAACAGTGTTTTGGTGATCTTGCGGTTAGCTGGAATGATGATTTCACCCGTTTCCGAATTAACCACATCCAAGGGAATCTTCTCTCCCAACAAAATGTTACTGAGTGACTCAGTGAGCTGCTCCCGAAGATCATCAGCCTTCTTTTTGTGCTCATCCTCGACCTGCTTGGTGTGTTTCTTGGCCTCAGAGCTGACAGAGCGAGTCATGGACCGATCGGACTCCTTTTTGGAGGAGACTTTAACATCCATAACAATGCCGTAAGTTCCAGAGGGAACCTTGAGTGATGTATCTTTCACATCAGCAGCTTTCTCACCAAAAATGGCTCTGAGCAAACGCTCTTCCGGTGCCAACTCAGTCTCACTTTTCGGTGTGATCTTGCCGACTAGGATGTCTCCCGGTTTGATCTCTGCACCAACGCGAATGACACCATCAAGTCCAAGATTCTTTAAAGCTTCTTCACCAAGGTTAGGAATGTCTCGGGTGATTTCCTCGGGCCCAAGTTTGGTATCACGGGCGCTGACTTCGAATTCATCCACGTGAATAGAGGTGTATACGTCGTCCTTGACGATGCGCTGACTGATCAGGATGGCATCCTCGAAGTTATAACCGTTCCAAGGCATGAACGCACAGAGAACATTTTTGCCCAAGGCCAGCTCGCCATTCTCGGTGGATGGACCGTCGGCGATGGGGTCACCTGACTTCACTTTCTGACCTTTGTGAACCAAAGCCTTCTGGTTGATACAGGTTGCAGCATTGGAACGCATGAACTTGCGAAGTCGGTAGACGTAAACTCCGCTGGCTGGATCATGCTTGAGCTTTTTCTTACCCTCGGGCATCGCGCCATCATTGGTGATGACAATCTGACTACCGGTGACTGAGGCCACGACACCATTGGACTCGCTCACGAGGACGGCTCGAGAATCCTGAGCTACCTTGCCTTCAAGGCCAGTGGCAACCAATGGGGCTTCGGTGACAAGCAATGGCACCGCTTGACGTTGCATGTTCGATCCCATCAGAGCGCGGTTGGCATCATCATGTTCCAAGAATGGAATCAACCCGGCTGCGACCGAAACCAGCTGCTTGGGCGAAACATCCATATAATCAACCCGATCAGGTGGGACATCAATAAAGTCTCCCTTGCAACGGCACATGACCCGTTCGTTGATGAACTTGCCCTTTTCGTCAATCGGAGCATTGGCCTGAGCGACGATGAATTGCTCTTCTCGGTCTGCAGTCAAGTAATCGAGATGGCTGGTGACCCTTCCTTTTTCGACTTTCCGATATGGCGTTTCGATGAAACCAAAATCATTGACTCGGGCAAAGGTGGCCAAAGAGGCAATCAAGCCAATGTTTGGACCTTCAGGGGTTTCAATGGGGCAGATGCGGCCGTAATGAGATGGATGGACATCGCGCACTTCAAAACCTGCACGATCTCGACTCAAACCACCGGGACCAAGGGCTGAGAGACGACGCTTGTGGGTCAACTCCGCCAAAGGATTGATCTGATCCATGAACTGCGAAAGCTGACTGCGGCCGAAAAAGTCTCGAATCACAGCAGAGAGCGCCTTGGGATTGATCAATTTTTGAGGAGTCATGGTATCCAAGCCCTGATCGAAGAGGGTCATCCTCTCCTTAACCAAGCGCTCGGTGCGCGCTAAGCCAACGCGGCACTGGTTGGCAAGCAATTCTCCAACAGTCCTGACTCGGCGACTGCCTAAATGATCGATGTCATCAAGAGTACCTTCTCCTTTTTTGAGACTCAGCAGATACTTGGTTGCCGCAACCAAATCTTCTTTTTCCAGCACCCTTGAATCATTCTTGGGATCAAGGTTGAGTTTTTGGGAAATTTTATAACGACCGACTCGGCCAAGGTCGTAGCGCTTGGCATCAAAGAAGAGGCGTTTGAGCAGAGCTCTTGCGTTAGCTGCGGTGGGTGGATCACCAGGACGGAGGCGGCGATAGATATCCTTGAGGGCCTCTTCCTCGTTGGTGGTTGGGTCCTTCTTGAGGCATTTGATGATGATACCTTCATCAACACTGGTGTCTACCACCTTGATTTTTTTGAGGCCAAGATTGGCGATTTCCTTGACCACTGCCGCTGAAAGAGGCTCAAAGGCGCGGGCAACCACCGCTCCTTTGTCCAAATCGAGCACATCTTCGATCAAAACCATGTTCTGAATGTCCTCCATCTTGGTTGCGGCTTTGAGGGAAACCTCCTCAATGTCATAGAACAGACGAAGAATGTCGGCATCAGAGCCATACCCCAGTGCCCGGAAGAAGGTAGTGGTCAGGAATTTCCGGCGACGCTTCTTACGGTCCAGGTAAACAAACAAAAGATCGTTGGTATCAAATTGGGCCTCATACCAAGAGCCTCGATCAGGGATAATCCTGAATGAGTGCATTGTCTTGCCGTTGGGATGCTGTGTTGCCTCAAAAGCAAGACCAGGAGAACGGTGAAGCTGGCTGACAATGACACGTTCAGCCCCGTTGATCACAAAACTCCCCTGGGGGGTGATCAAGGGTAATTCACCCATGAACACCTTTTCTTCCTTGGTCCCCTGCTCGTCCCGCAGGCGAAAGATCACGTGGAGTGGCGCACCAAATGTCACTCCCTCGCGGAGGCATTCGAGCCAATCGAGCTTGGGTTCACCAATTTCATAGTGACTGAACTCAAGCACACATTTGCCATCATAACTTTCAATTGGAAAAACTTCGTTGAACACGGCTTGAAGGCCGAGGTTTTCGCGTTTTTTGGGATCGATCTCACATTGCAGGAACTCGGCGTAGGAGTTGTTCTGAACTTCGATCAGGTTAGGAGGTGTGATAACCTCTTTAATTTTTCCGAAATTGATTCTCTCAGAAGTTTTGGATGGCATAGTGATCTTTGATAATCTTTAACGCACATGGGCCATAAGGCCCTATTTAAATTGTAGACGAAACAGGTCCGCAGCTCTCCTTGAGTGAGTGCTTGCGGACTTGCTGATATTGACTTTTTAAGCCTCGTGTCGCTTCAGCTCGCAACAAAAGTGATATGACTGAAGAGGTTTGGACGCGGAATGAGACGTTTTGTTCAAATTCCGCGTCCAATCAAAAGGTGTTTTACTTCAGTTCGACACCCGCGCCAGCTGCTTCCAGCTTCTTCTTGGCATCTTCGGCTTCATCCTTGCTGACTCCTTCGAGTAGCGGGGCTGGAGCACCTTCGACGACCTTCTTGGCATCGGCAAGGCCCAAACCGGCCTTGACCTCACGGACAGCCTTAATGACAGCAATCTTCTTGTCAGCAGGAACCGAGGCGAGGATCACATCGAATTCAGTTTTTTCTTCGGCAGCTGCACCACCGCCAGCGTCTCCGCCAGCAGCTGCGGCCACTGCGACAGGTGCAGCAGCGCTGACACCCCATTTTTCTTCCAGTTGCTTCACCAGATCAGCGGCCTCCATGACCGTCAGCTGGCTCAATTCATCAATCAATTTTTCTAAGTCTGCCATAATGTTTGGTTGTCGCCATTTCCGGCCAGAAATGATTTAAAGCCACGGCCCGTGACCCGACATGTTTATTGGTTTTTGTTGGTTTGTTATCCGCCAACCCACCAAAAGTGGAGAGGACGAAAGGGTTGTGTTCTCCTAGCCTCAGCCTTTTTCGGATTTGGCCTTGATGACCTGAGCCAACTGACTGGCTGGAGTGTTGAGTAGGACTGCAAGCTTCTGTGCAGGCGCTTGAAGGACTCCGAGGATTTTGCCTCTGAGTGTTTCCAATGGCGGCAGATCAGCAATGACCTTGACCTCTGCTGCTTCAAGCCGAGTCGCACCCATGTAACCAAACTTGATGCTCGGTTTTTCAAACTCGGATTCAAAATTCTTGATGATTTTGGCTGCAGCACTGATTTCAGATTCGCCAGTGACGACCGCAACTTGTCCTTTGAGGTCTCCAGCCAGATCCGCTTCCACACCGGCCTCTTTGGCGGCAATGTTGAAAATTCGATTTTTAACAACATGGAGTTCTGCCTTGGCGCCGTCCAAGCGCTCACGGAGATTGGCGAACTGATCCACCTTCAGGCCCTGATATTCGACGACGATGAAATAAGGGGAAGCATTCAACCTCTCCAGGTATTCAGCACTGATGTTCTTTTTGGCTTCGCGCATGATTTGATTCGTTGAGGTTGTGTTGGTTAGGCGGCAGCGGCTGCTTGCTGGAGTGACTTGAGGTCGAGTGCAAGCCCGGGGCTCATGGTGGCACTGACAGTACAGCTGAGGAGGAAAGCTCCCTTGGCACTGCTGGGCTTGGATTTGCTGACCGCATCAACCAAGGCCATGATATTGTCAGACAGTTGATTGGCATCAAAGGAAACCTTGCCAACTGGGACGTGAAGGTTGGCAGTTTTGTCGATCTTAAATTCGACACGACCAGCCTTCACTTCAGTGACAGCTTTGGCTGTGTCATCGGTTACGGTTCCTGTCCTGGGGTTGGGCATCAACCCGCGAGGACCGAGCACACGACCCAACTTCCTGACTTCGGCCATCGCAGCGGGCGTGGCTATGGCTACATCGAAATCAACCCAGCCTTCGCTAACTTTCTTGATGTACTCGTCAAACCCCACATATTCAGCACCCGCGTCCTTGGCGGCCTGCTCTGATTCACCACCACTGGTGAACACAAGCACTCTGACATTTTTACCACTTCCATGTGGCAGGGGCACGGTACCGCGCACCATTTGATCGGACTGCCGAGGATCAACGCCTAATTTAATGGCAATCTCCACAGTTTGATCGAATTTGGTAGCTGGCATTTTCTTGAGGACTTCCAGCGCCTCTGCCAACGTGTATTGTTTGGTTGCGTCAACCAGTTCCAGAGCTTTTCTGTATCGCTTACTTGACATATTAATTGGCGGTTCATGCGGGCTGTTGAGAAACCCTCCCGCGTTGGTTGTTATTCTTTGATTTCGATTCCCATGCTACGAGCTGTTCCCGCAATAATATTGAAAGCGGCATCCTCGTTACGGGCGTTAAGATCTTTAAATTTGGTCTTAACAATGTCTTTGATTTGATCGGGAGTGACTTTGCCTACCTTCTCCTTGTTGGGCATCTTGGATCCTGAAGCGATGCCTGCTGCTTTTTTGAGCAAGACAGCTGCAGGCGGAGATTTGGTAATGAAGGTGAACGATTTGTCCTGATAGACAGTGATGACCACCGGGATGACCAAACCTGCTTGATCCTTGGTCCTTGCATTGAACTCCTTGCAGAAACCCATGATGTTCACTCCCTGCTGACCCAGGGCGGGTCCAACCGGCGGCGCAGGATTTGCCTGACCTGCCGGAATCTGGAGTTTGATCATTCCTGTAACTTTTTTAGCCATAAATTTTTATGATTTTTCAACCTGCCAATATTCAAGTTCTACCGGAGTGTTGCGTCCGAAAATGTTGACAGTCACTTTCAGCTTACCACGTTCTGGCTCGACTTCTTCAATGACCCCACTGAAGTTAAGGAAAGGCCCGTCATTGATCTTAATGGTCTCACCCACTTCGAAATCAACCTTGGGCTTCTCAACATCCTCAGCATCGCTGATCTGAGCCTTGATGGCCTCAATCTCCTCATCCGCAGTTGGCGAGGGATTGTTACCACCCACAAAACCAATGATTCCCTGTGTTTCGCGTATGAAATACCAAGGACGGTCGATGATGCGCTGTTGATCGTCCAGCAAGACCATGTTGATGAACACATAACCAGGACAAAGCTTGCGGTTGGAGACAATTTTCTTTCCGCTTCGGATTTCAACGACTTTTTCCATCGGAACGAGTATTTCAGAAATATACTCCTCCATCTCCTCGGCTTTAAGACGCTTTTCGAGGGTATTCTTCACTTTCTGCTCCTGACCCGAGAGGGTATGAATGACGAACCACTGGCTTTTCATCAGAAAATCTTCAGTTGGTTAGTTTGAGCAGCCATTTGAGGCCCCCTTGCACCAAGAAATCAGAAAAGAAGGTGAACACTGCAATACACAAGGTAGCCACCACGACCACGATGGTAGAACCCTTGAGTTCCTCAGCCGACGGCCAGCTGCATTTAAGCAGTTCCTGTTTGGTTTCACCCGAGAATCTGGCCAAAGCTGCCACATAACCTTTCTTCCAAAGGAATGCGAAGACAACTGCCAGAACTATGATTGCGATGTATGACTTATCCACGTCTTGTCCACTTTATCAAAATTTT
The DNA here is from genome assembly GCA_023257935.1 of Verrucomicrobiota bacterium. Taxonomy (GTDB): domain Bacteria; phylum Verrucomicrobiota; class Verrucomicrobiia; order Limisphaerales; family AAA164-E04; genus UBA7971. The sequence continues at coordinate 18,585 of JALRAZ010000195.1, forward strand.
ATCCGGTGGCGGAGGGGGAGGGATTCGAACCCCCGTTTCGATTTCTCGAAAAGCGGTTTTCAAGACCGCCGCATTCAACCGCTCTGCCACCCCTCCTTAAAACCACTTCGAGGTTTTTCGATACATGAAAACCATTTGGTTTTCATACTTGCCCCCCTGGCTTGCGCTTAGGTGGCAGGGCGGGAGGGACTCGAACCCCCAACCGACGGTTTTGGAGACCGCTACTCTACCAATTGAGCTACCGCCCTAACCCGAAAAACCGAGGCGTGACCCATTTTCACAGGTACGCCTTGCAAAATACACAGGTTGGGTGAAGGCATAGCCCTCACCCAACCTCATTGATTGTGATTCTTATTCGATCACCTCAGCAACCACACCGGCACCGATGGTTCGCCCACCCTCACGGATGGCAAATCGCTGACCTTTTTCCATGGCCACTGGAGCAATCAATTCAATGTTCACAGAGACATTGTCTCCAGGCATGACCATCTCAACTCCATCACCTAGGGAAACCGTACCGGTAACATCACTGGTGCGGAAGTAGAACTGAGGTCTGTAGTTGTTAAAGAATGGCGTGTGACGCCCACCTTCATCCTTGGAAAGGACATAAACCTCGGCTTTGAATTTGGTATGGGGGTTAATGGAGCCTGGCTTAGCAAGGACCATACCGCGCTCAACGTCGGTCTTTTTAACGCCTCGGAGCAAAACACCGACGTTATCACCCGCAGAAGCACTATCGAGCAACTTGCGGAACATTTCGATGTCTGTCGCTGTGGTCTTGCGGGTGTCACGCAGACCCACGATTTCCACTTCGCTCATCTTGGTGAGCTCACCGCGCTCGACACGACCCGTTACCACTGTGCCACGTCCTTCAATGTTGAAGACGTCCTCAATACACATCAAGAATGGCTTATCTATTTCACGCTCAGGAAGTTCCACTTTCTCGTCGAGGGCAGCAAGCAAGTCAGCAATGCACTTTTCGCCCACGTCGGTACCTTCAAGAGCACCGGTTGCGGTGCCACGGATCACCGCAGCGTCATCGCCTGGGAATTTGTATTTGGAGAGCAGCTCGCGAACTTCCATTTCAACCAGTTCCAGCAACTCGTCGTCGTCGACCAAATCGCATTTATTAAGGAATACCACGATGGAAGGAACGCCCACCTGTCGTGCCAACAAAATGTGCTCACGGGTCTGAGGCATTGGGCCATCGGCTGCACTGACCACCAAAATGGCACCATCCATCTGTGCTGCACCGGTGATCATGTTTTTAACGTAATCGGCGTGACCAGGACAGTCGACGTGGGCGTAGTGACGGGTGTCACTTTCGTATTCCACGTGGGAAACGGCGATGGTAACGGTTTTGGAGTCGTCACGCACGGTGCCGCCCTTGGTGATGTCCTTGTAAGAGATAGGGGTGGCCAGATTCTTACGTGCCTGCACTGCAACAATAGCAGCTGTGAGGGTGGATTTGCCGTGGTCAACGTGCCCAATGGTTCCGACGTTAACGTGTGGTTTGGTTCTTTGAAACGCTTCTTTTGCCATGCGATTTCCTTAGCGATTATGTTTTATTTCCAGTCTTCAGTTAAAAAATGGAGCCCATGACCGGGCTTGAACCGGTGACCTCATCCTTACCAAGGATGTGCTCTACCAACTGAGCTACATGGGCCAAATATTTCCTCTGGAGGCTCAGGAGCCCAGATAGGCCAGACGAAAATTCACCACTAACCCACTAGTCAGTTTCAGCCGGGGTTCGTGGCGAAGGTCTCTAGCCAATCTTAGAGGGGGGGAAAATAAGGACACCCCTACTATCTGTCAACGCGATTTTCCAAAAAAAGGTCGCTTTCCATCTCTCGCCTTGAGACCCACTCCTTGACAGGCCCTCCTGACCCTCCGCGTGACTTCCAAACATGAGTGATCGGGGGCAGTGTTTAAGCTTTGCCAGCCCATCTGGAACCAAATAAAGTGCAGGCCATACCAAATGAAAGCATTTTCAATGAATCGACGCTCATTCTTGAAGCGAAGTTCCCTGGCCAGCCTGAGCGCCACCACACTGGGTGCTTTGCATGTGGCACCCTCCAAAGCAGCAGCCCAGGCTAGCCAACGCGTGCGGGTGGGGGTCATGGGCCTTGGACGAGGCATGGCTCACGTGCGCGCAGCCCTAGCCCTTCCCCACGTAGAACTTGCCTACGTTTGCGATGTGGATCAGCAAAGAACCAGTCAGGCCATTGAGGCAGCTGCCAAAAGCCAGCCCCAAAAGCCCAAAGGGGTTGCTGATTTCAGGCGTATGCTTGATGACAAGGAATTAGATGCAGTGATGATCGCGACCTGCAACCACTGGCATGCCCCGGCGAGCATCCTGGCCTGCTCGGCAGGGAAACATGTGTATGTGGAAAAACCGGGCAGCCATAACCCTCAGGAAGGCATCTGGATGGTGCAGTCTGCCCGGAAACACAGTCGCGTGGTTCAAATGGGCAACCAGCGGCGGAGTTGGCCAGCCATTCAGGAGGCCATGGCGAGACTTCACGCCGGCGTCATTGGGGAAACCACCTTCGCTCGATGCTGGTATGACAATGCCAGGGGGTCTATTGGCAAGGGTAATCCGATTCCCACACCGCCACATTTGAATTACGACCTTTGGCAGGGACCAGCTCCCCGCCGCCCTTTCAAGGACAACCTGGTGCACTACAATTGGCATTGGCACTGGCATTGGGGCAATGGTGAATTAGGTAACAATGGGATCCATGCCCTGGATCTGGCTCGATGGGGCTTGCAGGTCGATTATCCCATCAAGGTGACCTATAACGGAGGGCGTTATCACCATGATGACGACCAGGAAACGCCCGATACGGCCATCGCCACCTACGATTTTGGGAACAAAGGGGCATCTTGGGATGGAAGTAGCTGCCACCCCCGAAGGAGTGAAGCTAACGATTTCGTCCGTTTCTACGGCACCAAGGGTATGCTCGCCATCAACGGCACTGGCTATGAGGTCTTCGATCTGGATGGTAAGTCACTGGAATCCCACAAGGGAGAGGGAGGCGACTTAGGCCATATGGGCAACTTTTTTGAATGCATTCGGTCGGGCAAGCGACCCAACTCTGAGATTGAGGTTGGGCAGATTAGCACCCTTCTCTGCCATCTGGGTAATATGGCCTACCGTACCAGCCAAACCATTCATTTCGATCCTAAAGAGAGGCGCATCCTCAATCAGCCCGAGGCAGAGGCTCTCTGGGAAAGGGATTACCAAGAAGGCTGGAAGCCACTTATCTGAATCAGCCCCAAAAGAAATCCCTCGGGCCGGTTGCCACCCCAATCAAGGGAAGGTGGCATAAGGTCCCAACGGCAACACCTGATCAGGCAGGAATCCAAACTCCCCGTCAGCTTAACTGATGCATAGCGATGAAAAGCGTCATTTCACGAGACCAGAGGACGTAAATGGGCCTGGGCGCGATGCAGGTTTTCCCCTACCTGCAGCTGAAAATTTCCCGCGAGGAAGCGATCGGTGAGATGATCCTTTTCGCTGGCATCAGGATTGGCACGCACATAGCCCATGGCAACTGAAGCCCCGACGCTATGTCCATAGGCTGCCGAGGTGGTGTAGCCAACAGGCTGGCTGTCTCGCAGGATGATTTCCCCCCCCCAAAGCATGGGATCAGGATCCTCCAACTGAAAGAGGGCAAGTCGACGATCAAGTGCTTTGGTTTCCTTTAAATTCAGGAGAGCCTCGCGTCCCTTGAAGCCCCCTTTCTTGTCCCAACTCACGGCAAAACCCAAACCAGCTTGAAGTGGGTTGTCATCGGGCGAAAGCTCAGCTGACCAAGCACGAAATCCCTTTTCTATACGCAGAGACTGAATGGCATAGTGACCGGCATGTTGAATGGGGGCTGATTGAGCGCGCTCCATCAGCGTGAGATAGACCGATGCCATCTGATCGATGGGAATATGTAGCTCCCAGCCAGGTTCCCCAACATAGGAAAGGCCCACAGCCCAAACCGTGGCCATACCCACCCCAATTTGACGGGCCCTACCAAAACCAAGGGATGAATCGCTTAGGTCAGCGTCAGTCAGAGCTTGCAAAAATGCCGTCGATTGTGGCCCCATGACACTCAGCACTCCGATGCTGGAGCTGATATCGACTAGAGAAAAATGAGATCCGCTTGGAGCATGACGCCTGATCCAGTGCGCATCATGCTGTCCCTGAGTGGTCGAGGTCACCAGATAAAAATCCTCTTCTCCTTGACGCACAAGGGTTAGATCGGACTCGTAGCCGCCACGATCATTGAGCATACCAGTGTAAACTGTCCTTCCCACTGGTACATCCACTTCATTGGCACACAACCATTGAAGCACCTTGAGGGCATCTCTTCCCTGGATGCGAAGTTTGGCAAAACTAGATTGATCAAACAGGGCCACCCCTTCCCGAGCCGCACGGTGTTCCAGCGCATGAGCCTGGAACCAATTCTGTCTTTCAAATGAGTAAGAAACCTCAGGGGAAGAGCCAGGGACCCCAAACCAATTCGGACGTTCCCAACCTCCCTTGGCACCAAAACAGGCACCAGCTGCTGCCAGGTGAGCATGGATGGGTGTGGTTCGCAGGTTTCGGGCAGTCACCATCTCACGGTTGGGCCAGGCCATCTGGTAATGCAAGCCAAGCACTTCGGTGATACGATCGCGCAAAAATCGTTGGTTACTGGCCCAAGGACCAAATCGACGAATGTCCACAGACCACAGATCCATGCTCGGCTCTCCGTGCACCATCCAAAGGGCCAGCTCTTTGCCTGCACCCCCAGCACAGGCGATCCCAGCGGAGTTAAATCCAGCAGAGACAAAAAGCCCTTCCAGTTCAGGCGTCTCGCCCAGAAGAAATTGATTGTCTGGAGTGAAACTCTCAGGTCCGTTGACAAAGCGCTCATAGCCTACCTTAGAGAGCGCGGGTACCCTCCGCTCGCCTGCGGCAAGTGGGTCTTGGTATTTTTCCCAGTCCGGCTCCAAGAGATCGAATGAAAAATCACTGGGGATAGGATCCACAAGCCAGGGTTTTGTGTAAGCCTGGAAGGCCCCAAGCAATACCTTGTCCCCCTCTCCGCGCAAATAGATTGCGTGATCGGGGTCCCTCAAGCATGGCAAGTCGTCACGCCCTCCCTCAATGGGATTGGAAACGACATAATGATGTTCTACGGGGGCCAGAGGGATGGAGACACCACAGGTTTTGCCCAACTGCCTGGACCACATACCACAGGCAAGGACAACTTGCCGCGCGGCAATAGAACCATAAGCGGTCCTAACCCCAGTGACACGCCCCCCTTCATGCAAGATAGCATCGGTCGGCACCTGCTCAAACAAACGCGCCCCGCCCATTCGAGCGCCTTGGGCCAGAGAAAGAGCTGTTTCCTTGGGGAGGACCTTGCCATCACCGGGCAACCAGACCGCTCCCTTCACATCTGAGGTTTGCATCAGAGGCCATTTCTCTCTGGCCTCATCCCCACTAATCATGTGGGCTTCAACACCCAGGTAGGATGCCATGGCAGCTGTCCGGTGGAGTTGTTTCATACGCTCCAGATTGGTTGCCATCACGAGGCTACCCACCTGCTTCCACCCCGTTGGGAGACCTGTGACCGCCTCAAGCCCAGCGTATAATTCAGCACTGTATTGATTGATTCGCGTCAGGCTGTTGGATGTCCTAAGGCGGCCAACCATGCCCGCTGCATGCCAAGTGGTTCCGCCAGCTAATTGATTCTGCTCGAGCAAGACCACATCTTTGATGCCCAGCTGGACAAGATGATAGGCAACGCTGCATCCAGCTATACCTCCTCCGACGATAACGACCTCAGCCTCCAGTGGCAGTTCAACATGGCTCATTGCAGAAAAGGCTACATCAGGCGGTCGGAGCAAGACAATCAATCATCGGTAGGTTCGGCAACCGGCTCGAGGCGCAAACGCTCAATGAGATGGCCTGAAATTTTCACAACCTGCCAACGAAAACCATGCCGCAAGACCTCATCACCCACCTTGGGAAAAGAACCCAATTGCTGTGTCAGCCAACCACTGACGGTGTTGATGCCTTCCTCTTGCACTTCGGTCCCGAGGATCTCTGAAAGGTCATGCAGGGGGCATTGCCCCATCACGTCAAAAGAACCGCCCTGATGGGTGATAATCATGGGGACTTCTTGGTCGAATTCATCCTGAATTTCTCCTACCAGCTCCTCGAGTACATCCTCCAAGGTAATCATCCCGACAGTCGTCCCATACTCATCCACAACCATGCCAAGGTGAAGCTTGTGTCTCAGGAAAAGCTGGAGTGCTTTTTCCAGACGTGCTGTCTCAGAGAGGTGAATGATTTTCCGGGATATCTGCTTCAGGTCACCAGCCTGGAGCAGACGATCTCGGGAAACGTGTACATCCTTAAAATGAACCACGCCTATGGCCTGATCGGGATTGGCATCAAGGCAAAGCGGGTAGCGCGAGTAACGCTCCCTGTCCATCACCTCAAGACATTGTTCCATGGTCATGTCAGTGGAAAGGAAGACAATTTCCGGTCGAGGCTGCATGACTTCCCTCACCAAGCGCTGCCGCAATTCCATGGCATTGAAAACGATTTCTCGCTCCAGAAGGGTGCCACCTTGCTGGCGATGGGTATCGGCGATCAACATCCTCAGCTCCTCTTCGGAATGGCTTAGTTCATGCTCTGAAACTGCCTCAACGCCTACCCAACGCAGCATCTTGTTGGAGGCTTCATTCAAGCCCCAGATGAAAGGATAGGATAACTTACTGAACCACCAAAGCGGCTTAGCAATCCAAAGCGAAGTTGGGAGTGGCTTTTGTATTGCCAGTAATTTGGGAGCCTGCTCTCCAGCGGTGATATGAAGGAAAGTGATCACCGAAAACCCAAACAGAAAGGAGAGGCTGTGTTTGAGGCCCTCCGACTCGATGTGCATTGATTCCATGACCGGTTCAAGCAAGGCCGCAAAGACCGGTTCTCCAACCCATCCTAGAGCCAGGCTAGCCAAGGTGATCCCAAGCTGGCAGGCACTGAGCGAAGCATCCAAGTGCTCAAGCACTCGCCGTGTCATGAGAGCCTTGCGATTGCCCTCATCAATCAATGGCTTGATCTGTGACTCCCTGATTTTAACCAAGGCAAATTCGGCTGCCACAAAAAACCCATTCAGGGCAACCAGCAAGAGCACAAAGCCCACTTGCATCAAAATCCATATGGATCCGGATTCTTCCATGCTCAAAGATTCACTTCACCAAACACAGTCTTGAGAATATCACGCAGATTCACCCAACCCAGTTCCTTTTGATCAGCTTTCACCACCAAGGCAACTCGCTGGCCAGATGCCTGCATTTTTCGTAACGCTTCATCCGCAGACAGCTCTGAGGGCAACCGCATCACACCGGTCAAGTGATCACCAACCAGTTCGTCACAATGCTTTTCCCAGTCATGCAACATGGCCTTGAGGTGAAAGGCACCAACCACAACTGTTTTACCTTCCTGTATTCCCAATACAGGGAAGCGGGTCAGAGCCCTCTCTTGCGCAATCTTGACCACCTCGAGGATGGTCTGATCACGGTTCAGGCATGTGGTCTGATTCATGGGGGTCATGACACTAGCTAAGGAGCGACTCTGCAAATCCATCACCCTGTCGATCATGGACTTTTCCTCCATGGTCAGGTTTTGACTCGAATGAGCCATGACCTGACGCATTTCTTCTCGATTCGTAAAAAGACGGGCATTGAGAGCCTTCCCTCCACTCACCTTGAGCATCAGGTCAGCGAACCCGGATACCAGGAAGACTACAGGGGCAAGCAGACCATGAAAAAAACGGTAAGGACCGATGGAACCAATCGTTAATGAGTCTGGAAACCGGCGATAGAGCAGTTTTGGAAAGAGATCACAAAAGGTGTAAAGCAACAACAGCAACAGTACCAGAGAGAGTCCCGAAAGCCATGGCTGGGTTGGCAAAAGAGCTCGAAGCCCAAGCAGGAGGGGAGCAACAATCATGAGGTTGGCAAGCGTGTTGCCTACCAAAACAGTCCAAAGAAAAGACTCGGTTTCATCCAAGTAACTCATGAGGGCAGAAGCTGAGTGGTCGCCAGCGCGAGCCCGCCTTCGCAAAGCGAGCCGATTAGTCGAGAGCATGCCTGACTCCATTCCCGAAAAAAGAAAGGAGAGTGCCAGCCCCATCACAAAAATAAAAAGGAGGAGAAGGTTCATCAGGTCGTTGAAAATCGAGTTAGCTTTTTGTCTTCATGATCGCTGAGCCGCTCAACCAGTAGCTCCTTGACTCTTCGCTCCCCTACCACTTTGGAAGTCAGTTTGAGTCCACCATATTGAACCGTTTCCTCTCCATCGGGTACGTAACCTAGTTTCATGGTGAATAGACCTCCCATTGTATCGACCTCATGGACTTCTCCCAACTCAGGGCAATGCTCCCTGAAAACCTCGATTTCCAGAAGCCCACTCACCCGCCAGAGGCCGGAGGCCAGCACTTCAAATTCAAAATCTTCTGATTCGTCTTCATTGCGTATGGGGCCAAGGATGGCTTCCAGAATATCTTCCATGGTCACCACCCCAGCCAGGCCCCCAAATTCATCCACAACCACCGCTAGACCTCGTCGCTGTCGCTGCAAGCTCTTGAAAAGAGCGAGTAGATTCATGGACTCAGGCACGAATGAAGGCAATTCGGTGCACTCAAAGAGGTCTCCACTGGGATTGAGGAAAAGCAGGCGAGTATCAAGGATGCCTACAATCTGATCCAGAGACTCGCTGTAGAGAGGCATACGCCTGAAAGATGCCTGACGTGCCTCTGAACGCATGTCTTGAATAGGCATGTCAAATGCAATGGCCTTAACCTGACTGCGCGGAGTCATGACGTCAGTGGCGCACTTCCGGTCCAATTCGATTATTTCCTGGATAATTTCCTTTTCCCCCTGGCCAAGCACTCCCTGCTGATGACCCAGTTCGAGTAGCTCCTGATAATCCGAATCACCGCCGCCTCGAGTGATTTCACCACGTAAACGTTTCGGCGCCCATTGGTTGATTGCATCGCCCATCCAGTCAGCCAGTTTTTCTAACGGGCGAGCAGTCCATTCCATGAATCGCAGGGGGCGAACGACCGCCAAAGACCATTTCTCGGGAAGCCTCACCGCCAGTGCCTTGGGAATAACCTCACAACCCAGAAGGATCATCAGCACCAGCGCCACAAGGGTCGCAACGGGGGGCCAAGCACCTTTGATCACCATCATCAAACCCGTTGCCCAGATAGCGGAGTTGAACAAGGTGTTCCCAAAGACAAGCGTAGCGACTATGCCATTGGGCTTGCTCAATTTGTTGACAATCCACTCAGCATCAGATGCTTTACGTTGGCGCAATCGCTGGACCGCCTGCTGACCGAGTGAGAAGAGAGAGGACTCAGCTAGGGCGAACAGGAAGCTCATCAACCCAAAGGCAAAAATCAGTAGGATGGCGATACCTGAAGTCAAAACGGGCTCAAGCGGTTAGTTCAAACCACCGGGGAAAGGGCAGCAGCTCAGAGGATTTGATTATCATCTCCCTTTTCATAACGGATGACCTGCTTTTTGACGGCTTCTAGCTGACCGGTGAGTTGGTAAACCGTTTCGTAAAGTGACTGCCTGATCTCAGGCTGCTGCAATTGACCAATAGCAGGTTGTAGCGGCATCATCTCCTTGACGATGCGATGGCAGATAGCCTTGATTTGTTCGATGGCCTGAAATTCTTTGTCGGATTTGGGCTCCATGCTAGGCAGACAGAACGGTAAAGGAGGACTTAAAGAAGCCCATTCAGGCTAGTTTGCAGTCAGGTGTTTTTTCGGGGGGTATCGGGTTGGATTGACCCAGGGTTTTCATCGGCAGGCATCCTTCTGACCACAACTCCCATTTTTCTTGAGCGACTCGCAATTAGCCGTGATACGCAAGTTTTGTGATCGGAGCGCAAAACCCAGCTTCTGGGCTATCTCTCCTTCTAATTGCTCAATTTTTTCACTTTCAAACTCAACGATACGATCACAATCCTCGCATATGATATGATGATGATTGGGATGATCTGCGTAGTTCGGATCGTAGTATTTCTGATCCTTACCAAAATCCATTTCGTGGACCAAGCCACTCTCGGTGAGCAGGGGCAATGTGCGATAGACTGTTGCCCTGGATATGGAGGCATCTCTCGAACGAGACCACTCAAGCAGCTGGTCGGCTGTGAAATGCTCCTCGGTGTTGAAGACAACGTCGATGATGATCATCCTCTGAGAGGTCAACCTCAATTTCTTGCGGTCAATGAACTCGAGAAACCTCTCTTTTGCCTGATTGCCTTGGGGACTTGCCACTGAAGGAATTATAGGTTTTGGCCGACAGACGTCAATCGGTGATTCAATCGAAGCAAATGGAGGATACCCTCGGAAGCAGGATTAACTTTATCGTTGCAGGTTTCTTTTGCGACTATTTGAGCAGGCTGAAAGTCGAATTGATTTGACGATTCACAGAGAAGGTTGCTAGCTATTATAGATGTCCTTGACCCAACAAGTGGTCTCGGTTCCTCACTTTCCAGTGGCAGTCCCATAGACTGTCACTGGTTTTTTTTTGCTCTGAAATGCTGACTTGCAGGCAAAAATTCAGCCAAAACAGTGATCAAGGGGGGCAGAATGAGGAGGGCTGAGATCAAGGTAAAGAGGACACCTAGAGTCATGACCAGACCCAAGCTTGCAATACCCTGGTGTCCAGCCAGCATGAGACTGGAAAAACCAGCCATCGTGGTCATGGCTGAAATCAGCACCGCTCTCCCAGTACTGGAATAACGCAAATCAATGAATGACTCCTCACGATAACGATGCAGGAGATGAATCCCATGGGCCACACCGATACCTAGGATCAGCGGCAAGGTCATGATGTTGGCTGGATTAAACGGGATGCCAAACAGGCCCATCCACCCGAGAAGCCAGAAGCAACCCACAAAAACTGGAAGCAGCGCCAAACACAAGGTCAGCAGGCTGCCAAAGTGAAACCACACCAAGATCACGATGGCTAGCAGGGCATAAATCGAGGCCTCGAGATAACTCTGCTTGAGGAGTTCGGTGTATTCAAATAATTGCACTGGGGTGCCGGTAATCACAGGGGTGTTGAGATCTTCTTTGTCAAGGGTTCGAAGCTGAGAAATAAAGGTGGTCTGATGCCTTCGTTCCCAAAGGTTTTCCTTGGGAAAAACCTGCAAAAGAAAACGGCCATCCTCCCCGAGAAATCGCTGACGAAGAAAGGGCGGCAAGTCAGCAATAGGAAGAGATTCTTTCAAAACAGTAGCACGCAGGCACTCCACCATATCGCTCCATTGAGTAAAGAGATGGGTCTGAAACCTTCCAAGACTCTGGCTGACTTCCTTGGGATCGCGCCGATTAACCGCCAGGATAAGCTCGGAAATCTGCTCCTTAAGAGCCATGAGAGCCTGCCTGGTTTGTGCCATATCCTGGCGACCCTTCAGCTTCGTGGAAGCAGCCTGCAGGTAGCCAGCGCAGTAGACCATAGCCCGATGGAGTTCATGACTCTCAGGCGGATTTAATCGGGCAGATGCCAGCGGTAGCGTGAAGGCTTGAGCGACTATACGTTCCAGAATCCTCCGTTTCTCGGATTCCAGAGGTTCAAGCAGGGGAATTAGAGAACGGACTGATTTCACCGAGTTCATGCCCTCGATGGATTGGGAGGCATCGCGAGCTTCCTGCAATGTTTGAGTAATCACCGCACCATACAGAGCAGATTGATCGGTTGCCTTCATGAGCTTATACTCATAACGCACCGATTCGAGATCTGGGTTCTGCAGGTTCAGTAGATTGTAATCGAAGTAAACGCGAGGGATTTGCCAAAGGGCTATAAGGGTTACCGCCGCACTCCATCCCCAGACACGCCAGGTCGCATAAGGGCGGGATGACTCACGAGCAGCTTCATTGTGTCCAGCTTCAGGGACTGGCAAAGACGGCTTCTTGGAAGATCGCGCGGTGGAGAGGAGCCAGGCGGGTAGCATGGTCATCATCGGAATCAGGGAAAGCAACATACCCCCTCCGGTGATCAGTCCCATTTCCCTGACCCCCTTGAACTCAGTCAAAGCCATGGCCAAGAAAGCACCAGCAGTGGTCAGGCAGCCGGTGACAATACCCGCACCAGTGTTGACTATGGCCTGGTGAGCCGCCCGGCTGGCGTCCCCGTGTAAAAGAAGCTCCTCCTCGAACCGAGTGATCAGGTGCACCCCAAAGTCAATGGCAAGCCCAACCAGCATGGGCAGGAAAGCAATGGTCAGGATGTTCAAATGCCCGACACACAGGCTGGTGTAGCCAAGGGTGTAGCCCAGAGCAATGATCAGGCAACAGGTTGCCTTGATGGGGCGACCTACTTCGCGATAGCCAAAAATGAAAATCAAGGAAACCAACCCAATGGAAACCACGGTGGCCAGCAGCGTGTCGCGTCGCGACTGAGTCATTTCATCGAACTCCATCACCGGCTTGCCAGTGATCCCGACGTTGATCCCTGGAATCTCCCTGACCAGAGCATTCACCAGCTCTCTGAGTCGTCGTATCGCCTGTTTCTCAAGCTCTGGTCGGCTAGGCTGAACAAGCAGCAAGTAGCTTTTACCTTGATCAAAGGATAGGTAACCTCCTCCCCCTGATCTCGGACTCATAGTCATCAGAGCTAGGTTTGCAGAGGGCTGGGTTTCAGGGTGCTTGACTGCATGAAGCATCTCGCCCAACAAGGACTGGAGCATCGGCAAACTCTCCACCAAAAGGGAAGGTCCAGAGGAGGGATTATCTCTGGAAGCCTTTCGATCTGATGCCTCGCGAAATTGAAGATTAACCCAGAAAAACAAATCGCTCAGGCTGGTCATATTCGCCACCTCACCCAAAAAAGGGGTAGCTCTGATGAGCATTTGCTCAAGCTCCAGTAGGGTATCCAGCTCTGGCACCAATCTCAGCGCAGTAGGCCCGATGGTGAGTAAATCCTGACGATACAATACATTGGCAAAGAGGTCTGACTCTGCCTGAAGACGAGATCCAAGTGCCTCGACCCACCGTCGATTTTTTTGCCAATCCCCGCTCTCGACAACGACGATGAGTTCATCTTGCCCACCAAAATTTGCCTGATAATCCAGAAAATTTCGATGGTAACGCTGAGCGGACCCCACCAAATCGCTACGCGAGGTATTGAATTCCAGGTGTGTCAGGGTCCAGCCCACACAAATCAGAAAACAAAAGCATTGTGGATAGATGAACCAACCTGGGGCTTGAATCACGGCATGAGCCAATCGCTCAAGGCATGCTTTGAGCAGGGATCTGTTGGGATTGCTTGTCACAGCATGAAGGCCTCTGGTTGCGATCAGCCTGTTGAGAAACACCCTTGAGCCGCATGAGAGCGGCCACTCTCACCCGCATCAGACCTACTGAGGGAATTCCACGTTGGTATGGAGGTTGGTGACATCATCGTGATCATCGAGCATATCAATCAACTTCTGGATTGCAGGGACGCTATCAACCGAAACCGGTGAGAGTAGCTCGGGTAGGAACGTGACGGTCGCGCTCATTGTAGGGATCGCTGCCCCCTCGATGGTCTGCAGCACAGTCTCAAATTGATTTGGGTCCGTAATGATTTCATAACCTTCCGGATCGGCTAGAAAATCTTCCGCTCCTGCCTCCAACGCAAGCTCCATCACCTTCTCCTCGCTCGCTTCATCCCGAGCTATCATGATCTGGCCCTTGCGGTGAAACAATCGGGTAACCGAGCCTGCAGAGGCGATAGCTCCCCCATGCTTGGTCAAAATATGGCGAATCTCCGCAGCAGTTCGGTTTTTGTTGTCGGTGGAGATTTCCGCCATGATAGCCACACCTTGCGGTCCATATATTTCGTAGGTCAAATCCAAGAACACTGAATGACCACCTTCTCCTGTCGCCTTCTGAATCGCACGCTGGACATTATCCGATGGCATGTTGGCCTGACGTGCCTTCAGGAGCACCATTCGCAGCCTTGGATTCAGATCGGGATCATCACTGGCCCCCTCCTTCACCGCGACAAATATTTCCCGGCTTAGCTTGGAGAAAATTTTAGCACGCTTGGCATCTACAGCTCCCTTGATGTGCTTGACCTTGGACCATTTATTATGACCTGCCATAGTAAGATCTGGTTAAACCCCGATGTCGGTTAATGCAAACCTTTTGTCTGGGAGCGCTTTTTGATCATTGAGCTTGAACCCGAAAGCAGGGCAATGTCCTTGGAATCACCAACCAATCAATCATGAAATCATATCACTTGTCAGCAATCCTGCTGGTTTGTCTCCTTCCCCAGTCCTTGCTAAGCCAGTCCGATGAGTCAGGGTTTGAGCCTCTCTTTGATGGATCCACTCTCAGTGGCTGGCACGTCAGTGCGAAGACAGGTCATAGCCGTGCCAGCAATCACCAGAGTGGGGGCAAATGGGAAGTTCAGGATGGGGCCATCGTCGGCTCACAGGATGTCCCTGGAAATGGTGGTATCCTCGTGAGCGACACGACATACGGTGATTTTGAAGTGGTCCTGGAGATGAACAACGACTTTGGTCCAGATAGCGGACTCTTTTTGCGTAGCACTGAAGATGGCAAGGCCTGGCAGGCCATGATTGACTATCACGCAGGTGGCAATGTCATGGGCATTTACGGAGAGGGACTTGGGGGGCGCCCACATGTTCGCAATTACAGTTTTACCGACAAGGTCACAGACATCACCACCCAACCCACGGGTAATCCCCCCATCCCTTTTCCAATCCTACCCGAATCCTGGCCTTTATTCTGGCGGCATGGTCAGTGGAACGAGTGTCGAGCCCGTATCGAAGGCAACCCTCCTCATATCACCACCTGGATCAATGGGGTTAAGATCATGGAGTGGCAGGAGACTGAAATACGACATCCAGCAACCGGTAAGATCGCTCTCCAAGTCCACGGTGGTGGCGATCATACAGCCGAATATGTCCGCTACCGCCATATCCGAATCAAATCCCTCAAACCAGTAACGACCCCTCAGCCCTGAAATCAGTTTGCCTCAAGAACCATCGCTCTCAAGCGGTGGAGTCTCTCGTGCATTTGAGGCTGTCCGGCCAGATTGAACCATTGCCCGGGATCCTCCCTGGAACTGGCGTAGAGTTCCTCAGAACCATCAGCATAATGAAGGTAGCGCCAATGACGGGAAGTGAGCACCACATTGCCAGCATCAAACCAGGTCAACACATGACGGCCAGCCTGTTGTCCAGGGTTCTCCAGCTGCGGGCGCAGTGTGACCCCATCAAGCCAGGGAGCAGGAGGCAGATGACAGAGATCCACCAAAGTGGGGAAAATATCCAGTAAGCTGACAGGTTCCTCACAACGCTGACCGAATTGAGGGCTTGTTGGGTCAAGCGGGGGCACCAGGATCAAGGGTATACGAGTGGATTCTGCCCAACCGGTCCACTTGCCCCAATGTTCCTTTTCACCAAGATGCCAACCGTGGTCGCTCATCAGAACAATGATCGTTCGATCGGCATGAGGACTGGCATCAAGCGCTGCCACCAATCGACCCATTTGACGATCCACAAAATGAACGCTAGCAAGGTAGGCACGCACGGCATCAGCCCACTGCCCTGAGGCTTCAACCTGATGATGCGTACCAGCGGTGACAGGTTCTCGCGCCCATCGGCGAGCTTCCTGAGACACATCGCTTAAATCACGGGCTAAAATCTCTGGCAACTGAATCTCTTGAACAGGAGGGAGTACTTCAAAATCTCGAGCCGGAGCATAAAGAGGGATATGCGGTCGATAATAACCCACTGCCATGAAAAAAGGCTGATTGCGCCGCTGCCGCAACTGCTCGATGGCCCAGTCAGTGATACGGGTATCACCCATGGCCGTATCGGCGACTTTTAGTGGGCCCCAATCAAATGATTCTCCTGATCGAGTATCAGGTTGACGTTCACTGGGCAGCCCATTGAGTGGGAGAGCGATCTCTTCGCCACCAGGGCCATCGGGAACGACGTGCCTGGGATGATTCGAACCCTTGGTGGGCTGCTCTGCGACGGTATACTCGACTCTCTTGCGGGTGAACGGACTCCATCGCTGCTCGGTTTGATACCCCTGGTCAAATAGATGAAGACGCCCCCCATGAAGGAGTTTGCCCGTTCCAAGGGTCTCATATCCATGCAAACTGAAATACCCGGGCAACAGCTGCTCAATGGCCAGGTCTGCGATGACATCGTCGCTGGCATTGGTCCATGCCCCTGTTTTGGAAGGAAGCTTTCCGGTGAAAATGGCAGTGCGCGATGGCCGACAGGCCGGGGCAACACAGTGGGCTTGGGTGAAAAGCACCCCCCTCTGAGCCAAGGCATCCATGTTGGGAGTTTTTGCCTGAGGATGACCTCCCAGGCACCCGATCCAATCATTGAGATCATCCACCATGATCATCAATACATTAGGCTGCTGAGCCCCATGAAGCTGACCGATTCGGCCTAAACAAACAAAAAGGGAAAACCAGAGCAGAAACCAGTAATCGTTCCTAAGCCAGTTTAGTTTGACCATGTAGATGATCTCATCAGAAAACTTTCTTAAAAAGCAAGCTTGGGAAGAGCTTTACTCTGACCTGATGTCATGGTTGCTTTGCCTTCCCGGAGAGGGGGCGAATCGATGCATCGCAACCAACTCAACTCGGGGGCAAAGGTTCGAATCGATGATTGCCTGAGATCATTGAGGTCCCTAGTATTGAGGATCATGGACCAACCAGCCAGCACAACAAGGCGCACAGGCCAGCACCCCATCATCCAGTGGATAGGCCTGCTGCTTACGGTCATGCTTCTTCCTTTTGAATCCTTGATGGCAGGACCAGACAAAGATGTGATCCACGCACACTGGTTGTTTGCCTCTCACCGTAAACAGGGTCACAAGTTACTGCCCCTGGCCGGAGGTCCTAGGATCGAGTTACGAGGTCCAATAGTCTTGGCGGATGATCCCCTGCCACCCCGCGTCGACCTAAAGCAATCGGCAGGAAGGCTTTTTCTTGCGGACAAACAAACCGACGCAAGCCTCCCGCCAGATCTTTTCTGCATTGAAGCCTGGGTAAGGATCGATGAGGTCGATCAATCCGGAGGAATCATCAGCGCCACCCATCCCGAGGGGGTCACCAAAGGTGGCTGGCATCTTGGTCACCAAGGTGGGCGGCTTGAATTTTCAATCTTGCCTGACCACCAAACTTTACCGCTGACATTGAAGGCCGGTGCGCTGTTGAAAGCCAGTCAGTGGCATCACATCGTGGTCAATGTAGGGCCGGAACAATTAGCACTTTGGGTCGATGGTGAGCCAGAGGGTGAGGTCCCTCGCCCCAAAACCACCATCAAATATCCGGAATCGCTTCATTATGAATTGGGTAATTGGATTCAGGAAGGGAGCGTCCAGCCCCTCAAGGGATCCCTCCACGAAGTCTATCTGCTGAACCAACCAGCCAGCATGGAGGCAATTCAGGAACGTCATCAGGCACGTAAGGCCTATTTCCCACTGGCGGGACCAGAGCCTATCATCATGCCCATCGCTTTGGGGCCTTTCGTAGACTGGACAGGCAGGACAAGTGTCCGCATCAGCTGGAATTGCGATGAGGAAATGCCAACGCGAGTCGACCTGATGGGTCCTGAGGGAGAGTTCAGAGAATTTGCTTCCCCCACGCTCAGTGAGAAACATCAAGTCGAGTTTAACAACATCCAAATAGATGGAGAATACTCGTTCCGAATCCACGGACCCATGGTAGGCAAGCAAGCTCAATTCAGTCAGCTTTATCGCTTTGATAGTTCATTCTACTACGCCCCACTGGAACCGGCTTCCCCCCAACCAGAGGGAGCCCCAATCACAGTGAGCAGCAAGCTCACAGAGCAGATGACTGCCTTGCTCAACACAACCGAAAACGACAAAGGATTTGCTCTGATCATCGGGGCTTCAAGCCAACAACTCATGCGTGCAAGCGCTCTGGCAAAGCTGAGTCAGCTCAAAATCATTCTGGTGGATGAATCAGCATCGGCCGTTGCTGATGCCAGAGCCAAATTGGACGCAGCCGGTCTCTACGGAGAACGGGTTTCTGTGCATCACAGTGAGCTAGACTCCCTGCCCTACGGCCCATTCTTTGCCAACCTGATTTTGGTCGAAGAAACAAACCACCTGACCCATAGCTTGGATATCAATCAAAGACTCAAGCAACTAGCCAGACACCTCAGACCAGCAGGCGGATCCCTCTGTATCCATCGCTCAAACCCATCAAGCGTGACCGACGCTGAGCTTGAGACGGCCCTAAGCTCCCTCGATCTGAAAACTGAATCCTCTGGTGTGGCGAATAACTGGTGGCTGGCCAGACGAGGCATTCTGCCTGGTTCAGGGGATTGGAGTCATCAGTATGGTGGGGCAGACAATTCCTCGTGCAGTCAGGACGAACTGGTTTCTGGCGAATTGGGGGTCCTTTGGTGGGGGGACCCAGGCCCACGCCCCATGCCTGATCGAGGCCCCCGCAATCCAGCCCCGATATCCGTCAATGGAAGGCTTTACATTCAGGGGGATCGAATTCTTTTTGGCTTGGATGCCTATAATGGAACCATTCTGTGGAATTATTTTAGCCCCGAAATGAGACGAGCCAACTTGCCGCGAGACTGCAGCAACATGATCGGGACCCACGACTATCTCTACGTGGCACAGGGGCGTCACTGCCTTGGGATTGAAGGTCACACCGGGCGGCGCGAGCTGATCTTCGAGACATTTTCTGAGGGTCAATCCCGGTCCATGGACTGGGGCTACCTGGCCACCTACCGTGACATGCTCATCGGAAGCAGTGTGAAGGCAGGTTCGGGTTACCTTGGAGACGATGGGGAGTGGTTTGAGGATGATCACCCTGAAGATATCAGTCGGGTTGTCAGTGCTCATCTTTTTGCCGTGGATCGGCATGATGGCAATTCACTCTGGTCCTACACGGGTGGGGCCATCATCAATTCAACCATCACCATCGGGGATGAAGAAATTTTTTTCCTGGAGAGCCAAAATCCTGCAGCCATTCATGCTGAAACCGGAAGGCTTAAACCCGAAGAACTCACTGATGTCCGGCTGGTGTGCCTGGATCTTAGAAGCGGCAAGCAGAGTTGGGAGCGAGTTCATGATTTCAGTGATTGTCGGTTCATGACCTACATGACCTACAGCAATGATACCCTAGTTGTGGCTGGCGCAGACAAGGACAAACACTATCATACCTATGCCTTCAACACACGCCCCCAGTCCTCGGGTGGGCTCGATCAATCCTCACCACCTTTGGCAGCCGGATCCTTGCTCTGGGAGGAAAGTCATGAAGCGGGCAAAAATCATCATAGTGGTCATCTACAGCATCCTGTGGTCATTGGTGACACCTTCTACTCTGACCAGCGTGCCTTCAACCTGCGGGATGGTGCCTTGCTACGTAGCGACCTTCCCGAGCGACGCGGTTGCGGCACCATGTCTGCAGCCCTCAATAGCATTTTCTACCGTCATTATTACCATGGCCAGTGGGATCTGCAGAGCAACCGTCGCACTCAATTCGAAGGCCTTCGCAGCGGGTGCTGGCTAGGCATGATTCCGGCAGGCGGACTGCTACTGGCCCCGGAAGCCAGCGCGGGTTGCTCCTGCGAGAATGCCATCCAAACCTCAGTCGGTTATCTGCCCAAGTCTCTGGATCCAGCCATGACCAGTCGATCGGTCCTTTCGCGGTGAAAATGGGGCGCCCAGAGACTTCATCAAAAACGGCTCACCACCTGGCTAGCGCCGAGGGATGGCTTCTTTTGCATAATCCCATTGAGGCACTGGGCGAACTCCAGTGCATTCCTCTTGAGGACCGAAAAGACCTCCTGTTCCTTGAACTCAATTGGAGGCTGCATGCGGATTTACAGGAATGGGAAGAGGCACTTAAGGTTGCAATCCAGTTGATCAGTGAACACCCTTCGGATACCAGTGGCTACATCCTCAGATCCTATGCGATTCGACGGTCCAAAGAAGGTTCACTGGAAGCTGCCAGTCAGGCCTTACTGGAAGCCGCTGCCAAATTCCCCAAGGAATCGATTATCCCTTACAATTTGGCTTGCTACGCCGCTCAACTTGGCAATCTCAAGGAAGCACGAGATTTTTTGCGAATGGCTTTGGAGCTGGGCGATCGCCAGCAAATGATCCGGATGGCCAGGAGAGATGAAGATCTCAAACCACTGTGGAGCGAGTTAATCAAGGGTTGAACTCATTAGCCTTGCAAGTGAGGGAGCCCCTTCAAAGCCATCGCATCGGTCACATTTTTCTCCTAACCAGCGTCACCCCTCTGATGTATGAGTCAGGTGTCTATGGCATCGATTTGAAGGCAAGCAAGGAGGGCCAAAAACACGGCTGAGCAAAAAATCAAATGACTCAGACAGCAGCATTCAAATCGGTTTTTAACTGGCGGCCAACATTTCAGGCTTGCAGGTGCCCTGAAGCTCGGGGAGTGCTGAGGTAACCGTCCTTAGACCTCAAGAAAAGCGTTTGGCTGATCCAGCTTTCATCAATCCGACCAAGCGCTGGGAAAGAGTTGCCTTGCGTTGCCATGATAGATCTTGTCAACCACAGCTCGCGGAAGTTTCAGTCCTCGCACTGGCAAATCCAATTCAGGCACTGATTGCTCCTGATCGGTGCAAAAATACGTCCAGTCTGATAACCATCGCCTTTGCATCTGCAGACTCGCGGCTTTTGCTTGGCCAGGGGCTTGAACACCGCCATCGGTACCGTAGAGAATTCGATCCTGATAGCGTATGAAAAAGGAGCGTACCTTGGAGGGATCATTTTGACTCTGATACTGGATCTGCCCCATTCTGGCAGCGGTATCTACCCTTGCTGCAGGATAACGATCCAGGAAATCCGCCAGTAAGTCGACGCTCCATTCCAAACTCCCAAAGTGGGCTCCTAGAAAAGGTAAGTTGGGGTGCTTATCGAGCATACGATCACGCGCCGCTAGCTGATCCTCATAAGAGGGCATTTCAGGGTGTTTGTACATGTGGTATTCTGGATGGGCAGCAAAGTAGCGGCGGTCATTCTTGACGGTCATCTGATCAAGAGGTAACCAACAGTTTTTTGGTTCACCGAGGTGGGCCATCAGCCGAAGGCCCTCTTGCTCCATGAAGTTCAGAACCGGATCGAATTGGTGATTATCCACCTTCACCAAATCGCCCATTCCATCGCGAAAACCCATCCCAACGTCCTTCCATATCTTGACCCCAATGGCGCCCTGACTCTTTGCCTGCCGCAGGAAAGTGAGGGTTCGCTCAACCCAGTCGGGTTCATCCCATCCCTTAAGAGGAAAAGCAACTACGACTTCGACCCGGTCAGGATGCGCCTGCTGCTGCGCCCAAGCCGCCTGGTGTCGCTTTCTAAGCTCGGTTTCATCGGCGGTATGAACGACCACATTGAGAAAGCGAAACCCATCCTCTGTCGCCCGAGCAACGAACTCCGTGTCCACAGTGCGGATGTGAAAGTGGGCATCGATCTTTTCTACATCAGGATAGTTGTCCACTGAGTAATAATCAGAGGCTTGCTCTGCCT